>CASFKR010000199.1 GCA_949295265.1 uncultured Verrucomicrobiota bacterium | reverse complement strand
AGCGTTCACGCCGTCGTCCGGGAAGACGCGTCGCCCGCGCCGGCCGAAGGAGAAGAGCCGCCCAAGCCGCGCCGCCCGCGCAAGCAGCCGTCCCGCCCGCAGCCGCAGCCGCAACCCGATGGCCCCGTGCAAGCCACGCTCTTCTGAGCCCGCCGCGCCCCCGCCCCCGCTTCCACCACACCGCCGCCATGCTCCACACCGTCCTGCCCCACGAAATCGGCTTCCCCGTCGAACCGCCTCCCGGACCCGCCTGCGCGCCGGGCGAATTTCCCATCGCACTCGTCGCACCCCATCACGGACACCTCGGCGGCATGGCGGCGGGACTCGTCGGCTCCGGCGCCAACGTCCGCTGGATTCTCCCCGATGACGAGCCGCATGCCCGCAAGCTCTCCGATACCCTGTGCGCCCGGTATCCGGAGGCACGGGTCGCCCGCTGCCTCGATGAAATTCTGGATGACCCGGAGACGCGGCTCGTCTGCGGCGCGGATATCACCGCGCGGCGCGCTGAACTGGGCATCCGCGTCATGGAAGCCGGGAAGGATTACTTCACGGACAAGGGGCCCATGACCACGCTCGCGCAGCTCACCGCCGTGCGCGAGGCGGTTGACCGGACTGGACGCAAATACTACTGCTACTACTGCGAACGGCTTGCCTCCGAGTGCTCGATTCTCGCCGGGGAACTGATCCGGCAAGGTGCCATCGGCCGCGTGGTCCACGTCATCGGGATGGGGCCCCACCGGCTGGGACCGCCCGAGTCGCGTCCCGACTGGTTTTTCCGCAAAGCGGACTACGGCGGCATTCTCTGCGACATTGCGGCGCACCAGTGCGAGCAGTTTCTCACCTATGCCGGTGTGGAGACGGCGGACATTATCTCGGCGCGGGTCGCCAATGTGGCGCATCCGGATTTTCCAGAACTGGAGGACTTCGGAGAAGCCTCCATGGTGGCGCCGAACGGCGCCTCGTTCCAATTCCGCGTCGACTGGCTGACGCCCGACGCCCTCCATACGTGGGGCGACGGGCGCATCTTCATCCTCGGCACCGAGGGCACCATTGAGCTGCGCAAATATATCGACGTGGCCACCGACTATGGGGACAACCGCCTGTACCTCTTCAATCAGAAGCACGAAGTGAATGTGCAGGCAAAGGGTACCTGCGGAACACCCTTTTTCGCGCGTTTTATCCGCGACTGCCTGGACCGCACCGAAACCGCCATGACGCAGGCGCACGTTTTTGCCGCCGCAGAGCTGGGGCTCCGGTGTCAGCTGCTCGCCGACCAAGCGCGCGCCGCGCAATGACCATCCGCCCTTACTGTACGGCGGACATCGATGCCGTTCTGCGCCTCTTTTACGAGACGGTTCACACGGTTGCCGCCGCGGACTACACAGGGGCGCAGCTTCGGGCCTGGGCGACCGGGTGCGAAGACCCGGCGGCGTGGAACGCCTCGCTGCTGGCGCAGCACGCGCTGGTCGCCGTTGAGCAGGGCGAAATCATCGGCTTCGGCGATGCGGCGCCGCAACCGGACGGCGGGCTCATTGACCGCCTGTATGTACACCGGGCGCATCAGCGGCGCGGCGTAGCCAGCACCCTGCTTGCGCAGCTGGAAGCATCGCTGCCGCCGGGCCCTGTGACGGTCTTCGCCTCGAAAACCGCACGCCCTTTCTTCGAGCATCACGGGTACCGGGTGGTGCGCGAAAACATCGTCGAGCGCCGCGGGGAGCGGCTCCTCAACTACTGCATGCGCCGCCACGCCCCTGCCACCACGCCGCAGTTTTAGTTTCCCGCAGAGACGCAGAGGAAAGCAGTCGAAGGGATTGTTTAGACAGGATTCACAGGATTTGGCAGCAGCTACGCGCTGCCGCAGACGGGGAGGAGACGCGGAGGGCGGGAGACGCAGAGGAAAGCAGGTGAAGCGAAGCCAGCGCAGGGGGAGATTTATCACACGGACTCTGTCTCCGCTAACGCTCCGACCAAGGTGTAAACCTAAATTCGGCAGTTGGACGTCGCGAATCGCCATTTAAGCCAATAAAACCGCGGCTTTGCTTCGGTTTTTCTGTTTCACCCAATGGGTGAATAAAA
>CASFKR010000198.1 GCA_949295265.1 uncultured Verrucomicrobiota bacterium | reverse complement strand
AATGTCGCAGACCTTCAGGACGCTATTCGTGCGGACGACCTCGAGGGTATGCGCAATTTCTTCGTGGCTTTCTTCGCCAGCCTCTACTACGGCAACATGCAGGAGGCGGAAGTCCAGGAGGCGCACATCCAAGGCATCATCTACACCATCTTCACGATGCTGGGCTACCCCGCCCAATGCGAGGTGGTCTCCGCCAAGGGGCGTGCCGACTGCGTGGTGCAGACCCCGAAAGCCATCTACCTTTTCGAGTTCAAGATTCGCCAGGGAGCGGTCCGCGCCCTCAAGCAGATGGAAGACCGCGGTTATGCCGAGCGCTACCGCAACGACCCGCGCCCCGTGACCTGCATCGGCGTGGGCTTCTCCCTCAAGCAGCGCAACATCACCTCCTGGGCCGTCCTCCGTACCGACTCCCGCGCGTAACTGCGGGAACCCGGAAAAAAAGAGGCACTTTTATCTCCCGCGGCGCCTCTGCGTTGCACTACCCCGCAATGAAGGAGCGGACGCGCAGGTGTGCGCCCAGCGAGGTGCAAAGGGCGCGGCAGGCTTCGATTTCGCCCGGGGGCAGGTCTTTGTCCACGATGGTCATCTGCACATCCGGAACATAGCGGACGGCTTTGCGCGTGAAATCGAGCATCGCCTCCCATGCGCGGAGGCCGTCGCGCGGGCGCGTTACTTCCACGTACCGCTCCGGCGTGGCCGCGTTGAGCGAGATGGAGAGCCCGGTCAATGCGTCCGGCGAGCTCCGGGGTTACGTCGCGCCCCAGAACCAGGCTTGCATGCCCGTTCGTGTTGATGCGCAGCGCGGGCAGTCCGGGCACCTGCGCCTTGAGTTGGTCCGCCAGCCACAGGATGTCTTCGAGCCGGAAGTTGGGCTCCCCGAAACCACAAAAGACGATTTCGGGATAGGTGGTGAGAGGGCGCGAAAGCAGGGCGTCGAGGAGCTCCTGCCGGGCCGGTTCCCGCTCGAGCCAGAGATTGTCGGCGTAAATGCTGCCGTTCGCGCCATGGTTGCGGAGGCAGAACCGGCAGGCGCAATCACACCGGTTGGTGAGATTGACGTACAGCGCATGACCGTATTCGTAGGTCAGGGTCATCATGGCATGCCTCTTATTCGGAAACGGCCGCCGTCTCAGCGGGCGGCGTCTCCGTCGGTGCGGAAACGCTGTGCTGGCCGATTGCGGAAAGACCGACCGCCACCGTCATGAGAATGGCCGCCGCCACGCGCTGCCAGAGCACGTTGCGCGAAACCTTCTCCTCCAGCTCCGTGTGCCCGCTTTTCATGATGAACCAGCCCAGCACCACGGAGATGAGGCCGCGCGTGCTCTGCACGATGTTGCCCAGCACCAGATCGCACAGGGCAAAGCAGATGAACAGCACGAACATGCCCAGCAACCATGCCAGCGCATACGGCGTCGCATAACGCCGCCACATCGGCAGCGTAAAATGCCCCGCCAGCGGCAGAAACAGCAGCGAGAGAATGCCGCCGATAACGTAGATGACCGAGCACGAGAAAAACGAGTAATGCAGGACACCGGAGCAGACCGGCTCGGCCACTTCAAAGGTGAGCTTGATGCAGTAATCCGACAGGCAGTAACCAGCACAGGCCAGCAGCAGCCATACCCATGCCATCGGCGGAATGCGCCGCCCCGCCCCGCTGAGCATCATCGTGGAAAGCAGCACCAGGACCACGCCGATCCATTGCAGTACCGAGCACGGCTTATCCAGCAAAAATGTGTAGGCAAAGGCCAGCATCGGAATTTTGAGCGCCAGCAACGGCGAAGAACGCGAAGAATCCACGTGCTTGAGCAGGAAAAACATCGCGCCATTGGCCAAAATGCAAAAGATGATGCACCCGGCGGCGGCGGCCAGCAGCGGACCCCACGCGGGAGATCGGTCCGGCAGCGTCAGCGGCAGCAGCGGCAGGGCCAGCAACCCCATCAGCAGGAAAGAGGGCGGCAAAAGCGTGTACGCCGGACGATTCGACTCCCGCACATACCGGCCGGATGCCAGATAGGAGCAGGATTGGAAAAAGGCCGCGCAAAGCCCGGCCAATACCCCAAGAAATACCATCATGACAGGAAAATCCCGTAAATTCACAGAAGGCTGTTAAGGATACCGCTCGCCCTGCACCCGCGCAACCGCCGCCCGCGTCCAGACTTATCCCGGATTTTTGACCTTGATTGCCGAAGTAAACGCACCTGATTCGATGCGTTTACTTTTGCAATCCTGGACGGGTCGGGGTTCGGGTGCTGCAAT
>CASFKR010000197.1 GCA_949295265.1 uncultured Verrucomicrobiota bacterium | reverse complement strand
CGCGGCGGCGGGGCCGCGCCGCGCCCGCCCCCGCGCCCGAGCCAGAGCCTCCCCTGCAGCCGGAGCCCGTCGTCTTCTCCTGCCCGGAAATCGACGAAGTCCTCCACCCGCAACCGCCCGAAACCGCCCGCAACAACGATGCGGAGGTGCGCGAGCGCAGCGCCATCATCGAGCGCACCCTCGCGCAGTTCCACCTCGAGGCCAAGGTCACCGAAGTCGTGTGCGGCCCCGTCATCACGCGCTACGAGGTCAAGCCCGCGCCCGGCGTGCGCGTCAACCGCATCGACGGCTGCCACGACAATTTGCAGATGGAACTGCGCGCCCGCTCGCTGCGCATCATTTCGCCCATTCCCGGCAAGGACGTCGTGGGGCTCGAGGTGCCAAATCTGCACCGCCGCGCCGTTTCGTTCCGCGGCGTGGCCGAAACGCCCGAATGGGAGACGGCAGTCGGCAAAATGGCCATCCCGATGCTTCTCGGGCGCGATGTGGACGGACAGCCCGTCATTGCCGACCTCGCCAAAATGCCCCACATGATTGTGGCCGGGCAGACGGGCGCCGGTAAATCCGTGTGCCTCAACTCCATTCTCTGCGGCCTCCTGCTCTCGCGCACTCCCGAGCAGCTGCGCCTCATCCTCGTGGACCCCAAGATGGTCGAGTTCACGCCGTATGCGGAGCTGCCGCACCTCGTGGTGCCCGTCGTCACCGAGGCGCCCAAGGTCGCGGTCTGCCTGCAGTGGGCGATCGACGAAATGAATCGCCGCCTCAAGCTGTTCCGCTCCGTGGGCGTGCGCAACATCATCGACTACAACGGGCGCGGAGCCGCCCGCCAGCCCTCGCTCTTCGGCGATGAGGACGAATCGGCCGATCCACCCGCGCGGCTCCCGTACATCGTCATCGTCATCGACGAAATGTCGGACCTGATGATGCTCGCGGGCGGGGATGTCGAGCCGCGCGTGGTGCGCCTCGCGCAGCTTGCGCGCGCCGTAGGCATCCACCTCATCCTCGCCACGCAGCGCCCCGACGTCAAAGTCATCACCGGCAAAATCAAAGCCAACTTCCCGGCGCGCATCGCCTTCCGTGTGACGGGCGCCGTCAACTCCCTCACGATTCTCGACAGCGCGGGTGCCGAAACGCTCATCGGGCAGGGCGACATGCTCTTCATGAATCCGACGGCCAGCAACATTCTCCGTGCGCAGGGCTGCTGGATTGACGATGAGGACATCCGCACGCTCACCGAGTTCTACCGCGCTCAGGGTCAGCCCGCCTACATTGCCGAAATCAAGGAAAAGCTCGACCGCATCAAGGTCAAATCCACCGGCGACAAGCCCATTCAGGGCATCGAAGAGGAGGGCGCCGGCGACGGCGGAGACGGCGGCGGCGAAAAGAATGGCGAGGAGGAACTGCTCGCCCGCGCGCTCGATGTCATCGTGCAGACGCAGCGCGGCTCCACTTCGATTCTGCAGCGCAAACTCGGCCTCGGCTACAACCGCGCCGCCCGCATCATGGAAGAGCTCGAAGCGCGCGGCTGCGTCGGCCCCGCCAACGGCAATTCACCCCGCGAAATTCTCCGCACATCGCTGCATGACGACGCCCCTTCGGGCACGTTTGAAGACTTCGACGAACCCGCCTGATTTTTCCCCCTTTCCTCTGTTTCCGTCCCTGCGGAGCCCTGCCCCGCCCCAGCCACATCCCTGCCATGATTGGACCCGCCCTGCGTGCCGCGCGTGAAGCCCGCGGTCTTTCCATTGAGGACATCAAGGTTACGACCCTGATGATGGTCAAACAGATTGAGGACCTCGAGAACGACAAATTCGAAGATTTCTCGGCACCGGTCTACACGCGGGGCTTCATCAAACTCTACGCACGAGCGGTGGGGCTCGACCCCGATCCGCTCGTGGCTGAATACATGGCGACCTACGGTGCGGGCAATTCGGACAACCGTCAGCCCGTGGTGCCGCTCGAGATGGCGACGGAGGCCGGGGCGCCGCTCGAGGTGGTGACGCCCGTGGTACCGGAAAGCGAGCGCGATCACGTGGCGATTCCCGATCCCACCGCCGTCCACAATCGCGCGCCCGAGCCGCAGCCCATGCCCAAACCGGCGGCACCGGCGCCTGCAGAGGCACCCGCCGCGGCGGCACCGGAAAAACCAGCGGAGAAGACGCCGGAACCCGATCTGCTCCAGCTCATGGAGACGATGCCCGCCGCGGAACCGTCCGCGCCCGCCGTTCCGGCCGCGGACGAAACGCCGGAAAAAGAGACGCCCGCGGAACCGGCGCCGACCGGCAAGGCGGTCGCCGCAGCCGCGCCGCTCCCCACGCCGCGCGCCGCGCAG
>CASFKR010000196.1 GCA_949295265.1 uncultured Verrucomicrobiota bacterium | reverse complement strand
CCCCCGCGCCCGCACTGCTGACGCCCGCCGAAGTCGCGGAGGCGCTCGCGCCCGTCTTCGCCAGCCCCGACATCGTCAAAATCGGCCACAACGCCAAATTCGACCTCCATGTGCTCCGCGGCATGGGCATCGCCGTCGAGGGCCCCATTGCCGACACCATGCTCGCGCACTACGTGCTCGACCCCACCGCGCGCCACGGCATGGATCCGCTTTCGCGCGAACTGCTGCACTACGACCCCATCCCCATCGAGCAGCTCATCGGCCCGCGCGGCAAAACGCAAAAGACGATGGATGAAGTCCCCGTCGACGAAGTCGCCGTCTATGCCGCCGAAGATGCCGACGTCACCTTCCGCCTCCACGAAAAGCTCACGCCCATCCTCCGCGAAAAGAACGCCTGGCGGGTCTGGTCCGAAGCCGAAAATCCGCTCGTGCCCGTGCTGGCGGACATGGAGGCGGCCGGGGTCCGCATCGACACCGCAGCCCTCGCCGCCTACGGGGTGGAGCTCCAGGGCGAACTCGACCAGTTGCGGAATCAGATTTTCGAGGCCGCCGGGGAAACCTTCAACCCCGACTCCTCTTCGCAGCTCGCCGCCATCCTCTTCGACAAACTCAAGTTGCCGGCGGGCGGCAAAACCTCCACCGGCAAGGCATCCACGGCCGAAGACGTGCTGCTGAACATCGCGCATCTGCATCCCATCGTCCCGCTGATGCTCGAATACCGGGTCTGCACGCGCCTCAAATCGACCTACATCGACAAATTGCCGCAGTGCATCGACCCCCGCGACGGGCGCGTCCACACCTCCTTCAATCAGGCGCTCACGGAAACGGGACGCCTCTCCTCCGACAACCCGAATCTGCAGAACATCCCCATCCGCACCGAACGCGGCAAACGCATCCGCGCCGCCATCATCGCGAATGCGCCGGACCACGTCCTGCTCTCGGCCGACTACTCGCAAATCGAGTTGCGCATGGTTGCGCACCTCTCCGGGGATGAGGCGCTCATCGACGCCTTCCGGCAAGGGGCGGACATCCACCGGCAGACGGCGGCGCTTGTCTACGGCATTGCGCCGGAGGACGTGTCGCGCGAGCAGCGCGCCTCCTGCAAACAGGTCAATTTCGGCATCATCTACGGCATTTCCGCCTTCGGGCTGGCGCAGCGCATCGGCTGCTCGCGCACGGCGGCGGCGGACATGATCCAAGCCTATTTCCAGCGCTTCCCGAAGGTCCGCGCCTACATGGACGCGACGATTGCGCAAGCCCGGGAGAACGGCTTTGTGACGACGCTGCTCGGGCGGCGCCGTCCGCTACGCGACATCCAGTCGCGCAACGGCACGGTGCGCGCCGGAGCGGAGCGCAACGCCGTCAACACGCCCGTGCAGGGCTCGGCGGCCGACCTCATCAAGCTCGCCATGATCCGCGTCCACCGCGCCCTGCGCGACCGCCATCTGGGTGCGCAGCTGCTCCTGCAGGTTCACGACGAACTGCTGTTCGACGTCCCGCAGGCGGAAACGCAGACCGTTTCCGAACTGGTGCGCGACGCCATGGAACATGCGCTGACGCTCTCGGTTCCACTCAAAACCGATATCGGCATCGGGCCCAACTGGCTCGCCGCTCACTGAGCAAGCCGGGAACAGGACGAACAGGACGAACACGACGGCTCGCCAGCGCATGCGATGAGCCAGCGCAGTCCTCCCTTTTGCCCCAGTACTCCCAGTGGCCCCAGACAGCATCGAGTCCAGTGCCCTGCCACGACATTGCCTGCGCGCCCGGCAGTGCCCCGCTCCGCTGGCTTTGCCGCCCTCGGAGTGGGCGGTCGACGCATGCGCCAGCGACCAAGGCCGGTCGGGCGGTGATCCACCGCCTGAGAAGCCGACCGGCAGAAGAGGCGACTTCACCGCCCCGACCGGGCGGGTTCGCGTGCGCGCGTACGCGGACATGCCCGCGCGCACGAAAACTATAAAATAGTACTTTCCTTTTTCCCGGGTTCTTGGTATCATTTTCCTATCATAAACACCCTTCTCATCTCATGGAAAACAGCACCTCTCCCCAACCCGGCGGAACGGCCGCCGATCCGCTGGAAAACAACAACGAAATGGCCATTCGGGAGGCCGCCGCGGACACCCGCGCCAAAAAAGATTACACCGGTGACGATATTCAGACGCTCGGCTTCCCCGAAGCCGTCCGGCTCCGCCCCGCCATGTATATCGGCGACACCTTTGTGCGCGGCTTCCACCACTGCGTCAACGAAGTGATCGACAACGCCATCGACGAAGCGATGGCGGGCTTCTGCAAGCACATTGAAGTGACGCTCACCCGCGACGGGCACTGCCGGGTG
>CASFKR010000195.1 GCA_949295265.1 uncultured Verrucomicrobiota bacterium | reverse complement strand
TCATGCCGACGAACGCCCAGTATCGCGGGTGCATGCGGCTGGCTCTGTTTGGTGACAACGGGACTGCGGTTCCCCTGCTCACGGAAATTCCGGACTGGCGGCAAGACGTCTGGTACACGCTGGCAATCGTCTCCTCCGCCACCAACGGGCTCCACAACTACAAAATCTACCTTTCTCCGGACACCGCCGGCACCATCGGCCACCCCATTCTGGACAGCACGCCCACGAGCATCACCAACCTCGCCTCCGGTCCGTATTTCATCTTCGGGGGCGCACGGAACGGTGCAGAGACCCTGGCCTATGGCGGCTACTTCAATGCCAACGTAGATGAAACGGCGCTCTGGCTCGGGCGCGCTCTCCGTGCCGAAGAGCTCAATGCGCTGCGCAACAAAACGACGGGCAACGAGCCGCTGGAACTCAACAGCCTGCCGCTGTTCCATTACTCCTTTGATGAACAGCCCGTCGAGTTGGCGGACGGATCCCGGATGACGGCGGACGTGTCCGGAAACGGCCGCGACGGCGTTGTCCGCGGCGGCGTCCGCGGCGGCGCGCCCGGCGGGCACAACAGCGCCTACACCGGCTTTACCAATCAACTCTCCTTCGTGGCGTGCACGAACCTGCCCGCAGAAAATCCGGCCCGCCCCCATGCATACACGTACAGCAACTGGACGTACCTCGGTTATTACCGGATGCCGAAAGAACGCTCCGAAAACAATGCACTGCTCGCACGCGGCTCCAATTCGCGCTATGGACAGGGTCTCGTTTCAGAATTGGGAAGGCAAACACACAAACTTTGTTTCCGAGGCCGCCGTTCAACTGCCCCCCGGCGACTGGATGCAGGTCGCGGTCTGCAGATTCAAGGATGCGTCCGAACACTCCTACATCGTGTACATGACACCCTGGGGCTCTTCGGAAGTGACTCCGTTCTTCTCCGTGCCGTGGCCTGCTGTGTGGACCGCCAGCGAATCCATGGGCACAGCGCTTGTCATCGGCGGCGGCGAACGCGGCTATTACCAGGCCACGCAGACGGCCGGCTGGTGGGGCGGCTCGATTGACGAAGCCCGGTTCTTCGACTTTGTTGTTCCGGAAGATTACCTCCTGCGCGATCTTCGCGCCTTCCAGCCGCTGATGCCGACCATCGTCCTGATCAAATAACGCGTCCGCATCCGGATGAGCGGAGCGAATCCTGAGGCGAATCCCGGGTGCCGAAAGCGCCCCCGGACGGACTGTTCCGGAGGGCGCTGTTTTTCAACTGCCGTGCGGCTTCGCGTCAGCGGAGGAGGAGGAGGGCGGGGCCGGAGGCCTCGGGAGAATTCCAGTGGACAAGCCAGTGGCGCAAGCCGTTGTTGACCAGAACGCCGAATGTGCCGCGTCCGGGATAGGAGGCCTTGGCGAGGTCGGAATCAGTCAGTTCCGCGGTGCAGTCGGCCCACCCTTTTTCATCCAGCCTGCGGCAGGCGTAGAAGACGCAGGGCCAGGCGGAATTTCTGGTGTTGAACGCCTCCGTACCGATGGACGTCGGCGCTTTTCCGAGGAAATAAACCGGAGTATTGGTCGGGATGCCGACGAATGCGTAATTGCCGATGGTGAATGTGGCATTCGGCAATGTGACACGAGGCAGTTTTACACTGCTGAAGGCGGAGGAAGCAATCGCCCTGAACTCGCGGTTCGTCAGTTCCAGGGCGTTGGTGATGGCGGTTCCGCTGAACGCTTCCTGCCCAATGGTCACAACCGGCTTCGGCAGGAACGGCGTCACCGTCTCCAGGTTTTTGCAGTCAAAAAAACTCCGGTAGCCGACGGATTCCAGCGTCGGGGAAAGCACCGCATTGGTCAGCGCAGAGCAGTTCTGGAAGGCTTGCTGCCCGATATTGGTCACCCCGGACGCGCTCATGTCCACGGAACCGATGCTGCGCAGATTATAGAATTCGCCGGTGCCGATGGACGTAAGTCTGGGAGAACGCAAGGTCAGCGTACCTTTCAGATTGATGCAGTTATAGAAAGACTCATACCCGAACCGGCAAACCGTATCCGGAAGGAACGGCGTCACCGTCTCCAGATTCCTGCACTCGTAAAAACTTCGGTAGCCGACGGATTCCAGCGTCGGGGAAAGCACCGCATTGGTCAGCGCAGAGCAACTCTCGAAGACATAACTCCGGATATTGGTCACACTGGTGTTGCCCATGTCGACGGAACTGATGAGCGTCTGATTGAACGTCGACGGGTAGAGCTGCGTCAACGCCGGGTTGCTCAGCACCAAATCCCCCGCCAGGTTGCGGCAGTGCGCGAAAGCATCTTCTCCGATGGACTTGACCGAGGCCGGCAAAAACGGCGTCACCGTTTTCAGGTTGGTCGCGGTATAAAAAGCCCGGTAGTTGATGGTTTCCAGCGTCGAAGGAAGCACCACATTGGTCAGGGCAGTGCAGTTCTGGAAGACATATGGACCGATGGCCGTTGCCGAAGTGCCGCTGAAATCCGCCGACGTAATGCGGGTGAAAGTAAAGGTCTCCGTGGGAATGCTTGTGAGATCCGGATGCCTCAGCACCACGTCCCCCGTCAGATTGCGGCAGTTGAAAAAGACGCCCTCACCGAGGGTTTTGAGCGTGTCCGGCAGGAAGGGCGTCACCGAGACCAGATTGGCGCATTCGTAAAAGGCCCGGTAGTTGAGCAACTCCAGATAAGCCGGCAGCTGAACGGAACGCAAATTGCGGCAAAGGAAGAAGCTCTGCGTCCCGATGGTTGTAACGGTATCCGGCAGCACCAGCGAAACCAGGTCCATGCAGCCGGAAAAGGCGGAGGTTGAAACCTGGGAAAGCGTAATGTTGAGATCGCTCCGGACGCCGGACAGGTCCAGAAAACCCGTCCCGGAAATGTAGCACCGGGTGTTGCCGTCGACACCGAGTCCGTAGGTGCCGTCGGACCGTACGGAGGAAAGGCGAAGCACGAAGTTGCCGTCGGTAATCTGGTTGCCCGTTCCCTCCACAAACTTCCAGCGCCGGGAGAAGTCGGCGTAGATGGTCTTCGGGCTGTCCATCGTCACCGTGAGCGGATTGGCCCTCTCCTGCCCTTCCGGCACATCGCCGTACCAGTTCTTGAAGGTGCTGACCGGATCCGTGGCGCACACCGGGGT
>CASFKR010000194.1 GCA_949295265.1 uncultured Verrucomicrobiota bacterium | reverse complement strand
AAGTCTCCACTAACGTTCCGACCAAGGTGTCAAATAAGGACTTTTTCTCGGCGGCAGAGCCGCCTGAACGAAGTCAGCGCAACCATTGGAGCGACGGCAGAGTTATTTTACTGAACTTTCGGGTGAAAAAGGATTGGCGGACTATTCACGAGTATCTAGTCTTGAAAAGAGGCTACAGGAGCCACCTTTCAAGAAGTCTGGATTAATGATCCCGAAAGCCTGGCGGCTCAGAAGGCGGGGAGGGAGACGCGTTTGGCGGCGGGGAGGGTTGCGAGGGTTTGTCCGCCGCGTGTGAGCGTGGCGGTTTCGCCGCGCTGCGTGATGCGGAAGGGGCCGGGCGCCTCCGGATGGCGGGCGCAGAAGAGGTTGGCCAGCAGAATGAGGCGCTCGATGCCGTCGCCGGAGCGGAAGTTCCAGACTTCATCCGGTTGCGCGAGGCGGGTTTCGCCCTCGTAGATGGAATCGGGACGGAACCCGGTTACCTCCTGGATGAGGGCGGCATCGCCTTCGGGCGTGGCGGGGAAGCGCGCCGCCGCTTCCGTGATGGAGACGGGGCTGCGCTCCAGCGCGGCGTGCAGGAAGGGCTCCGGCTCCGCGCGCGAGAGGTCGCGGAAGGCGTGGAACGCATAGGTGCAGTAGCGGTTGCGCCCGCGCAACGCGTCGATGCGCGCGATGATTTGCTCGCGCGTCATGTCCGGCGTGATGTTGAGCGGCTCTCCGTTCGAAACGAAGCGCTTCGCGGCGGCGTCGGGGATGCGGGGATGGATGCGGCAGAAGGCTTCGAGTTTCGAGAGAAATTCGTCCGGGCAGACGCTGCCGCGGCCTTCGAGGAAGGGTCGGAGGTCGGCAAGGCGGTCGAGCGGTGTGCGGCGGGTGCGGAGGAAGTCCTCGAGATCGTTGAGGACAATTCGGCAGTCGCAGGGGACGGGGTAGAATTCGGACTGCTCGATGCCGGCGAAAAGTTTTTCGCGTGTGACGTCGGTCGCCTTGAAGGGCGAGTCGTGCTCGTAGGTGAAGGCTTTTTCCAGATCGATGTAGCGCGGCGTGCCGCCAATGGTGTGCCGGATGGCGAAATGGCGGTGGATTTCGGGTGCCTGGCGCAGGAAATTGCCGAGAATTTCCGGCGTCAGTTCCGCCGTCAGGAAAGAGCGCAGCACGGTGGAGAAACGCTCGTAGGCGGCGGGGTCGATGGTGGCCTCGGGGTCGAGAATGTGGATGACGCCCGTTTCGTGCGCCACGAGGGTGACGCGCTCGTGCTCGAGGGCGCGCCGCGCCTGCGCGCTGAGCGCCGTCCCGTTGAACCACATGTTCTTGGTGACGATGCGGCGGTTGTTGGTGAGGATGCCGGTCGAGATGTCGATGAGGTTCTGGGAGTGTAGCGGGGTCGCCATGAGGAAGATTTTCGAGAGCGGCACGCCCAGCACGATGAAGAGGGCGGCGCCGTAAAGTGCCGCGAGCGAGACGCATTCGCCGGCACCGGTCGAATAGCCTTCGCGCAGCGAAAAGGCGGTCATGGCTTCGACGGTCTCGGTCTTCCAGTAGGGGATGGTTTCGTCGGTATATTTGTCGAGCCCGAAATGGCGGCGGATATCGATATCGAAGTAATACTTGTCGCCTTCGTATCCGAACAGGGCGTTGGACTGCGCCAGTTCCTCCGGGGAAATGAAATCCCGGAAGCGGTTGATTTCCCGTTCGCGCGTGGTGAGCCCCCACGTCGAGAGGTCCAGATTGAACGCATAATGGTCCATGATGTACTGCTTGAGGCGGTTTACGCGCGGGACGATTCCGCCTTTGGTGAAATCACGGAACCAGGGGTCCTCGCGCCAGCGCCAAAGGATGGGCGACATGATGTTGGCCAGCATCAGCGCATACATCAAATCCGGGAAAATAAACATCTCCATGTCGGAGAGGGTGACGGCGGAGGAGCATTTTTCCAGCTCTGAATGTTGAGTCGTTTGCATGGGTTCTGGAGCAAAAAGGGGAGGGATGGGGGGAGGCGCACGGGCCGACCGGTCTCCGAATCGGAATGGGATGCGATTCTATCCCGACTCGCCTGTTTTCAGCAAGGGAGCGGATGCCCGGATCCGGATTCCTGCAAGGTCACCGGTCAGCGTACATACGGCGGATCCTGCGCGAAAATGCGCCATCTTGTCACAGGGGCGCATGGCTTTCATCAAGAAACCTTTGCAGCCGCAGAAATGCACAGGCTTATCCCGGAATTTTGAGCCACACGGAGGAAGGTTGTGAAACTCAGCCTCGCGATGAGTTTAGAAATTGAGCCACACGGAGGAAGGTTGTGAAACTCAGCCTCGCGATGAGTTTAGAAAATTGAGCCACACGGAGGCTTCGCCCCTCCGTGTGGCTCAAATAATAATCCTGCGCTGGCTTCGCTTTACTCATCCTACGCACTTTCGTTCGACCCCTTCAGGGTCGGAATATAAGGTAT
>CASFKR010000193.1 GCA_949295265.1 uncultured Verrucomicrobiota bacterium | reverse complement strand
GAACGTGGAAAGCCACATTTCACTTGCGCGTTGGCATAAAATCTTATTTTACAGCATCTTACGCAATTACGCTGTTGAAAAATGGGGAATGTCCAAATCTGGATTAATTATCCTGAAAAACCGGGATAAGCCGGTGCCGGTCAGACGCTTGCTTTCGGCGGGAAATGTGCGGATAATCGGCCCCATCATCGGAAGACAGTACACCATCGTGTAGGGGATTGTACGATTGCGCAGCAATCCTGCAGGCCGCCTGTCAGTGAAGATGACGGAGCCTCCCCCGGGCTCCAGCCTGTTTTGCATTGCCAACCTGTTTTACACGATGAAAGAAACTGCTGTTCTTCTGGTACCGTTGTCGGAAGATGACCGGGAAGCGTTTATCCGGGACAACCAATGGGCTTTCAAATACGGTGCCCTGCTGGAATTCGGCGAGCAGGACAACCACGTCGACGCGGATGGCGAAATCATTTCGCGAAACACCATCGAGCGTTGCATGGACCATCCTGCCGCTGAAACCTATCGCATCGTGGCCGGTCAGAAACCGGTGGGCGGCGTCATCCTGAACATCAACAAGGAAACGCACCGCAACAGCCTCGAAATTCTCTTTACGCTGCCGGACGTGCATGGCAGGGGCATCGGCTACGGCGCGTGGAAAGCCATCGAAGCCCTCCATCCGGAAACGGAAGTCTGGGAAACGTGCACCCCGTATTTTGACAAGCGGAATCTCCATTTCTACCTCAACAAATGCGGGTTTCAGATTGACCGGTTCTGGAGCCGGCATTTTCAGCCGGAGCCGCAGGGCGCGGAGGAAAACGGCGATCCGGAGGAGGGTCCGGACGAAATGTTCCACTTTGTAAAGCACATGAAACCCGCCTCTTCCGGCGGCCGTTCCGCAACCGGATGCTGAGCGGGCGGGCGGCGTTTGGCACTGAGCCATTTCGAAAAATGGACGTCCGGCGCCGATTTTCCTGCGAAGCGGGCGCGGAATGTGCTACGGTATTGCCGTACCCGCTTCCGGCCGTGCGTTTTCTCCGTTCCCCTGTCCGCCTTTTCCGCTGCCATGAACCCCCTCCCGTTCCAGTGCATTGAAACGCTGGGTGCCGCCTACCCCAGGACCCTCATCCGGCTGCCGATGGGCGGCACGCGCGCGGCCACCTGCCGCGTGCTGGTGGACGGCGCGCCGGTTCCTTCGGTCGTCCCGGCGGATGATGCGGCATCTGTGTTCTTTCCGCTTTCGCTTTCGCCGTACCAGAAGCGGACCATCGTACTCGAACCCGGCGCGGAACCGGCAGCCCCGCCAGAACGGCCGCTTGTCTCCGTCTCGGCGGACGGCATCCGCCTGCGCCCGCCGGCTTTCGGCGCCGCGGATGCGGAACATGCGCCGCCCGCCGCCGAATTCCGGCTGCCGCCGCCCGGGCGCACCGAATGGCCGCACGGCATCGCGGAAGCGCCCGCACCGATTCTCTCGATTCTCCCGCACCCCGGAAGCAACACGGGCAACGCGCTCGCGCGCGGCTTTCTGGATACGGGCAAAACGCGCGTCACGGCACTCACCGTGACGCTGGCGGAAGCCGACCCGCTCCTCACGCGCGTCCGCCTCGACTACGAACTCGAGGACGCCCAGCGCGTCCTGTTCGAGGTTTCCGCCTCTGTCTGCGAGCCTTTCCTGCGCATCATGGAGCGCACCACGCGTCCCTCGGCGCTCTTCCGGGCGCGCCACCTGCTCGTGATGGATGCGGAGCTCGCGCCCGCGCATGCGCCCGCATGCGGGCTGCCGCCCGAGGGACCGCTCGGCGTCCCCGCCCCGGATGCGCCCGCGCATGCGCTGCACACCGCCCCGGACGGCGCCAGCGGGCTCCGCGCCGAACCGCGCTTCGGCTGGTGCGACCTCGCCGACCACACCCTGTTTCTGCAGCCGCGCCCCTGCCGCGTCACGCACGACGCCCTCGTGGCGCGCCTCTACCCGTGGACGCAGGGCTCGCAGATTGCGCGCCTCCGCGAAGGCGTTCAGTACACCCCGCCCGGAAGCGACCTCACGCTCGCCTGGTTCGTACTCGAGCCCGACGCCTGGAACGGCTTCAAGCGCAATTTCATCGAATTCCACGAACGCAACCTCCCGGGCGGCGATGCCCTGCGGCGCGGCGGAGAAGACCCCGATGAAACCTGGGCGTTTCTCCCGCAGGATCTGCGCGCGCTGGGGCAGACCTCCGGCTTCCGCGCCTGCTTCACGGCGGAATCGGTGCTGGCGGGCGACACGCGCTGCTACGCGCTCGGCGTCGGCGCGGCGGCGCAGCTGCGTCTCCCTGAGCCGGTGCCCGAACACACGCTGGAATGGTACGAGGGCCCGGCGCGCCTCGCCGAATGGTCCGCCGCACGCGCACCGCTGCGCGCCGCGATTCAGACGTGGGGGCTCGCCCCCATCCGCTTCCGCGACGCCCCGCCGCTGGAAGCGCCGCGCTGGCGGGAACCGGGC
>CASFKR010000192.1 GCA_949295265.1 uncultured Verrucomicrobiota bacterium | reverse complement strand
CAGGGGCGTGGCATCGGCGCGGGCGGCGGCGCGCCGTTCGGCGCTTTGCTCGCGCCGCCGGAGCGTCTCCTCGACGCCCGTCATTTCATCGCGGATGGTCTCCATCGAAAGCTGGAGAATGCGCGAGAGGTCCTGCAGCATCCGTTCGCGATGCACCGGATTGGAACAGGCGGCAATCGTCTGGAGCGTTTCGCGGACAATGCGCCCGGCGGCACCGGGGCTGTCGGGATCCTGCTCCTGCGCCCGCAGGTACTCGACCTGAAACGCGACGACGTCGCGCGCGTCGTCGAGAATTTTCTGAAATGCCTCCGGCGGGTGCTTCAGCAGGAATGAGTCGGGATCCTCCCCTTCCGGCAGACTGGCGATCCGGACGGGGATGCCTTCCGCGAGGAGAATGGCGGCCGTCCGGATGGCGGCTTTGCGCCCGGCTTTGTCGGAGTCGAAGAGCTCAATGACGCTGTCGGCGTAGCGATGGAGGAGCTGCGCGTGTTCCGCGGTGAAGGCCGTGCCCTCGGAAGCGACGGCCCGCGGGAAGCCGCAGGCATGGCAACGGATGACGTCGATCTGCCCTTCGCACAGGATGGCTTCGCGGTGCTGAGAATTGGCGATGGCGCGCTGCGCTTTATCGAGGGCATACAGGACGCGCGCCTTTTTGAAAATCGGCGTTTCCGGGGAATTGACGTATTTGGCGGGCGAGGCGGCACTGTCGAGGATGCGGCCGCTGAAGGCGACCACGCGCCCCGTGTGGTCGCAAATCGGGAACATGAGCCGTCCGCGGAACCGGTTGTGCAGGATGGATTCGGCGGTCGGGCGGTCGGGGAGCGTGCCGAGCCCTGCTTCGACCATTTCCGCGATGGTGAAGCGATTCCGCTGCGCAAACTGGTTCAGCACCCCGCGCGTCATCGGCACATAGCCCAGCTGGAAGCGCTCGGCGATATCGCCGGTCAGCCGACGCCGTTCCAGATACGCGCGCGCCGTTTCCGCCTCT
Organism: uncultured Verrucomicrobiota bacterium; assembly: GCA_949295265.1. Taxonomy (GTDB): domain Bacteria; phylum Verrucomicrobiota; class Kiritimatiellia; order RFP12; family UBA3636; genus JAEDLN01. Next base: position 4,563 of record CASFKR010000192.1, on the reverse strand, counting down.
TTGGTCTGGAGCAGACAGCGCCGGAAAAAGGCAGCCGCTTCGGCGTGGATGTGGAAGAGCCGCTTGAGCCGCGCCCGGGAGCCGTCGTCCGCTTCCTCGCGAATGACAATCCCGGCTTTTTCCGCCAGAAACCGGACCGCATCCAGAAACGTCATGCCGTCATTGAGCATGAGGAACTTGAAAACATCGCCATCCAGACCGCACCCGAAGCAATGAAACCGCTGGCGTGCCTCATTTACGTGGAAGGAGGGGGTCTTTTCATGGTGGAACGGACACAGCCCGACCCAACCGCCGCTCTGCCGCTTCAGGGAAATGGAGCGGCCGATAATTTCGGCGATATCCGTGCGCTGGCGCACGTCTTCAATGATGCTGTCGGGAATGGTCGGCACGGGAGGAAACCTGCGATGCGAAAAACGTCGGCGGAAGGTCGGGCAGAGCCGCCCGCATGCGGGAGCGGGCGGCGCAAAAGGGTGGTCAGTACGTATGTTCGGCGTCCGGGAAGGCGCGCGACCGGACATCCCCGGCATAGCGCTGGACGGCATCGGTCGCCTGCTCGCCGAGGTTGGCGTATGCCTTTGCGAACTTCGGGAGGGGTCCATCCCCCAGACCGAGCAGATCGGCGAGAACGAGGAACTGTCCGTCGCAACCGTTTCCGGCACCGATGCCGATGGTCGGGACGGGCGAGCGCTTCGTGAGTTCAACGGCGAGGTCCGGCATGACGCATTCGAGCGTCACGGCAAAAGCGCCGGCCTGGACGACGGCGTCCAAATCCGCAAACAGCTGCGCGGTATCGGAATCCTTGCGTCCGCGCACGGCATAACCGTTGGCCTTGACCGATTGCGGCTGCATACCGATGTGCGCCATCACGGGAATGCCGTTGCCGGTGAGTGCGCGAATGATGTGGGCGTGGGTGACGCCGCCCTCAATTTTGACGGCATCGGTGCCCGCCTCCTGCAGGAAGCGTCCGGCATTGCGAAGCGCCTGCTCGGGAGTCGTGTACGTCAGAAACGGCATATCCCCGACGAGCAGTGCGTTGACCACGGCACGACGCACGGCGGCGGCATGGTGGAGCATGATCTCCATGGTGGCCGGAATGGTCGTGGGGTGTCCCAGCGCTGTAGTGCAGAGGGAATCTCCGACCAAAACGAGGGGCACGCCGGCCCGATCCACGATTTTGCCGGTCAAATAATCGTAGGCAGTGACGCAGGGCAACAATTCACGCCCTTTTGCCTCCCGAAACTTACGGACGGTCCATTTCATCGAAATAAAAACTCGCGCTAAACGGTGTGTGACAACGGATTTTCTCCCCGGACAGTGCCGGAAAGGATTCGTTGGCGTCTATACTACCAAATTCCGCCGTTTGCGGACACTCGTCCGTTTGATCTCTCCACTCCGCTCAGGCCAGGGAGCGAATGCTGACGCAAGCATCGGAGGCGTCGGTATCATCGGGGGGGGCGGAGCCAGCGTAGCGAAGTCCTGTTCGTCGTGTTCGTCCTATTCGTCGTGTTCGTCCTGTTCACGCGCGACTACGCCTCCGTGCGACTCCGCTGCGCTGGCTCCGCTACCATCTGGGGCCACTGGGGGCACGGTTGTGCCTTTTACTGAGGCCACTGAGGCTACTGGGGCTGCTGAGGCTACTGGGCTGCTGGGGCTGCTGCGCGGCACGGCCGTGACGGTTCGCCACCCGGAAGGCTACGGGCGTACAGGGCTCGCAACCGGGACGGCTGGGCCGGGTACGAAAAAAAGCCGTCCCCCGCGAGGGGAGACGGCTCGTGTGTGGCAATCAGCCAGAGAAATTAGACGCGGATGACGCTGTTGAGCGTTCCGAGACCATTCTGCGTCCAGTCACGGTCGGGATCGGGGTCGAGAGACCAGATGCCGTTGATGATGAACTTGTACTCGTAGACGCCGGGGGCGAGCTCGATGGACACCGTGTAGATGCCCGTGCCGTCCTTGTCGGTCATCTCGATTTTGCCGGGTTCCCAGTTGTTGAAGGAACCGGCGAGATAAACCTTGCTGCCGACTTCCGCCTGAACCGTCAGGGTGACGGGTTCCTTGCGCGGGGTTTCCGCGACGGGAGCGGGAGTGGCGGCGACTTCAGCCGCGGTCTTGCGGGGCTTGCGCGCGGTCGTCTTCTTGGCGGCCGGAGCGGGAGCAGCCTTGGCGGCAACCTTGGGGGTCACCTTGGTGGCAACCTTGGTCGCAGCCTTCGTGGTGGTTTTCTTGCATGTAGCCATAGTCCTATCCTTTCATACCGAAGCGGTTCCTGCTGAAAAGAGCGGGATTCGCGCTTCGTTGGCCGGGATACTAATCCATCGCGAACCGTGTTGCAAGCAATATTTACCGGTTAAATATACTTTAGCATCTATTCTATTAACTTTAGCTTCTTATCGATAAAACCATTGAAAGGAACGCCCGCGATTTTATCGGATGATTCGGATTCGATGAGGATTGTTTTGCGCCGGTCAACCGGCCGTCATTCCTGTGAGAAAACCGTGAAGTCCGGATAAGAACTCGTCAGACTAGCGCAGAAATACGCGTTTGTCCGTCTTCGTGGCGTATGCCGTCCGCATCACCAGTCCGCAAACGTCCTTCGTCCTCCCCTGCTCCATTCCCCGGAGACGCCGTCGATTAAATTTATCTTCCCAGATTAAACAAACGACTCTGCTCAGACGGGCGTCAGCCCGCAGCGATCAGTCAAGTCCTGAGCAAGCACAGGCTTATCCCGAATTTTTGAGCCACACGGGGGAAGATTGTGAAACTCAGCCTCGCGATGAGTTAAGATAATTGAGCCACACGGAGGGGCGGTTGCCCCGTTTTATGGAGCCGCCTGGGCGAAGCCAGCGAAGGGAAAACACACGGAAGAAGAAAAAGGAAGACGAAACCAGCACAACGACTCTGGAAGAGTCGAAGCATGCTTAAAATGGCACAACCGTGCCCCTCGGGATGAGCGTCAGCGAATCCCGAGGTAGAGTATACCTTATATTACGACCCCGAGGGGGTCGAACGAAAGTGCGTAGGATGAGTAAAGCGAAGCCAGCGCAGCGGAGTCGCACGGAGGCGTAGTCGCGCGTGAACAGGACGAACACGACGAACAGGACGAACACGACGAACAGGACGAACACGACGAACAGGACGAACACGACTTCGCTATACCGACGCCTCCGATGCTTGCGTCAGCATTCGCTCCCTGGCCTGAGCGGAGTGGAGAGATCAAAACGGGGTGCCGCCCCTCCGTGCGGCTCAACAGCTTTTCCGTGTGGAAAAAGCAACGGCTGCGCCCGGGCACGTACGGATGGATTACAGCGCGCCGATGGCGGCGACGCATTCGGCGGGTGTGGTGAGACGGCGGCGGAGCTTTTCCGCGGCATCATCCGCCATGGGACGGAAGCGGCCCTGCTCACAGGCCAGATTACGCAGTTCGGCGGCAGAATGACGTCCGTCGTGAATGGCCTCAGAGACGGGTCCCGAGCAATCCAGATACTCAAAGATGCCGAGCCGTCCGTGATAGCCTTCCAGACAGTGCGTGCATCCGCGCGCCCGCAAGAAGGCGTCGCACCCGGCGGCGCGGGCCATGGCCAGCTCGGCGGACGGGAGTCCCGGCGTATCCAGCGGCAGGGCTTCCACGCAATCCGGGCAGACCTGCCGCACCAGCCGCTGCGCCAGCACGCCGCGCAAACAGGATGCCAGCAGGAATGGCTCAATCCCCATATCCAGGAAGCGGGGAACCGCCGAGGGCGCATCGTTGGTGTGGAGGGTCGTGAAAACGAGGTGCCCCGTCAGCGCGGCCCGAACGGCGATTTCCGCCGTTTCGGCATCGCGGGTTTCGCCGACGAGCACGACATCCGGATCCTGCCGCAGGATGGTGCGAAGCCCGGCGGCAAAGGTCAACCCGATTTTCGGCTTGACCTGAATCTGGGCGATTTTCTCGAGGCGGTACTCAATCGGATCCTCAATCGTCATGATGTTGCGGTGTTCCGAATCGAGCGTGCTCAGGGCGGCGTACAGGGTCGTCGTTTTGCCGGAGCCGGTGGGACCCGACACGACGAGAATGCCGTTCGGAAGCGAGAGCATCCGGGAAAATCCGGCATAGACCTCGCCATCCATGCCGAGATCGGTCAGCGGAAGCAGGGAATCGTCGCGGTTGAGCAGACGCAGCACGGTGCGTTCGCCGGAGCCGGTCGGCACCGTGGAGACGCGGATGTCGACGGCGCGGTCGCCGATGCGCACCTGCGCCATGCCATCCTGGGGGAGCCGGTGTTCGGCGATATCCATGGACGCCATGACCTTGATGCGCGAGACGAGCTGAGCGGCCATGCCGTGGGGCGGAGCGGGCTGCTCGTAGAGGCGTCCGGCCACACGGAAGCGGAGGCGGGCGGAGCCGTCGTCGAGCGGCTCAAGGTGGATATCGGAAGCGCCGCGGCGCATCGCCTCGAGGAGCGTGTTGTTCCAGAACCGGGCGGCAGGCTCCGCTTTGTCGATGAGCAGATCGGTCTCCGGCGAAGTGAGGACCGGCTTTACGGGCGCGGCGGCCGGTGTGCGCGGGCGCGGTGCGGGCGGCAC
>CASFKR010000191.1 GCA_949295265.1 uncultured Verrucomicrobiota bacterium | reverse complement strand
TCTTTTCAAGACTAGATACTCGTGAATAGCCCGCCAATACTTTTTCACCCGAAAGTTCAGTAAAATAACTTTGCCGTCGCTTCAATGGTTGCGCTGACTCGTTCAGGCGGCTCTGCCGCCGAGAAAAAGTCCTTATTTGACACCTTGGTCGGAACGTTCGTGGAGACTTCAGAAGAGGGCTACTCCGTGTGGCTCAAAATTCAAAATTCCTCGCGCGATTTCGCTCCGTTGGCTCTCTTCCCCCTACTCCCTTCCTCCGTGTGGCTCCGCTGCGCTGGCTTCGCCCCGGCGGCTCTGCCGCCGAGAAAAAGTCCTTATTTGACACATTGGTCGGAACGTTAGTGGAGACTTCAAAAGGGGGCTCCGCCCCTCCGTGTGGCTCAAAATTCAAAATTCCTCGCGCGATTTCGCTCCGCTGGCTCTCTTTTCCCTACTCCCTTCCTCCGTGTGGCTCCGCTGCGCTGACTTCGTTCAGGCGGCTCTGTCGCCGAGAAAAAGTTCTTATTTGACACCTTGGTCGGAACGTTCGTGGAGACTTCAGAAGGGGGCTACTCCGTGTGGCTCAATTTTCTAAACTCTTTGCGCGACTGAGTTTCACAAACTTCCTCCGTGTGGTTCAAAAATCCGGGATAAACCTGCCTGCGGCGGCGGTTGCGGGAGACAGAGGGTTCAGGTAGGATTTCGGCATGGGAAAATATGTGTTCAAACGGATTCTCCAGCTCGTGCCGACGCTCCTGGGCGTGACGTTGCTCACGTTTTTCCTGTTCACGGTCATGGGCGGCTCGCCCGCCGCACAGGTGCTGGGCAAAAATGCGACGGCAGAGGCGCTGGCGGAATACGACCGTCAGCATGGCTACGACCGTCCGCTCATCATCCAATATGCGGGCTATCTGCGCGATTTGTGCACCGGCGATTTCGGGGAATCCATCGAATACCGGATGCCGGTGTGGTCGGTGCTCCGCGAAGGCGTCGGCGTTTCCCTCTCGCTGACGGTGCCGATTCTGCTGATCGGGACCGCACTGGCGGTTCTCATCGGTTTGCTGTGCGCCGCCTGCGCCAACCGGCGCTTTGACCGCTGGATGCTGGGCGGCACAACCGCCCTCATGAGCGTCAATTACGTCATCTGGGTGGCGGCCGGGCAGTATTTTCTCGCCTACAAACTGAAACTCTTCCCCATCTGGGGCTACGAAAACTGGACGTATCTGATGCTGCCGGTTCTCATCGGCGTCGTCAGCGGACTCGGTCCCGACGTACGGTTCTACCGGACGGTCGTTCTGGATGAAATGCGCAAACCGTACGTCCGGACGGCACTGGCAAAGGGGCTGTCGCCGGCCCGCATCCTGTTCCGGCACATTCTCAAAAACAGCCTGGCGCCCGTGGTGACGAATGTGAGCCTCGCGGTGCCCTTCCTGTTTACGGGCAGCATCCTGCTGGAGAGCTTTTTCGGCATTCCGGGTCTGGGCGGCATCGGGCTGAACGCCGTCCATGCGAGCGACTACCCGACGGTGCGGGCGGTCGTCGTCATCGGCGCCGTGCTCTACCAGCTGTCGAACCTGGCGGCCGATCTAATTTGCGCGTGGCTCGACCCGCAGTTCCGGCTCAATCCCTGAGCGGCCGGAGGAGGGTCAGTCGATTGCGTATCCCGCCTGTTCGGCGAGATGGCGGTCATCCTGGTATTTGGGCCCCGGCGTGGTCAGCATGGGCCCGGCAATTCCGGCATCGATGCCGATGCGCATGGCTTCCGCGGCCTCGGCATCGGTCAGGCGGGCGCGACCGCCCGCAAAGCGGAGACGCGCGCGCGGATTCACGAGCCGGAAGACGGCGAGGATATCGAAAAACCGCTCCACACTGAGCAGGGGCATTGTGCCCAGCGGCGTGCCGGGGATGGGGTGAAGAAGATTGACGGGAATGGAGGGCGACCCGAGGTCGCGGAGAGTGAATGCGAACTCGACGATCTGCTCATCGGTTTCGCCCATCCCGATGATGCCGCCGCAGCAGATGGTCATGCCGACGCGCCGGGCAGCGTCGAGGGTGGCGCGCTTTTCGGCCTGCGTATGCGTGGTGCAGAGCGCGGCGAAACGGGAGGGCGCGGTCTCCAGATTGCAGTGCAGCCGGTCCATCCCGGCATCGAAGAGCTTTTGCAACGCCTCTTCATCGAGAATGCCGAGCGAGCCGCAGACGCGCACGCCGGTTTCGCGGCGGATGGCGCGGACGGCCTCGCAGATGGCATCGATGTCGGCGGGGCGCTGTCCCTTGCCGGAAGTGACGATGCCCATGCGCCGGATGCCCTTGGCCTCGGCCTTTTTGGCGGCGTCGACGCACGCCTGCGTGCCGACCCACGGGTGGCAGGATACGCCGGTGGACCAGCGGGCGGACTGTGCGCACCACTTGCAATCCTCCGGGCAGCGGCCCGAGCGGGCATTGAGGATGCAGCAGAAATCGAACGTCGGCTTCTGAAACGCCTTCGTCACGGCGGCCGCGGCATCGCGGAGCGCGGCGCGCGGGGCTTCGCGCAGGCAGGCGAGCGCCTCGGCG
>CASFKR010000190.1 GCA_949295265.1 uncultured Verrucomicrobiota bacterium | reverse complement strand
CGCTGAGCCCGCCGCTGAAGCGCCCGCGGCTGAGGCGCCTGCTGAGCCCGCGGCCTGAAGATCCTGAATCATTCATTTTTCTGAATCCAGCTGACAGAGGTTTTCCATGAAACAAGCGGAAACGATTCTCTCCCGCGCCGGCCGCGCCGGCTTTACGTTGGTCGAGCTTCTGCTCGTCATCACCATTCTCGGTGTGCTCGCTGCCGTGGCCGTGAGCAGCGTCGGCGGCGTCAGCACCGAGGCGCGCGTCAACGCCACCCGTACGTCCATCTCTGCGATCGAACAGGCCGTCAAGATGTACGAAATCCGGGTCGGTCAGTATCCCGATCAGTTTGATCAGCTCTTCCAGAAAATCGGTGCCGCCGAGGCTCCGCTCGAGGAAAAAGCCCGCAACGACAGCTGGGGCAATCCGTTCCAGTATCGCCGCGACGGGTCTTCTTTCGAAATCCGCAGCGCCGGTCCCGACGGTCAGATGAATACGGAAGACGATATCACGAACAAGTAACCCGATCCGTGGTCGAGCCGTTTGCGAAATGGTTTTCCGCGCGCACGCGCGGACTTTTCGCGCCTCGAGGGGCATCCCGCATGGGCTTTACGCTCGTCGAGGTGCTCCTCGTGCTTGTATTGCTTGCCATTCTGGCGGCCGCCGTGGCGCCTTCGGTGAGCACCGCGCTTGCGGGCGGGCGTCTGCGCACCGCCGCGCGTGAACTGGCGGCGGCGGAGCGGTTTGCGCGGTCCATGTCGCTGCTGATTCAGTCGCCCATTGACCTACAGCTGGATCTGGAGGAGGGACGCTTCGCCGTGATTGCGCAGGAGCGCGAATCGGTTTCCCGCTTCGGCATGAGCGATCTGGCTGCGCTGACCAATGAGGTCGGTTACACCGAGGAGCTGCTGTACACGAGCTCCAAACGCACGGCTTCCCTGAGCGGCGGTTTCGGCATCGCCGTCAGCGAGGAGGATTACGAGGATGGTGTCCTCACCAATGCGCTCGAGCGGCTGCAGGAGCAGTTCGGCTCCAATGTCGTCGACACCGTCTCGATGGCCGATTCCATCAATTTCAAGCGCACCGCCGATCAGATCGCTTTCCGGTTTGAGGGCTGGCGCGATACGCCGTCTTCGCGCCGCAGCAACGATGCCGATTGGAGCGGAGAGCAGGAGCAGGGGAGCGTGACCATCCGCTTCCACGCCAATGGCACGGTGCGGCCGCACCGCATCGCCGTCATCGACCAGAAAAATCCCGAAGATGTGCTGTACGTCAGCGTCAACGGCGTCGGGCGGGCACGCGTACAGACGGAGCAGGAACTCGAATGAAGGTCGGCGCACGGCAGAAACGCCGGCGCAGCGATGCGCCGCGTGCGGGGCTGACTCTCGTCGAGGTCATGCTCGCCGTTTTCATTCTGGCGGTCTGCTCTATCGGGCTGATGCAGGGCATGGCGGCTTCGACCTCCGTTTTCCATGCCGTTCATTTCATTCAGCAGGCGAACAATGTGCTCGCGCGCGGCGACGCCGCACATCCGATGGCCATCAATGAGGACCCCGTTTCGGATCTGGAGGTGCCTCCCGATGACGAATTGCTCGACGGCTGGACGTATGAGCGCGTCTGCGAGGAGGACGAGGATGAGGACGGGCTGTACCTCGTACGCGTCAAGGTCGTGCAGGGCAGGGGCGGTCCCGGCAACGAGCTGGAAGTGGTGAGTCTGCTGTATTTCCCGGAGGGTGCATCGGGCGGCGCACAGGGAGGGAGCCTCTAGGATGCGTCTGCGCAGTCTGTTTTCCGGGCTTGCCCGTTGCGGCAGGGTTTGCCGCCGTCCGGCCGGGACGGCGCGCGGCGGTTTCACGCTGCTGGAGGTCCTGCTGGCGGTCGCCGTTCTTTCGCTGGTTTCAACGACCGTTGCGCTCATTCTCCATGTCGGCGTCGAAACCTGGCGCACCGCGACGGAAATGGGGGAGGAGACTCAGGACGGCGACGCCATCATGGAGCAGGTCGTCATGGCGTTGCGCTCGGCGTACTACCCCTCGGTCGATTCGCCCTCGTACGAATACGGCTTCACCCTCGAAGACGACGGGGAAGAGGAGGAGGCGCGTGACGTCATTTCGTGGGTCAAAATCGGCGGCTCCCTCGTGGGCGAGAACAATCCGTGGTCCGGCTCGGCGCACCGCGTGAAACTCCGCGTTATCGATTCCGACGAGTATGAGGGCCCCGGTCTGTACGTCTATGCCTGGCAGATTGTCGGACAGGACAAGGATTTTGACCCGGATGAAGACGTGGAGCCGATTCTCCTCAGCGATCAGGTGGTCGCGCTGGATTGCCGCATTCAGGACCCCGAGAAGGTGGTCAATGTCGGGGAACCCTATGAGTGGATGGACGAGTGGACTGCGAGCAACCGTATTCCCGAGCATGTCCTGCTGACCCTTTACCTCAAACCGCGGGGCTCGCAGAAGGAACCCAATGCGTTGCAGCGCATGGTCGATTTTCCGATGTCGGCGCTTTCGTGGAATCCGAGTTCGTTTTCCGAGGAAGGCGGGCGCGGCGGCTCTTCGCGCGGGCCGGGCGGCGGCGCGGGG
>CASFKR010000189.1 GCA_949295265.1 uncultured Verrucomicrobiota bacterium | reverse complement strand
TGAAACGCGGCGACTGGTGGCAGATCGAGTTTGCGGAGCCGGTCTCGGGTTGGATCACCGTTCAATCGGGGACGCGGGACGGCAAGGGTCGGGTGAGGGGCGGTCGTGTCGAGACATCGAAAGACGGGCGTTTCTGGAACCGGGCGGGGAATTTTTCCAGCAAAACCGGCGACTGCCGTTTTCAACAGCGAACGCCAATCGGTTTTTTGCGAGTCCTTCCCGAAGCAGGCCGCCCTGAGCCGCTCGTCTTGCGCGAGGTGGCGGTTGAACAGGATGGCGAGAGAGACGGGGGATGAAGGATGCGGGAGGCGCGTGTGGCGGTCTGGATGCGGAACGTACTGCTTGCGGCGCTGGCTGTCGCGACGCTGGCGGGCAACGTGGGGCGATTGGCCGCATGGATCGAGAATGTCGAACGCCTGCGGGGGGCGTGGGCTGGACGGGACTACCGCAGCTCCGGGGATTATATCGACGGTTCGCGGTGGATGGTCGAACGGTATGTTACGCCGGGTGCGGATGTTTATTTGACGCATGAAGGAACCCGCGGATTCCAGTCGGTGGATCGGTCACGGCACCTTGCTCTTTCTTGGGCGATGTGTCCGAGGCCTGTTCGGTTCGGAGCCGCGGACGGGATCGGGAATGCCGTCGCGGTTTTGGGAAGCGCCTACGGTCCCGGCCCTGATTTTGCGCTGGCGGGACTGGATGCCGCCGAGTTTAGGCGGGTTGACGAGCGCGGTGGAATGGCTCTTTGGCTGCGCCGCGACTGGATGCCGGATTCGAGCGCATCCGGACGCACCCACGCCCCGCCCGCTTTGAAAGAAGCGTTGGGGGTGATCTGGGTGCTGGGAATCGCGGCGGCCGGTTTTTGTTTGGCGGGGACAACGGGCGGAGCGGCGGCACTGTTGCTTTGCTCTCTGGGTATGGCCGTGCCGCCTTTGGCGGGGGCGCGTCCATCGCTCTTGTTCATGGCGGCACTGTCAGCGCTCTGCATCGGAATTGTATGGTGGAAGCGTGCCCTGTTCGCCGAACCCCGGCAAGCTGCACCGCCGGCCCAAAACAAAGTCATCCGCATTTGCTGGCTCGTGTGTTGCCTGCTCCTCGCCGGATGGATGTCCTGGTTGGCCCTGGCGCACACGTTCATGTCCCCCACCGGACTGGGGGTGTATGGCGGGAAGGCAAAGCTGCTTTACGTGGCGGGTGGGATACCGGAAGGGTTTTTCACCGATCCGGCTTTTTCATCCTACCAGCCCGCGTATCCGCCGGGGCTGGCGCTGCTCACGCTGGGCGCGTACGGGATTGCGGGCGGATGCGGGGAATGGCTGACGCAACTCCTCCCGGTCTTCGCGACGGCGGCGCTTTTGTTTTGGCTGGGCGAGCGGGAGGGCACGTCCTGGGCTTTGCCGTGGATCCTGGCGTTTTTCCTCTCGAAGCAAACGTTGCTGCTGGCGACGCTTTATTACGCGGAGCCGTTTGTGGCGCTGTTTGTCTTGCTTGGATGGGAGCGTCTGCGGGGCGGGCGGGATGATCGCGCTGGCTGGGCGCTGGCGGGCGCGGCGGGGTTGTTCAAGAACGAGGGGCTTGTCTTCCTGCTTGCGCTCTGGCTGGTCCTGCGGGTTTCCCGAGGTTCGCGGGCGGCCTCATGGCGCGGCCTGATGCTTGGCGCGGCGCTGCCCGTGCTCTGGCACGTCTCCTGCCGTCTGGCAGGGGCGCAGCTTTACGACTACGCGCCTGTCTGGCAGCCGGACGTCGGCCGGATCCTGACGGCACTCGGGCAGATGTTCAAGCTCGGGTTTGCGGAACCGTGGCGCTATGGTTTTGTCTATCCGATGGCGGGATGCGCGGCTCTGGCGGCGCTGATCTCGCGTTTGCGTGGGCGGCGGCGCGGTTTCAGGCTGTCGCCTCCGACGGGCGCGGCGATTGCCTTCGCCGCGCTGTGCTGGATGGCATATGCCGTCATTTACGGCCTCAGCACCGCCGCTGATTTCGGCTGGCATCTGCGGAGCAGCCTGCCGCGCCTGCTGTGGACGCCCGCTATTCTCCTTCTTTACGAAGGGATTGACATAAGACCAGACCTCATAAAAAAAAAAGAGCGCCGGAAGAGGCGGGCCATCCGGCGCAGCTGTCCGGGCAGTAACCTCGTCCGGCATTGCCCGCGATAGTTTCCCGCGTTCTAAATAGAGGGCATCTTTCCGGGCTGGTCCTGACGCAGTCACAGGCGATGCCGCCTATGCGTTTCCGGGCAGAGGAGAGTAAACCACGATTTGAGAAGAAAGGCAAACAGTAAGGCCGGCACAAAGAGAGTGGAAAAGATTTGAGATGAAGCAAAGCCGTGAAAAGGATATGCCGGGTAAAGCAATGCGGCGCAGATACAGCGGTGGCCTTGCGGGGGAACAGGAGCGTTTGCGGTGCTGATACAGCCGCAGTTGATTCTGTTTTGATCTCAGCCCGGCCTGTGGGATGAAAGCCGGTTCCATGCTGAAGATGATTTAACCTAAAAAGAGCAGTTGGAGCATGAGCCTTGGCAAAAGCCCTGAGTGATCGGGATGCGGACCGATGGTTTCAACGGGTGACGCGGGGCCGCGGGCT
>CASFKR010000188.1 GCA_949295265.1 uncultured Verrucomicrobiota bacterium | reverse complement strand
ATTCCAACCCCTTGTCCAACTGACAACCAGTTTTGTAGAATACCCTTACTTACGACAAGGGGGACACTCTTCGTGTCTCACTTTTGGGGAAGGGTTCATGGTGTCAGGAGCGCGGGGGCATCTCGAGCTTCAGCAGATACGCCATGATGCGCGGGATATCCGTGTTGTCCAGCACACGCGCGAACAGCTGCGCGCCCGGACCGAAGGCGCCGACCGGCACGGGGGCGCTCGTGTGGTTGGGTTCGCGCGTGTACGCCACGGGGTCCGCGTCGGCGGTGCCGCGGACGGCGGAGATGCCGCCCGTTTCATGGTCGGCGGTGACCACCACGAGCGTACCGGGGTGCGTGAGCGCAAAGTCGACCGCCGTCTTCACAAGCCAGTCCGTGCGGAGGGTTCCGAAGACGCTCTGATTCATATCGGAACTGTGGCCGCCTTTGTCCGGCAACGAGCATTCAAAGAGCATGAAGAACCCGTTGGGATTGCGGTTGAGCCGCTCCAGAGACGCCTGCATGACGTCGCCCAGCACGCGGACGTCGCCTTTCTGGAAGGAAATCTCGCCCGAAGGCATCAGACCGACGGATTTTTCGGATTGGGTGAGGGAGGTCTTGAAATCGTTGACGGTGTACGAAAAGGCGTAGCCAAGCCCGGTCATGACCTCGACAAGGTTGGTGCCGGTGGTCTGGTTGTCGCGCAGCGAATCGCTTCCCGTGTCATTGGCGAAGAAGATTTCGTACCCGGAATGGACGAGTTCGGCCATGATTTCGTCCGTCATGGCGCGGTTCGGCTGGTGCGCATAAAACGCCGCAGGCGTGGCACCCGCCAGGTAGTCATCGGTCAGAATCCCGACGGACATGCCCCGGGCTTTGGCGAGGGCGGCGATGGAGGTGCAGGGCGAGCCGTCGGGGAGGACGCCGACGCTGCTGTTGTTGGTTTTGAAGCCGGTGGCCAGCGCGGTGCCGGAAGCCGCGGAATCGGTGACGCGCGAGTTTTTCGAGTGAGTGAGGGCGAGCCCCTGGTGGGGGAGCCGGTCCATGACGAGCCGTCCCTGCTCGCCGTGGGCGCGGAGGGAGGCGAGGGCATGGGCACCTGAGCCCATGCCGTCGCCGATGATGTAGATGATGTTGCGGACGGCGTCGGCGGCGGGGGCGGCGGGGATGGCGGCAACCGGCGGGGCCTCCCACTGCATCGTGGGGGCGACGGGCGTCACATCGCTGGCGGCGCGCGGCGCAAGAAGGCCGTCCGGCGGCGTTTCCGTGAAGAGGGGATTGCCGAAGAGCGGGAGCGCAACACCGGCGGCGAGGGCGGAGAGGAGAATGCGTTTCATGTGGCAGGGGCGTGGCAATCAGGCGGCTGGGCGAAGCGATTCAGCCGGAGCGGCCGGGGTTTCGGTTTTTTCGGGTTCTTCCGGTTTGACGATGAAGCCGTCCGCATCGATGGCGGTTTCGGCGGGCGGATCGACGAGGTAGACTTCCTGATACGAGAGGCATCCGTTTTCGTAGCGGTACAGGCGGAAACTGCCCTGGCGCCCCCAGAAGGAGGCGATGCAGGGGGCGACGATCGTGGGGATGTTGTCGGGGTGTTCCGCCTGGACGGCCCGGTGGAAGTGTCCGCCGATGACGGCTTTCACATTCGGGTAGCGTCCGAGCACCTCGCGCCAGGCGCGGCGTCCGTCTTCATTTTCCCATGCGGGCTCGTAGTGGTTCAGGTAGAAATCATCGCAGTCCGGCACGTGCGTGAACACGAAAACGGGCTTGTCGGGCGGACATTGCGCGAGCCGCTCATCCAGCGCCTTGAGGGGGTCGAAGCCGGGCAGGGGGGGTGCATCCTTCCGGCGGAGCGTTTCCGTGCAGATGGCCAGGAAGAGCGCCTGGTCCGTCTCGTGCACCTGCAGGAAGGGCCCGAGATAGCGCCGGTACATCTCTGCGGCCTCCAGAAAGCGGTTTGTCCCGTGGCGCTTGTTCAGCGTGAGGTCATGGTTGCCCGGAACCTTGAGCACGGGCTGCGGGAGTTGGGCGCAGAGGTTGGAAATGGTCGCCGCCACCTCTTCCCGGTACAGGGAATCCGACGAAAAGTCGCCGGTATGGATGACGCAGGAAACCGGCACCGGGAGGGCGTTGATCTCCTTGATGGCTTGTCGGAAGCGCCATTGGTGAAGATGTTTCCCGTGGTGCGTGTCGGTAATCTGGACGAACCAGAAGGGCTCGGCAGGGTCGGTTGCAGCGCGCAGCGGTTGCGCAAGCAGTCCGCAAAACGCGAGTGTCAGAAACAGCAGGTTTTTCATGAAGCGATTTTGCCATTTCGGGCGGGGCTCCGCAACCGCGCACTGCAAGTGCGGAGCGGACATCCAATGCGGGTTTCTGTAGAAAAGGGGAGCGGGACTTGCTATACTGGAGCCATGAACGAAAGTCGCAAACTGCCCATCGACGTCCAGTCCTTTGAAATTCTCCGTACAGAGGGGTACCTCTATGCGGACAAGACGGACTTGGTCTACAAGTTGGTTACGGAAGGCAGACAGTACTTTCTGTCGCGTCCGCGCCGTTTCGGCAAGAGCCTGCTGACCAGGACCTTGCAGGCCTACTTCGAGGGCAGAAAAACGCTTTTCAAGGGACTT
>CASFKR010000187.1 GCA_949295265.1 uncultured Verrucomicrobiota bacterium | reverse complement strand
CCATGCGGGCAGGTCATCGGCGGGGGACGCGTACGCCGCGCGCGGTGCATCCGGTGCCGGTGCGGGCGCGGGCACGTGGCGCGGTTTTTCGAATGCGCCCGCATAGTTCTCGGGCGCGGGTGCCACGCCCCTGCCACGCGCAACGGACGGTTCAGCGGGGACGGGCGCAGGCGTCACGTGCGGACGCTCCCTGGCCCGCGGCAACGGTGCTTCGCGCCGGTGCTGCCAGGGTTTCGGAGAATCGGCCTCGCTCACAGGAGAAACTCCTCGCCGTCGTACGTGGGCGCAAACGGTTCCGGATAGCGCGCCAAAAGCTCCGCATGCGTCTGCTGGTGCCCGATGTGAATCATGCGGCCGATGCGGCAGCCGGAGGCCCGTAATGCCTCCAGACAGACCGGTTGCGTGATGTGGGCGGCATGCGGCTCCGGACGGAGGCCGTCGAGAAAGACGAGGTCCGCGCCCCGCATCATGTCCAACAGCTCCGGCGTAACTTCGCTCACATCCGAGCAATGCACCATGCGGCGTCCGTCGACGGCGATTTCGAAGGCGGCGCAGAGCGCGGGCCCGTGCGGCACCGTGAGGGAGCGCACCCGGAACGGACCGATTTCGGCGGCATCGTCCCCGAGCACATGGAGCGTCAGATGCGGGCGGTACACACTCACCTCCGGCGGGAGAGGCGGCGGCGAAAAGATATACCCGAAAATGCGCCGCAGATCCGGCTCGCAGAAATCGCGGCAATAAACCGGGATGACGTCCTTCTGCATCTGGTTGTAGCGCCGCACTTCGTCGAGCCCCAGCACGTGGTCGGCGTGGCAGTGCGAAATCAGGATGGCGTCGACGCGCGGAATGCGGTAGCGCAACGCCTGCTGCCGGAAATCCGGGGAGGTGTCGATCTGCAGATGGAACCCGTCGTACGAAAGGTGGAGACCGCACCGCATGCGGTTGTCGTGCGGGTCCGCCGAGGTGCAGGCGGGACACGTACATCCGATGATGGGCACACCCGTGGAGGTGCCGGAACCCAGCACCTGGACGTGGCAGCGGTGTGGAACCGCGGATGACGCGGCAGACGGAAGCGGTGCGTTCATGTGCTCCACAAATCCGTTGCCGGCAACGTGCAGCTCTGCTCCGGCGCGGCCGGTTTGGGCCTGGAGCGGAGGGCGATGGAAAAGAGCAGCCCGACGGTCAGGTAGGAGGCAATCAGATTCGAACCGCCATAGCTCAAAAAGGGCAGCGCGAGCCCCTTGGTCGGGAACAGCCCCGTCACGACGCCGATATTGACCGCCGCCGAAGCGCACAGATAAATCGAGAGACCGGCCGCAAAAAGCTGCAGCCGTTTATCGGGGGCGTTGAGACAGATGTTGCAACCGAGAAACATCATGCAGAAATAGACGAGCCAGCAGACCGAAGTGGCAATGAGACCGAGTTCTTCGCCGATCATGGCGAGAATGAAGTCGGTGTGATTTTCCGGCAGATAGCGCTGTTTGTAAATGCTGTTGCCGAGTCCCTTGCCGAAAATGCCGCCCGAGCCGATGGCGGAGAGCGCCATCCGGAGCTGATAGGTGTCGTCATCCTGCTCCGTCGACGGCGCGGGGGATTCCTCCGCGCGAATGTGGAGCACGGCGGTGACGCGGCTCAGGCGTTCCGGGTCGCGCGCCACGTAGGCGGAAACGCCGATGAGCCCGATGAGCAGGAGAATCAGCAGATTTTTGATGCGGGCGCCTGAGAGAAACAGCACGACGCCCGCACTGGCGGCGAGCATCACGGTCGACCCCAGATCGTGCTGCGCGAGGAGGCCGAGCAGTACGAGGCCGAGCCCGAGCACGGGATAGAGCACGCCCGGGACGAACTGCCGGTTCCGGCAGGACGTGGCGCCCACCCAGCTGCTGAGCAGCAGCAGCGAGAAAATCTTCACGAACTCCGAGGGCTGAACCTGCACGCCGAACAGACGGATCCAACGCGAAGCGCCTTTGGTGGCATGCCCGAGCCCCGGGATATGCACCGCAATGAGCGCCACGACGATGAAGACGCCCAGCGTGATGAGAATCGGCTTGCGGAACCAGAAACCGGGAGAAAGAAAGGCGGCCGCCCCGCACCCGAGGACGGCCACCGCCAGATACATGATCTGGTTCAGCAAAAAGTGATTCTTATCGTGAAACAGAGAGGCGCCCTGCACGTCGGCAATGCTGGCGAGCATGAGAATACCCAGCCCGCTGAGAAAAAACGAGCAAAGCAACAGCAGGACGCCGGACCGCTTCATCGGTGGTTGCGGACGTTGGCGCCGGGCTTACAGCTTGCCGGCGGGCACGAGAATCTTGGCGCCCGGCTTGATGTCCTCCTGCTGGAGGCCGGGGTTGAGGCGGCGGATATCCATCGGGGGGCACTGGAACTTGAGCGCGATGGAGAAGATATCCTCATCCTGACGCTCCACGACATACTCGCGGGAAGCGAGACCCGCCTCGCGCGCATCGGCGGCAGCCTTCTTGGCGGCTTCGGACGCTTCGGCAACCGTCTCCTTCGCCGACTGACGGGCGGACTGGAGCGTGGCATTGCCGGAGAGCAGGTCATCGATCGAGGCATTGGTGCCGGGGACGGTTTCCGACGTCGGCGCGGGCGGCGCGGGCGGCGTCACCGATGCCGACGTGGAAGCGGCGGGCGCGGCAGGCGCG
>CASFKR010000186.1 GCA_949295265.1 uncultured Verrucomicrobiota bacterium | reverse complement strand
AACCTGAACCTGAAGCAGGAGACACAAGACCCGCGGACGCGCCGAAACGCCTCGCGGGGCGTCTTGGTGCACCCTCATAAAAAAATGGGGAATGTCCAAGAACACGGATGGATTGCGCGGCAGCGTCAGCTTTGTGAAGGGCACATCCGCAAAGCAGAGGCTGGGAAAGTTGGTACACGCCGGATTGAGAATTTCCAGCTCGAGGGCAAGCGATGTGCACAGCTGAAAAGCGGACGCGCCGATCGACGTGACCGACCCAGGAAGAAAAGGTGTGACCGATGAGAGCTTATTGCACCCGAGGAATGCGTTACTGCCGATGGACTGGAGCCGATTACCCAGCACGACATTGGTCAGTGACGTACTCCAGGCGAAGCCGTAATTTCCGATGGACTGCGCAACCGGGGCGTACACAGAGGTAACGAAAGACCCTTCAAAATTCGAATTTCCGACCGTCACGCATCCGGCCAGCCTCATTTCTTCTCCCGCCAGAGGATTCCGGAAGAAGGCGGAATTACCGATGGATTCGAGCGTATCCGGGAACATCGGCGTCACCGTGCGCAATGCGGTGCAATGCTGGAACGCATTTGCGGAAATCGAACGGAGATTCTCCGAGAAAACCACATTCGTAAGCGCGGTACAGAATTCAAAATCGTACCTGCCGACGGTTTCCACGTACGGCATTTCCACGGAGGTCATTTTGACCTGTGCAAAAGAGCCGCCGGAAAGCGACTTCAAGGCAGGGTTGAGGAGTTTGAGGTCTCCTTCGAGAGCAGAAGTTTCGTAAAACACATAGCCTTCCATGGTCTCGAGCGTTTCCGGAAGGAACGGTGTAATGCGCTTCAGCGCCTTACATTGAGCGATGGCTCGCAACCCGAAACTTGTCAGACGCGTGGACAGCACGACATTGGTCAGCGCATTGCAATTGTTGAGCGCGTACCGATTAAATACCGTCAGGCTTTCCGGACAAATCAGGGAGCAGAGCGTAGACCTGTTTTCCAGTGCGGCTGCCGAAATGGAGGTCAGCCTGTAACCGGTATCGCGCTCAACCCCGGTCAGATCCAGCGTCCCGTATCCGGACACGATGCCGGAACCGGAGGAACCGGTCCCCACCGCGTACGTGCCGTCGCTGCCGGCGGAAATCCGGATGGTCCAGTTGCCGTCGGTAATCTGGTTGCTGACGCCTTCGACCGCCTTCCAGGTACGGGAGAAATCCGCGTAAACGGTCTTGGGGGCATCCATCACGATGGTCGGCGATGTTTCCGCGGTTGCATCCGCCGGAATATCGCCGTACCAGTTCTTGAAATAGCTGACGGGGTCCGTGGCGCAAACGGGGGTCAGCGTCACCTCGGTTCCGACGGCGTAATAACCATCGGACTCTGCTGCGGGCGAAGCGGTCACGCTCTCGAGCCCGGATTCGACTCCGGTGGTCAGTTTATACCCGTTTTCTTCCCAGAGCCAGGTAAGGCGACGAACCTGCCCGTCGCTCACATAGGTAAAAGCCCGGACACCCAGATTGGTGGTTTCCATGAGCCAAGTGCCGTCCGCCTGCAGCACCTCCGTACAGTAGCCGGAGCAGGCGTACCGGATGGTGTCGGTATAGGCAAGTTCTTCTGCGGACACGTCCACCGTCATACCGCTGTCCAGCCCTTCCACCACTCCGTAAGCGGGCGAAGTGGAGCCCAGATTTTCAGGCGTGCTCTGAATCACCAGGGAACCGGTCGGGGCGACCATCTCTCCGAGGAAGACGAGTTCCTTCAAACCGACCGTCCAGGAGTCCGTTGAGGCCCGGTTCGAAGCGGTGGGCACAAATTTGTACGCGTTGTAATGGAGAGAATCGGATACCGTAAATTCGAGCGTGAAGGAAGCGGGATCGGACGTACTTGCACCCGATACGGTAAACGGCCATACGACGTCGCTCTGCGTATCCAGGAGTATCCACCCCTCATCGTCAACCGCCGCATCGGCATTCGTGTGGCCGTACAGTTCCCAGGCGGTAGGCGCCCGGTCCCTCCAATAATCACCGGCGCTCAGCGCATGAACCCGGTATCCGCGAATTTGAAAGGGCATCTGAAAATCATCCGGAATCGCATACTTCAGATAGGTGTTTTTCTGGAGATTCCCGAGCCAGCGATAAGAGTTATCGGTGGCAAACGTGATGCCGTCGAACGCATTTGCGGGCGGGCAACTGGACGGGTAGTGCGTGTTCGATGTTCCGCCGTCGATGACAGGCGTGCAACCGGCAGCCTTCACAAGGTCATCAAGGCTCACCCAATCCGCAGCAGACAACGGCATTGCACCGATGCTCAACAGCAGCGCCACGCCCAGGCTAAATAATCTTTTCATTTGGTTCTTCTGGTCATCCGTATCCGTACAAGGAAAAACAGGTTTCCGGGCAATCCCGGAACCTGCCTGAAAGGGCAAATGCCGCCTTCGCAGGCGTCATTTTCCCTTTTTCACTGGCTACTTTAGCATTTCTGTTCGCAAAAAGCCATAAAAACACCGCGTAAAAAAAAAACGCGCTTTTACGCTCCTGAAACGGAATTTCGATGAATCTGCTTCGTGTAAAGAGAGCACTGAACCTAAATAACGCAGTTGGCCCCGCGCGCATTCGCGCGCGGCGGCCAACTGACGGGGGCGCCGCGCCGTTTGGCGCGGCGCGGAAGCGTTCACCTTTT
>CASFKR010000185.1 GCA_949295265.1 uncultured Verrucomicrobiota bacterium | reverse complement strand
CCTCAGCGGCGGGTGCCTCAGTGGCGGGTGCCTCGGCGGCAGGAGCCTCGGCGGCGGGAGCCTCGGCGGCGGGGGTTTCAGCGGCCGGACCGAGGACGTCCGCAAGGGCGTCGGCAGAGAGGTCGACCGGCGTCGTGGCAGGGGCGGGCGTGGCAGCGGGCGCTTCAACGGGCACCGGGTCAGGCGCGGGGAGACGCTCCGTCACGTCGGCAGAGGCGCCACGCGGCTTGAGAATCGCCAGAATCGTCGTGTTGATCAGGAAAATGGCGGCAAGAATGACCGTCGTGCGCGTCAGAACGTTCCCCATCTGGGCACCGAAAACGGCCTCGGCGGCACCGCCGCCAAAGGAAATGCCCATGCCGCGGCCTTTGGACCGTTGGATGAGAATGACGCCGATGAGCATGAGGCAGACAACGGCCTCAAGGGCCATGAGGAGTCGGATAAGAATGTCCATGGAAAAGAGGAAACGGAGGAGGGGTCAAACAGATGCCGTCTGAAATCACGCTCCTCCGGCGAGGCTGAAAAACAGCCCGGGGGAGCGCGATGGGGACGCGTCGGCGCTTAGGCTTGGGCGCCGGCGGCGATGAGAGCGAGGAAGTCGGGCGCCTTGAGAGCGGCACCGCCGATCAGGCCGCCGTCGATGTCCTTCTGCGCGAGCAGACCGGCGGCGTTGGCGGGTTTCATGGAGCCGCCGTAGAGGATGCGGGTCGCTTCCGCAACGGCTTCGCCATAGAGGTCCTTGAGAAGCGCGCGAATCTGCGCATGCACTTCCTGCGCCTGATCATCGGTGGCCGTCTTGCCCGTGCCGATGGCCCAGACGGGCTCGTAGGCGATGACGACCTTGGCCATGTCGTCGGCGGAAATTCCTTCGAACGCCTTGCGGACCTGGCGGTCGATGACCGCGGCGGTCTGATTGGCTTCGCGCTCGTCGAGCGTTTCGCCCACGCAGACGACGGCCGTCAGCCCGGCGGCGAGCGCGGCGGCGGTGCGCTTGTTGACGGTTTCATCCGTCTCGCCGAAGTATTGACGGCGCTCGGAGTGACCGATGATGACGTGGGTGACACCGGCATCGAGCAGCATGGCGGTGGAAACTTCGCCCGTGTAGGCGCCGGAAGCGGCCCAGTGCACATTTTCAGCACCCACCATCACCGCGGAGCCTTTGGCGGCTTCCACAACGGCGGGAATCGTGAGGTAGGGCGGGCAGACGAGAATCTCGGGGAGGTTGCCGGCGGGCAGCGCGGAAACGATTTCCTTGACGAGGGCGGCGCCTTCGGCGGAAGTCTTGTTCATCTTCCAGTTGCCGGCGATCAGAATGCGACGGGACATGGCAGTAGCGGAAAAAGTCTTGGGTTGAAGGAAAAAAGACCAGACGGAAAACCATCTGTACGGAATGGGTTAGAAGTATGCGGAAACCGACTGGAAAAGTCAACGCACCCTGCGCGGGCGCGCGGGTCGGTCCGGTGGACGCACGGCGGCGGTTTTGGTAGGCTGAACAACCAGAACGTTCAGGCCGGGCGGCGACCGCTTGGGCCGCATCCTGCCGTGTTTTCCAACCCTGTATGCTTCCCGCGATGAAAAAGCGTCTTCTTCTGTTTTCTGCATGGCTTTTGGGCACCTGTGCGGCTGTGGCGGCCGGTGTGCGCACGGAGGGCGCGTCCCTCGGCGAATGGTCGCAGGATGTGGCGGCCTGTCAGGCGCTGGCGAAGGAGACGGGCAAGCCCGTGCTCATGAATTTCACGGGGAGTGACTGGTGCGGCTGGTGCAAACTCATGGACGGCTCCGTTTTTTCGAAGGCGGAATGGACGGCATGGGCAACCCAGAATGTGGTGTGCGCGTGGGTGGATTTTCCGCGGGAGAAGACGCTGGTACCGGAGGCGTTCCGGGCGCGCAATGAGGCGCTTGCGCAGGAATACGGCGTGCAGGGGTTTCCGACCTATCTCCTGACGGATGCGGCGGGCAAGGTGCTTTGGCGCGGCGGCGCGGCGAGTGAACCCACGCCGAAATGGTTTATCGGTGAACTCCAGACGGGGCTGGTGCTGACGCTCACGCACGAAGCGCTCTCCAAGCTGGACCTCCCGGCGGAGATGCGCGAGCGTTTCCTCAAGGCGAAGAGCGCCTGGGAGGCGAAAAACGCGGAGTTTGAAGCGCTGAAGGCGAAGTTTACGGCGCTCGAAGAGAAGGCCGCCAGGGAACTCGAGCCCTACCTTCAGGCGGCGCAGAAGGCGAAGGACGACGGAGCCGCCGAAGCGGAGATGAAGGCCGCCTTCGAAGCGGCGCAGAAAAAGGCGGCGGAGTTGCGGGAGGCGCTCCTCAAGGAAGCCGCTCCGCTCGAAGCCCCCTTCCGGAAACTTCTCAAGGAAATCGAAGCGTGCAAGGCGCAGCTCGGCGAATTCGCACACGAGATTTACAACTGAGCAGGGCGTGAACCGGCATTGTACGGATGGAGGGACGGACGGAGTTCGGATGCCGGTTCGTCCGCTCTTGAGGAGAGCAAGGGACAACCATGAGTGATTTGCGGCGTGAAATTTTGTCGGACCTGCGCACCCACCTGGAAATGGAACTTCAGGCGGAGCGGCGCAAGGCGCCCCTGGATCCCGCCGTTGCGGCGGCTTTTCTCGCTACCGCGCCGGCAAAGCCCGCGCCCGCCGCTGCGCCGGCGCCGCGACCCGGCACCAT
>CASFKR010000184.1 GCA_949295265.1 uncultured Verrucomicrobiota bacterium | reverse complement strand
CTGCGGCGGGCACGGCGGCTGCCGTGAGGAGCGCGACCGCAAGCGCGGCAAGCGCGCAACGCATCCGCGCCCCGCCGCCGCAGGGCTGCGGCACGGGCACGCGGATACCGGCGCGGCGCTGTTGCGGGGTGGTCTCAGGCATGGAAGCCGAAGTAGCTGGCGGCATTGTCGTGGCACACGGCCCGGACCAGCCCGCCGACGAGTTCCAGGTCGTTCGGGAGAATGCCCGCTTCGATGTCTTCGCCGAGCATCTGGCAGAGAATGCGCCGGAAATACTCGTGGCGCGTGTAGCTCAGGAAGGAGCGCGAGTCCGTCAGCATGCCCACAAAGCGGTGCAGCAGACCCAGCTGCGAGACGGCTTCGAGCTGCCGCTTCATGCCGTCCATCTGGTCGTTGAACCACCACGCGGAACCCACCTGGATTTTGCCCGGGACGGGGTCGCGCTGGAAGCAGCCGGCGAGCGCAACGAGCATTTCGTTGTCGCGCGGGTTCAGGGAGTAGAGGATGGTTTTCGGGAGGCGGTCATCGCGGTCGAGCGTGTCGAGGATGCGCGAGAGCGGGGCGGCGACCACCCAGTCGCCGATGGCATCGCCGCCGGCGTCCGGACCGTACCCCTGGAAGAGACGCGTGGCATTGTTGCGCAGCGCATTGAAGTGCAGCTGCCAGGTCCAGCCCGCGCGGGCGTCCATTTCGCCGCACAGAATCAGGAGGCGGGAGCGGAATTTCGCTTCCTCTTCCGGCGTCGGGGTCTTGCCGCCGCGCGCCTTGGCGAAGATCGCCGCCATGTCCGCTTCGGTGCAGGGTTCCGCCAGCACCGCATTCAGCCCGTAATCGGAGAGGCGGCAGCCGGCGGCATGGAAGAAGTCGTGCCGCTTCCGGAGCGCTTCCAGGAAATCGCTCAGCGTGGCGATGTCCATCCCGGCGGCCGCAGCCAGCCGGTCCACCCAGCCGTTCCACGCCTCGGTATTGCCGATGGCGAAACCGCGGTCGGGACGCCACGCCGGGAGGACGCGGACCGGGAACGCGGTGTCCGCCGCCACGGCGGCATGGTGGCGCAGATCATCGACCGGGTCATCCGTCGTGCAGACGGCTTCGACGTTGGAGCGGACCATCAGGCCGCGCGCCGAAAAACCGGGTTCGCGGCAGACCGCCTCTGCGCGGTCCCAGATTTCCTGCGCCGTTTCGCCGGAGAGCAGCTTGTCGTCGATTCCGAAGTAGCGCGCCAGCTCCAGGTGGCACCAGTGATACATCGGGTTGCGCAGCGCATGGGGCATGGCTTCCGCGAATTTCTGGAATTTTTCGCGGGCGGGGGCGTCTCCCGTGATGTAGCGCTCGGGAATGCCGTCGGTGCGCATCACGCGCCATTTGTAGTGGTCGGCGCCCAGCCACGCTTCCGCAATGTTGGACCACCGCTGGTCTTCCGCGATTTCAACAGGCGGCAGATGGCAGTGGTAATCGATGATGGGAAGCTTTTCCGCGACCTCGTGGTAGAGCGTTTGGGCGGCTTTCGAACGGAGGAGAAAATCAGCGTGAATGAATTGCATGGATACCATCGGAAAGGAAAGGCAATGAATCGGCTCAACGAACCTGTGTCCCGATGATAGCAGAACTCTTCTTAAATCCCAAGGGCGTGGCGACGGTGTCGCCCCGCCCGGCGGAGCCGACGCGGTGGAGCCAGCGCACGGAGCCACACGGAAGGAATGAGTGGGGGCGAAGCCGCGCGAGTTTTTTTTGAAAATTGAGCCACACGGACTCTGTCTCCACTACGTTCCGACCAAGGTGTTAAATAAGTACTTTTTCTCGGCGGCAAAGCCGCCTGAGCAAAGCCAGCGCAGTGGTGTGGCACAGGTGTGGCGGCACACCGTCCTGTTCGTCCTGTTCGTCCTGTCCGTCCTGTTTACAGCTTGCCGCCACACCTGTGCCACGCCGCTACCGCGGCTCCGCCCCGCCCTCGGAGTGGGCGGGCCGACTCATCAGCCGGTGGCTTAGTCCGGTCGGTCTAACGCCGACCGGCAGAAATGGCGGCTTCGCCGCCCCGACCGGCAGAAATGGCGGCTTCGCCGCCCCGCCTAGACGGAGAGGAGGAGGCCTTTGAGGTAGAGGCCTTCGGGGAAGGCGAGGGCGACGGGGTGGTCGGCCGGCTGGGAGAATTCGGCGGCGATGCGGGCGTCGCGTCCGGCGTCGCAGGCGGCTTCGGCGACGACGGTGCGGAAGAGTTCCGGCGGAATGGCGCCGGAGCAGGAGAAGGTGGCGAGGAGTCCGCCCGGACGCAGCAGTTTGAACGCCAGCAGATTGATGTCTTTGTAGGCGCGGCAGGCGCGCTGGACGTGCGCCTTGGATTCGGCGAATTTCGGCGGATCGAGAATGATGAGATCGTAGCTGTGGCGCGCATCGCGCTCCGCGCGCAGCTGACGGAATACATCGGCGCGGCGGCACTCGACGGGGGCGTCGGCGGGGAGACCGTTGAGCGCGAGATTGGTCCGGAGGGACTGTAGCGCCGCCTCCGAGGCATCGACCGCCGTCACGCGGCGGGCGCCGTTGCGCAGACACGCCAGCGAAAATCCGCCGTCGTAGCAGAAGGCGTCGAGCACTTCGCGTCCGGCAGCCAGACGCCCCACGCGCGCGTGGTTTTCCGTCTGATCGAGATACGAGCCGGTGTTCTGTCCTTCCGCAATCTTGATGACCGAGCGGAGCCCGTCGCCCAGCTGAATTTCGATGTTGTCGTAGCGGGGCGCGGGTGCGCCGGGACGCC
>CASFKR010000183.1 GCA_949295265.1 uncultured Verrucomicrobiota bacterium | reverse complement strand
GCGTTTTCTCCGCGTGATATGCGTCTTCCAAGGTACATTTACAGTTGTATTGGTGCGTTTACCTTTGCAACGGTGCGTTTACTTCTGCATACTACGTCCGCCTTTTGAAAGCCCGGGAATCCGGACATTCGCTCTGCCATCCACAATCCCCGGTCTTTTTTTTTCCTGCAGAGACGCAAAGCGAAGAAGGCCCCAACTGAGACCGCTGGAGTTCTGCGCCGGCTCCGCTTGCGCTGCCCCCACTGCGCGCAAAGCGAGCCGTCCTGTACGTCGTGTCCGTCGTGTTCGCCCTGTACGTCGTGTTCGTCCTGTCTGCGATGGCTTCGCACTCCGGTACCCCGTGGCGCTTCCTCCGCCTCGCTCATCCTGCGCACTTTTGTTCGCCCCCCCTTCGAAGGTTGCGGCGCTACCCCGCTCTTCTCTCCCGCTCCCCCCTTTTTCCCTCCATCTTCTTCCATCGCCTTTCCCCTGTCTCTCCCCTCTCGCGCAGCTCCGCTCTGCGTCTCTGCAACTGGCGTTTCGGCTGCGACCGCAGGAGACGCACCCGCGCCGGCCCGCGGCAGGCAACGGCTCCCGGCGGCGCAGATTTTCTGCTCTGGCAGATAAAAGACAGGTCTTTCGCGGCTTTCCGGACAGATTCAGATGCCGCATAACTTCCGCAGGTTCAGCACTTCCGCGCCGCAAAAAGGTTTTTCCGGCACGGCCGCTATTTTCGGGTTGATTCAGTGAATTGTTTAGGCTATACTCGTGCCAATGATTTAGGCGAATCTCCCACACTCGTCAAACCTAGGATTCCCCATGGGCAAGCTTCTAAAAGTTCTAACCGTTCTCCTCTTCCTCCTGACCATCCCGGCTTTCATCTTTGGGTTGGCGAACTTCAATAAGCGCGAACTGCTTATTGGCCGTACCGACAAACTCGAAAAAGCCGTCATCGAGTTCGCCGCTTATCTGGAGAACGAAACGCCGCAATTTGATGGCGTCGCGGATCACACCCCCTGGGATATTGATGAGGTGACCGAGCGTCCCCTCGACGCCCCCGCCGAGTCTCCTTTCTGGGATGACTACAATGACGCGCTGGAGGTTTCCGCCCCCGGCACGATGACCATTTCGGCCGCTGACCTTTACCAATATTACCAACTGGGTCCGGACGGCAAGCCTGTGCTCGATCACCGTGGTATGCCCAGCACGGAAGGTCCGCAGACCATGGCTGCGACCATCGCCCGCATCAAGGAACGCGCTCAGGCGCAGTACAAACTGCTCGGCGAAACCCGCAATCAGTTGATCGCCGTCCGTGAACAGCTCGATTCCGTCGCCGGTCTCCTCAATGAGGAAAAGCGTCTCCGCCGTGAAAACCTGGCGACCATCAAGACCCTGAACGAGCAGATTGCCACGCTCGAAGATACCATCGTCCAGAAAGACGCCGAGATTGCGCGCGTCAACCGCGAGAAGGACGAACTGCAGGATCAGGTCAACTCGCTCAACAATACCATTGCCGAGCGCGACCAGCAGATTCAGGATTTGAACGCGGAAATCGCGCGTCTCAACGAAGAAATCTCCCGTCTCAGTGTTGACCACGGCGAAGGCGGTCAGACGGGTGGCGCCTCTGCCGGTGCGATTGTTCTCTCGCCGGGTGACAAGGGTGTCATTACCCGCGTCGAGCGCGAAGATGCCTTCGTAATCGTCCAGCTCAACGAAGAAGCGGTCAAGGAAATCACCGCCGGCGATTTTGCTCCGGTCGACATGATGGTCTACCGCAACATCGACGGCAAGGAGACGATTGTTACGCGTATCCGCATCACCAATCCGCCCAATGCCAATGGCAAGACCATTGCTGACAACGTCTACGGCTGGGAGCAGATCCCTGTGGAGGTTGGCGATGTGGTCCGTTACTAAACGGACCCTTGCGGCAACGCTCTTCGTGGCCGCGGCTCTGGCGCTTGCCGGATGCGCGGCCATGGCAGACCCGGAGGCATCTGATTTGCCGTGGGCCCAAACCAATGAGTGGGAGCTGGCTCCCAATCTGCCACAGTCCATGTTGCCACACTGACCGCAAGACAGGCGTCCCATCCGGGGCGCCTGTTCTGTTTTTATTCCCTGCCGCATCCCGGCCCATCCCCCGGAACGCCCGTTGCGTAGCCGGCGCAGCACTCCCAGTTGCCACAGCAGCCCCAGTAGCCCCAGTAGCCCCAGTGGCCTCAGCAGCCCCACTCCCAGTACCCCCCAGAAAGCG
Source organism: uncultured Verrucomicrobiota bacterium (assembly GCA_949295265.1). Classification (GTDB taxonomy): domain Bacteria; phylum Verrucomicrobiota; class Kiritimatiellia; order RFP12; family UBA3636; genus JAEDLN01. The sequence goes on along the minus strand of CASFKR010000183.1, from coordinate 3,227 downwards.
GCGGAGGCCAGGGCGCAGAGCGACAGGAAACGCCCGTGGCGGCTCGCTGTCCAAATGCGCGGAAAGCGCGCCAGGTTTATCCCGGTTTTTCCGGGATAGTTGATCTAGATTTCTTGAAAGATGACTCCTGTAGCCTCTTTTCAAGACTAGATCCTCGCGAATAGTCCGCCAATACTTTTTCACTTGAAAGTTCAGTAAAATAACTTTGCCGTTGCTCCAATGGTTGCGCTGACGTCGTTCAGGCGGCTCTGCTGCCGAGAAAAAGTCCTTATTTGACACCTTGGTCGGAACGTTAGGGGAGACTTCAGAAGGGGGCTTCGCCCCTCCGTGTGGCTCAATATTCCTAAAACTCTAGCGCCTACGCTACGCTGGTTTCGCTCCGTGTGGCTCGCTCCGCTGGCTTCGCCCAGGCGGCCATGCCGCCTTCTAAAAAGTCCTTATTTGACACCTTGGTCCGTTAGTGGAGACTTCAGAAGGGGGCTTCGCCCCTCCGTGTGGCTCAATTATCTTAACTCATCGCGAGGCTGAGCTTCACAACCTTCCTCCGTGTGGCTCAATAATCCGGGATAAGTCTACGCGCGGCGACAGTTGAAGAAGAGACGAAGATTCGATAGAATCAGGCAACTTTCCGGTGAATGCCCTGCGGGGCCATTTCGACTACGTTTCTCCATCATCATGAAGAAGATTATCATTTTCCTGGGCGCGCCCGGCGCCGGGAAAGGCACGGCCGCCGGTGCGGTTGCCCCGAAAATCAATGCCCGCCACGTTTCCACGGGCGCCATGCTGCGGGATGCGCTCGCGCGCAAAACGCCGGCCGGGCTCGAAGCCAAGTCCTACATGGAATCCGGCGGACTCGTTCCGGACGAAGTACTGTGCAAGATGATCGGCGAACTGCTCGCGGAAACCTCGGACGGCACGACGCTCTTCTTCGACGGCTTCCCGCGCACGCTCGCGCAAGCGGAAGCCCTCGAAAAGCTGGCGGCCGACAATGGCGCGGTCGTTCACAATGCCGTGCTCATCGACGCGCCCGAAGCGATTCTGCTCGAGCGCCTCGGCGGACGCCGCGTCTGCCCCAAGTGCGGCGCCGGCTACCACGTCACGAATATGCCGCCCAAGACGGCGGGCATCTGCGATCAGTGCGGTGCGGAGCTGGTTACCCGCGCCGATGATCAGCCCGACACCATCCGGCACCGCCTCGAGGTGTACCAATCCGCTACCGCCCCGGTTGTTGGCTTCTACCGCACCGCCGGAAAGGTTGTCGACGTCGATGGTTCCAAAGACGCCGCAACCGTTGCCGAGCAGGTGCTGGCCGCCTGCAAGTAAGGGGCTCGCCCTCTCCTCCAGCCGCTGACGCACACGATGCGCCGGCGACAACCGCTTCAAAGCCCGCTTGCGGGCTCAGGAGGCCGGGGGCACCGCCACCGGCCTTCCTTGTTTTTTTTTGATCCCTCACGGCTTGCTTATCCGCTATGTTAGGACGCGAATCTCCCGAAAAAAGCATCGAACTCCAGCTCGAGCAGCTGTACAAAGAGTTCACCCCCGTTGCCAAACGCTTCGGGTATGCCTTCCGCCGTCCTGCCGTCACCGTCGGGGGACGCCCTTCCATCCTGCTGCTGGGCAACCACTCCTCCGGCAAGTCGTCCATCATCAACAACCTGCTGGGCGACCCGCCTGTGCAAAATACGGGCGTTGCGCCCACGGATGACGGATTCACCGTCCTGATGTACGGAAAAACGGAAGCCGATTTCACGGGCCCGGCGGCGCTGGGACAGCTTCCGAAGGAATTCTCCTCGCTGGCGGCACTGGGGCCCCACTTTCTTTCCCATCTCGCCGTCAAGGTCCGCGACCGCGAATTTCTCAAAACGCTCAACCTGATTGATTCGCCGGGCATGATTGATGCACCGGAGCACAGCAATGCGCGGCTCTACGACTTTTCCGCCGCCGCGCGCGCCTTTGTGGATGCGGCCGATCTGGTGCTCTTTCTCTTCGATCCGGACAAACCCGGCACGACGAGCGAATCCGTCGAAGTGCTTTCCACCTGCCTGCACGGAAGCGAGTTCAAGCTCCGCGTCCTGCTCAACAAGGCGGACACGCTCGACTCGGTGGATGACTACGCGCGGGTCTACGGCACGCTCTGCTGGAACCTCGGGCGCGTGTTGCGGACGAAAGACATGCCGCAGATTTTCGCGCTCTTTACCCCGTCGTCGGACCGGCGGTTTGCCGCGCGCATTCCGGTAGACTCCTTTGAGCGGCAGCGCGGCGTGCTGCTGGAGCAGCTGCACCATGCGGGCCAGCGCCGCATGGACGCGGTGCTGGCGGCGGCGCGGAACGATTTCACGCGCCTCCTCGTGCAGGTCAGCGTCCTGCTGGCCGCGCGGCGCCGGGGCGTCGGCGCCTTTCTCACGCAGTCGGCGCTCTTCATCTGCTCTCTGGGCATGGCGGGGCTGCTGTTCTGGTGGCTTCTCACGCAGCGCCTGGACGGCTTCCTGCTGTGGCTGTGCGTGCTGCTGTGCACGGCGGCGGCGGGCACGGTTGCGGCGTTCTGGTGCCGGTTCCGGTATCGCCGCATGATACGCAGGATGCCCAAACAGATCGACACCCTCTTTGCGGCGCGGTTCGCGAATCGCCTGTCCGCCCACGGCGGCGGCGATTTGCAGCCCGCCTGGGAAGAAGTGCGCGACGACTGCGTCCGGCACATGGAACGCCGCCAACCGGTGCCGCTCTTCTGTGTGGGTTGCACCAGCCGTCTGCAACGGCTTCTCGACACGGTTCTCCCGAATCTCAGTTCGCGTCTGCGCCCCTGATTGCCATGCTTCTGGTCATTGAACGCTCCACCGCAGCAGCCTCTGCCGCCCTCTACGACGTGCCGGAACTTCCGCCGCGCACGCCGATTCGGTCGCTGACGTTTACCGGGCTGGCGGCCGGAGATCCGCCGGTGCCGTGCGCCGCCTGTCTGACGGCGAACGGCAGCGGCACGGGCGATGCGTGGCCGATGGTGCGCGACCTCCTGCAGATGGCGGGCGCGCGTCCGGAGCATCTGACCGCCTTCGTGGCCGGTGTGGGCCCCGGCTCCTTCTCGGGCATCCGCTCCGCACTGGCGCTGCTCCGCGGGCTGGCGCTGCCGACGGGGCGCCCTGTGGCGGGCGTCAGCACGGCGGCGGCCGCAGCCCGCGCATGGCGCATCGACCATCCGGATGACCCCGGCTTTGTGCGCGTGCTGGGCGACG
>CASFKR010000182.1 GCA_949295265.1 uncultured Verrucomicrobiota bacterium | reverse complement strand
CGCCCCTGCCGACACCGCCGCAGGCGGCGACGCGCCCCGCACCGCACCCGCCGACGCGCCCAAAACTTCGCAACCCCAGGAATTGCCCCAGTGGTTTCCGGCTTCCGCGCACGACACCCCGGCAGAATGGGCACCCGGCTCCGCCGCCTCCTACTCCTTTACCTCCCCCACCAAACAAGCCTGACGCGCCGCCGGGCGGACCGCTCCCCGGCCTGGAAAAATCCCCCGCTCTTTTTCCGCACTTTTCCCCGGGGGCCTTTTCCGGTATTCTCTCCCTGTTTCCGCGCCCCGCCCCCTCGCGGACACCCGCGCCCGGCGCCGCCCCGTTTCCCCGCATTCCCGCTCCCGTCCGCGCGCCGGAGGCCTCCCCCGTCCGCCGGGACCCCGTCCGGCATTTCCCTTTTCCAGTCGCACGATTGCAACGCGTATGAAAATTCTCATCATTGGTAACGGCGGTCGCGAACACGCCATTGCCTGGAAGCTCCACAAGGACGAGCCGTCTCATCAGCTCTTCTGCGCGCCCGGCAATGCCGGAACCGCCCGCATCGCCACCAACCTGCCGCTGAGTGCCACCGATGTGCCCGGCATTCTCGCCTGGACCGAAACCGAAAAGCCCGATTTCGCCGTCATCGGCCCGGAGGCGCCGCTCTGCCTCGGGCTGGCTGACAAGCTCACCGCGCTGGGCGTTCCCACCTTCGGCCCCGTGGAAGCCGCCGCCCGCCTCGAGGGTTCCAAGGCTTTCGCCAAGGAAGTCATGAAGGCCGCGCAGGTTCCCACCGCCGATGCCCGCATCGTCCATACCGCCGAGGAAGCCCGCGCCACCGTGCGCGAATTCGGCATCCCCGTCGTTCTCAAGGCGGACGGGCTCGCCGCCGGCAAGGGCGTCTCCGTCTGCATGACCGAAGCCGAATTTGAAAAGGCAATGGAGGATTTCTTCCTCGACAACAAATTCGGAAAAGCCGCCGACTCGGTCCTCATCGAGCAGTATCTCGAGGGCGAAGAAGCCTCGGTGCTCGCCTTTGTGGACGGCACGCACATCCTGCCGATGGTTTCCGCGCAGGATCACAAGCGCCTCCGCGACGGCGATGAAGGTCCGAACACCGGCGGCATGGGCGCCTACTCCCCTGCCCCGGCCATGACGGAGGATATGTTCGCCGTCGTCGAATCGCAGATTCTCAAGCCCGTCGTCGAAGAACTGCAGCGCCGCGGCATCACCTACAAGGGCGTGCTCTATGCCGGGCTGATGCTCACCGCCAACGGTCCCAAGGTGCTCGAATTCAACTGCCGCTTCGGCGATCCCGAAACGCAGGCCGTGCTCGCCCGCCTCGCATCGCCGCTGATTGAACCCATGCGCGCGTGCATCGAAGGGACGCTCGACCGCTGCACCGTCAAGTGGTCCGAAAAGCCCGCCGTCTGCGTCGTCATGGCTGCCGGCGGCTATCCCGGCGCCTACGAAAAGGGTGCTCCCATCGATGGTATTGATGAGGCGGAACACATCCCCGGCGTCGTCGTCTTCCATGCCGGCACGGCCCGCAAGGGCGGCCAGGTGATCACCGACGGCGGGCGCGTGCTGGGCGTGACCGCTACGGGCGCCGACATCCGCGATGCCGTCCGCAATGCCTACCGCGGCGTGCTCAAAATCAAGTTCGATCAGCAGCAGTACCGCACCGATATCGCCTACCGGGCGCTCAACCGCGACGCCTGATGCCGCCACGCCGGACGCTTCTCCCCGTTTCCTTTTCATCCACGTTCATTTTCGCCGGAGCCCGCGCCCCGGCTTTTTCTCATGTCCGATACCTGTTCCGGGAATTGTGAAACCTGCTCCCACCGTGAATCCGAGCAGGAAGCCCTCTGCACCCTGCGCCGCAACCTCAGCGGCGTAAAGCACACCATCGCCGTGCTCTCCGGCAAAGGCGGCGTCGGTAAAAGCACCGTCTCCGTCAACCTCGCCGCCGCGCTGGCTCTCTCCGGGCACAAGGTGGGGCTGCTCGATATCGACGTCCATGGTCCCTCCATCCCGACCATGATGGGGCTCACGGGCGCCATCGTCCATGCGACGGATGACAACAAGATTCTGCCCATCGACGCGGGCGGCATCAAAGTGCTTTCCGTGGGGCTCGTCATCCGCGATCCCGATGAGGCCATCATCTGGCGCGGCCCGATGAAAATCGGCGTCATCAAACAGTTCCTCTCGCAAACCGACTGGGGTTCGCTCGATTACCTGATTATCGATGCGCCGCCCGGGACGGGCGATGAGCCGCTGACCATCTGCCAGTCGCTGGTCAATCCGCTGGGCGCCATCATCGTCACCACGCCGCAGCAGGTTGCCGCCGCCGATGTCTCCAAATCCATCAACTTCTGCCAGCAACTCGAGTTCCCGGTCATCGGCCTCGTGGAAAACATGAGCGGCTTCATCTGCCCGCATTGCGGCGAGCACATGAACATCTTCCCGTCCGGCGCCGCCGACAAACTGGCCGCCCAATACGGCATTCCCGTACTGGGGCGCATCCCGGTCTCGCCGAACATCGCCTCTTCGGGCGACTCCGGCGAACCCTTCATGAAGTCGTTCGCCGACTCCCCCGCCGCAAAGGCTTTCGCATCCGTCGTCGCCGGCATCGAAGCCGCCGCCGAAATCCAAGACAAAGCCCGCGCCGTTGCCGCGCAGGAAGCGGCCCAGGACGGCGCCGCCAACTGATCCCTGCACCGGGCGCATCGATGACGCTTCCGCATTTGGTTCTGGGCGTGGACCCGGCGACGCTTCCGGCGGCGCTGCGCACCCTGCGCTCTGCAACGCGTGCCGCACGGGGCAAGGCGCTTTGCGCCACCTTGGTACCCTAAAAGTCGGGAAATCCGACCATTATTGAATCACCTTCATTCCGAGGCGCTCTAAGAACAACTTATCGCGCTTGACCGATTCGGTCGACCATCGGAACTTCCCCGCCTCAGTTTCGACGACCGTTGTCTC
>CASFKR010000181.1 GCA_949295265.1 uncultured Verrucomicrobiota bacterium | reverse complement strand
CGAGAAAAAGTCCTTATTTGACACCTTGGTCGGAACGTTAGTGGAGACTTCAGAAGGGGGCTACTCCGTGTGGCTCAAATAATAATCCTGCGCTGGCTTCGCTTTACTCATCCTACGCGCTTTCGTTCGACCCCTTCAGGGTCGAAATATAAGGTATGCTCTACCTCGGGATTCGCTGGCGCTCATCCCGAGGGGCACGGTTGTGCCATTTAAAGCATGCTTCGACTCACTTCGCGGGTCGTGGCGCTGGCTACGCTGCGCTGGCTCCGCTGCGCACTTGCGAGCCGTCCTGTCTGTCCTGTTCGTCGTGTCTGTCGTGTCTGTCCTGTTTTCGGCTCGCGCTGCGCTGGCTCCGCTGCGCTCATCCTACGCACTTTCGTTCGACCCCCTCGGGGTCGTAATATGGGGTATCTGCTACCTCGGGATTCGCTGGCGCTCATCCCGAGGTTAAGCATGCTTCGACCCACTTCGCGGGTCGTGGCGCTGGCTACGCTGCGCTGGCTCTGCCGCCGAGAAAAAATCCTTATTTGACACCTTGGTCGGAACGTTAGTGGAGACATAAAACGGGGCAACCGCCCCTCCGTGTGGCTCAATTATCTTAACTCATCGCGAGGTTGAGTTTCACAACCTTCCTCCGTGTGGCTCAAAATTCCGGGATAAGCCTGCGTCGGCGGGTGGTGGCGAAGCGCGGGTAAAAGCGGTACAATGGAGTACCCGCGAAGCCAGCGGGAGGTATCCGGTTTTCCACCCGCCGTTTCTGTTTCTGCCGTATGAACCGTCTGTTTCTGTTTTTGCTGCTGCTCGGGACTGTACTGGTCGCCGGGTGCAAGACGGCGTACTACGAGCATCATCTCTTTGAAACGCCGGAAAACCTCGCGGAAGTGCTCGCGATGAAGCAGCGCATCTACCCCGTGGCGGATGCGGAAGCCGCGCTGCAGGCGGTCATCTCGCTCTATCTGGACCTCGGCTTCACCTTTACCCAGGCGGAACCGGAACTGGGGCTGGTGAATGCCGTGTCCATGCGCGACCCCGATTACAAACCGGCCCGGATGGTTGCGGCCGGTCTTCTCACGGTGGCGGGCCTTTTTACCGGCAGTGTCGATTTGGTCGCCTACGAGGATATCGAGCTCATTCAGGTTTCCACCACGCTGGAACCCGTCCCGGAAGGCATCCGCATCCGCGTGACCATGGCGCGCGCCCTGCACAACACGGATGGCGCCCTGGACTACGACACCATCGACAATCCGGACTTCTACAACCTGTTCTTTTCCCACGTGGACAAAGCGTTTGCGCCGCTGATGGAGAACACGCCATGAAAAGACCTTTCCGAACGCTGCTCCTGAGCGCCGCGCTCGCCGTGGCCGTCATCGCCGCGGGCGGCGGCTGCGCCTCCGCCCCGGAGCGGGTCATCGGCGTCATCGAGACAACCGAGCGGCTCTGGACCATGCAGACGTGCCAGTTCGAAACGGAGGACGCGCTCCGCATTCAGCGGGCGGCTCTCGCCACGCTCCAGCTGTACGGCTACATCGTCGAGCAGGCGGAGCCGCGCCTCGGCATCCTCAGCGGCACGGCGTACCCGAGCGCAGCCCGGATTTCCGTCATTGTCCTTCCGGTCGGCTCCCGGATGCAGGTCCGCACAACGATTCAGTTCAAGAACAGGGTTGTTTCCAACCCCGGCGTCTACCGGCGCTTTTTCGAACTTCTCTCCCGGGAACTGGAGCTGCCGGCCATTTATCCGGACGAACCGGCTTCCGGCGTCTTCATCGACCGGCACGACAGGCCGCGCCTCCCGAAGCACACGCAGCCTGTGAAGATGGCGCACCCCGGCGAAGACGGGAGCCCGGTTAGGACCGGACCGCGGCCTTGATGTATTCCGGCACGCGGAGCGGCCGGAGCGTCTTGCGGTCCATTACGGCGTGCACGGTGTATCCGTGCGCGAGAACCTCCTCGCCGCGCACCACGGCGCAGTGGATCTTGACGCGGACGCCATGCGCCTCCTCAACCCAGGCATAGATGGTCAGGTAATCGTCGTACCGGGCGGAAGACTGGTATTGGACGTGGCTTTCGATGACCGGAAGCATCGCGCCGTCCTGCTCCATCTGGGCATAGGTGTACCCGGTGTCGCGCATCGCCTCGTTGCGGGCGCGCTCGAAGTAGGTCAGGTAGTTCCCGTAATAAACGACGCCCATCATGTCGGTGTCGGCATACGGAACGCGATAGTCGGTGCGCGAGGCGCCGACGGGAATGTCGGAGAATTTCATGGCGAATCCAGGTAAAACAGAGAAAGTGTTCAGAGATCGAAGAGCGAATGGACCTGGAGGGCGCGCCGGAAGCGCGCGGCGCTGAGCGGGCGCAGCGGCGTCACGCACACCTCCGTCATTTCATCGGGCTCCAGCGGGAAGAAGGCGTCGCCGAACAGGGCAGGGCAGCCGTCGAGCGTGAGCCGGACCGCAAAAGCGGGCGCCGCCGCGCAGAGCGTCACATTCCAGACCTGCACATCGTCGATTCGCTCAGGGCCGGCGATTTCAACGGAAATTTCCGGCGCGCGCAGCCGCAGATCCTTCGGCGGCGCAAACAGCAGGCAATCCCGCGCCACGACGTAGCCCTCGCCATCGAGCACCGAAAGCCAGAGCGCGAGATCGCCCGGCCCGAAATGCGCGAGGAACGGCGTGAGGCAGGGGAGTGGCAGGGGCGTGGCAGAGAAGGCGGGGGCAGAGAAGGGCTGCGTGCCCTCGGAAAGCGTTGCGCCCTGCAAATCGGTGAGGCGCCACGAAAAGCGCGCATCGCGGCGGGCGCGGGGCGTGTCGTTGCGGAAAACGGCGGCGGCACCCCGGTCGGGATCGAAACGGGAAAAGAGCGCTTCGGGCGCGAAAGCGCGGGCGGCTTCGTACTGCAGGGCTTTCCAGCGGCCGGAGGCATCCACGGAGGCGCCGTCGGCGGCAGCCCACAGTGAGGCGTAGGGCTCCCAGAGGAGACCGGAGACCGCGTCGTTGGCGCGGGCGGCGGCGATGCGCGCGCGCAGGGCGTCCGCCTGCGCGAGCTGGGAGAGCACGAGCCAGCCGCGCGGCGATGCGGGGAGCGGGTAGCGCGCGAGCCGGCTCCCG
>CASFKR010000180.1 GCA_949295265.1 uncultured Verrucomicrobiota bacterium | reverse complement strand
CAGCGTGGTCGAAACCCCCGAACACGTATACATCTTCGAGTTCAAGGTCGACAAACCCGTGGAGGAGGCACTTGCGCAGATCGAGCAGAGCGGCTACGCTCTGCCCTACGCCGGAGATTCGCGCACCCTTCACAAAATCGGCGCCGTCTTCTCCACGAAAACCCGCACGCTTTCCGACTGGCGCGAAGTGCCGGGGTAGCGGGAACCTGCCGCGGGTGTTGCGGGCGGCGGTTGCCGCATTTCAGGCGTCTGCCGTCCTGCTTGTCCTGTTTCGGCTCGCTTGCGCTGGTTTCGCACAGGCGGGCTTACGCTGAGATGGTATCTTGGTTGAGCCGTCAGAAGCGGCTGCAAACCGGGGTAGCCGTCCTTTCCGTGCGGGAAAAAGCGGATTGGCACCTGAAAATGTCAAAAGGGGAGGCCGGGGGAGAGAAACCGGCGGGATTTTGGCGGGGTGCAGTCTTGAAGAGAAGGGGGTGTTCTGGTAGGATGAAACCGATACATTCAACCAGGCAGACATGAGCAGACGCAAGCGATTGGAACAGGCGGAAAATGCGCTTCTTCCGCTGATTCAATATGAGGGAGCCGACCAAGGCCACGAGTGGCCGACGCGGCTCCTGCTCTGGCTTTTGCAACGCATCTCCAGTCTGTATGGCGCCATCGTGCAATCGCGCCTTTTTCTCTTCCGCACAGGTGTGTTGCGGCGTTTCCCGCTCGGGTGTCAGGTCATCAGCGTCGGCAATGTGACGGTCGGCGGCACGGGCAAGACGCCGATGGTTGAAAAACTGGCGCGCGAACTTTCGGACCAGGGGCGCAAGGTGGCGATTCTCAGCCGCGGGTACCGGAAAAAGGAAACGGGTTTCTGGAAGCGGCTGGGCGACCGGTTCCGCTATGGCGCCGACAATGTGCCGCCGCGCATCGTTTCGGACGGGCATCGGCTCATGCTCGACAGCGAAATGTCCGGTGATGAGCCGTACATGCTGGCGACGAATCTGCCGGATGTGGTGGTGCTCGTGGACAAAGACCGTGTGAAGAGCGGCCGCTATGCGGTGCGTCATTTCGGTTGCGACACGCTGTTGCTCGATGACGGTTTTCAGTATCAGCGGTTGCGGCACCGGCTGGACCTGGTGCTGGTGGACCGCACGAATCCCTTCGGCAACGGCAATGTGCTGCCGCGCGGCATTTTGCGCGAACCGGCGGGCAACATTGCGCGGGCGCGTTTTGTCTGCATCACGAAGGCGCGCGGCGGCGAAACGGCGGCGCTCCGGCGGCGGATCCGCGAACTGAACCCGACCTGCGGCATCATGGAATGCAACCACGACCCCACGGCGCTCGTCGGCGCGTTCACGCGCGAGCGTTTCCCGCTCGAAAAGCTGCAGGGGCTCAAGGTCATGGCCGTATCCGGGATTGCAGCACCGTTGAGTTTCGAGAATTCCCTTGAAAAACTGGGCGCGGAAATCGTCAAACGCGTCCATTTCGCCGATCACCACCGTTTCACCCAGCAGGAAATCATCGACCTGGTGAATCAGGCGCAAACGATTCAGGCGGATGCCATCGTGACCACGGAAAAGGATGCGGTCCGCATGACGCGCATTGACCGGTGTGCCGTTCCCGTTTATTTTCTGCGCATTGAAGTGAACTTTCTCAGCGGCGGCGAAGAGTTCCGCCGTTTCATCAACGAAGTGACCTTTGCGCCGGAAGCGGCGGGCGGGGAACCGGCGGAGCATGCGGACGCCGCGAGCACCGCCGGTGAAGCGCCGCCTTCCGCCGCCGTTCTTCCGGCGGACGGAGTGCCGTCTCCTGCGGCATCGGCGCCGCAGACCGGCCCGGCAGGGTTCCGTCCCGCCGCCGGCGGACTTTCCTCGCTCCCGGCGCAATCCCGCGCCTCTTAGCCTTCTGTTTTTCTCCCGCAGCGTTTCCCTGATGATGGCACCCCGCAAATCCGATTCCTCTTCCGGCACCCCGCCGCCCGTATCCGGTGCGGCTCCGGGGACGTTCGGGGATTCGTTCAATCAGCCGAACATCCCGTTCGACAACCGGTTGCGCCCCACGACCTTTGCGGATTTCGTGGGGCAGGAAAAGGTGCGCGAGCGGCTGATGCTCAGCGTCGAGGCGGCGCGCGGGCGCGGCGAAGCGCTCGACCACGTGCTGCTTTCGGGTCCGCCCGGGCTCGGCAAAACGACGCTCTGCTACATTCTGGCGGAAGCGATGGGGGTGCAGGTGCATGCGACGTCGGGTCCGGTGCTGGAAAAACCGGTCGATCTGGCGGGCATGCTCAATTCGCTCAATGCGGGTGACATTCTGTTCATTGACGAAATCCATCGCATGCAGCGCACGGTCGAAGAGTACCTGTATTCGGCGATGGAGGATTTCGTTTTCGACATCCTGATCGATCAGGGGCCGAATGCGCGATCGATCCGCCTGCCGCTGCCGCGGTTCACGCTGGTGGGGGCGACGACGCGGCAGGGGCTTCTGAGCGCACCGCTCCGTTCGCGTTTCAGCATCAATGCGCGGCTGGAGTTCTACACGGATGCAGAGCTCGCGCGCATCATCACGCGCTCCGCCGGGTTGCTCGAGGTCGACATCGACCCCGATGGCGCGCTCCAGATTGCGCGGCGTTCGCGCGGTACGGCGCGCGTCGCCAACAATCTCCTGCGCCGCGTGCGCGATTATGCGCAGGTCAAGGCGGGCAACCGCATCACGGAGGCGGTCGCCGATACGGCATTGCGGCTGCTGGGCATCGACGAAACGGGGCTCGACGAAATGGACAAGCTGATTCTGCGCACGGTGTGCGAGCGGTTCCATGGAGGCCCCGTGGGGCTCGGCACCATTGCCGTCTCCGTCGGCGAAGAACCGGACACCATCGAGGACGTGCACGAGCCCTACCTGATTCAGGAAGGCTACCTGGCGCGCACGCCCCGCGGGCGCGAGGCGACGACCAAGGCCTTCACGGCACTGGGGCTCACGCCGCCGCGCGGAGAAGGGCTCTTTTCGCAGGGAACATTGGGCATTTAAGGCGGCGTCATGAGGCGAATCCGGAAGTTTCTGGCGCGACGCGGCACGTGGGCCCGCGCGGTGGCGCTGCTGGTGCTGGCAGGGTGTCTGCCCGGCGCGGGTTGTTT
>CASFKR010000179.1 GCA_949295265.1 uncultured Verrucomicrobiota bacterium | reverse complement strand
GTCTTTCCGCTGCCGGGCGTCCTGCGCAATGCGCTGGCGCAGATCGGACCGGACGTCGCCTGGACCGCGGCGCTGACCGCCGCGGGCGTGCTGGGCGCGTGGTGCGGCGTGCCGTGGGTCGTGGCGTATCTGGCGGGCGTGTGGTGCTGCCGGGGACGCGCGGCGGGCGCATGGGCACTGCCGCTCGTGCTGTGTGCCCTCGCGCCGCAGAACCTTCCCGCAGCGTGGCTGGGGATGGCTGCGGCCTTCACGCTCCTGCGTGGCAGGGGCGTGGCTCAGCCGCGGTAGCGGCGCCCAGGGCGCAAAGCGCCCGCAGCGGTGTCAGAAGGAGAGGGGACCGCCGTTCCAGGAGCGTTCCTGACCGTTGATGGCCAGGATGCCCGGGATGTCCTCCGGCGTGGAAACCGTGCCGTGCCACAGGTTGTCGTCACCCAGACGCAAGTCGACGGAGACGCTGCCCTTGGGATGCGGGACGGAGCCCTGCAGCCGCCGGAGCGGACCGGGCTGCGGTTCGATGCGCACGAGCGAGAAGCCGGGCGCTTCCGGGCGGATGCCCGCCAGTGAGGCGAGGATGTGGAAGAGCGGGTGCGAGCCCCACGCATGGCAGTCGGACCGGGTCGGTTCCGGGGATTCCGGCGTCGTGCGGAAGCCTTTTTCGCGGAGCCCGAACCAGAGCGAGAATCTGTCGTAGAGGTCGTGCGGACGCTTGAGGATGCGGAAGGCTTCCAGCAGATAGAAGCTGTAGTAAATGGTGGCGCGGGCCAGGTCCGGCGCCGTGGCCAGCGCCTCACCGAGAGGCGCCAAGCGCTCCGGCGGCACGGAGCCGCTGCAGATTGCCATGCACTGCGCATGCTCCGACCACGCGGTGTGCGCGCGGTCGTCCGCATACAGCCCCTGCGCTTCATCCCAGAAGGCGCGCGTGGCCGCCGCCGCAATGCGGTCGGCTTCCGAACGGTCCCATGCCGCAAAGGCGGTTTCGCCGCAGAGCGTTTCCAGCGCGGCGGCTTGCCGGAGCACCCAGACGTAGTGGAAGTTGATGATGGCGGAGATGTGCCCGGTTTCGCCGTCCGGCGGAATCCCGTGCTGCCAGTCTTTGTTCTGGACCCAGTCCACGAAGTTCCAGCCCACCGGACTCCGCAGCAGCCCGTCTTCGCCGACATGCCGGTGGAACGTGAGGAGCACGCTCCGGATGCCGTCGAGCCGGTCGCGCACAAACGCCGGGTCGTTGCGCCACATGGCGTAGTCGTACACCATCTGCACCCAGTACAGCGAGAAGGGCGGAATGGTCTGCTTGATGCGCGAGGGAACGCGCGAGAGCGTCAGCCCGCGCTCGGTCCGCGAGCGGTCGAACAGGAGCATCGCTTTGCGCGGAAGCCGGTCATCGGAACAGGCGGCGTAGGTCGTCAGGATTTCCACGCGCGTGTCGCCGCCGTACATGAGCTGCTCGTAGTAGGGGCAGTCGAAGTAGCTTTCGTGCGAGCACATCGCAAGCGCACGCTTCAGGAGCGGAATCGTGTGGTCCCACCGCGCATCGTCCGAGGCGAAGGAGAACGCCCACGATTCCGGATAGTGCGTGACGCGCAGGCGCAGGCTGTCCACCGTCAGCGCTTCGTCCGCCGTTTCGATGACGAGCTCCAAGTAGCGCCCGGCTTTGAACCAGAGCGTGTCCAGCAGACATCCGGCGGTGCCGTCGCAGATAAAGCGCGAGGTGAGACCGCGGAAGAATTTTCCTTCGATTTCGTCGCGGTTGCCTTTGTCCAGGCTTTCCTTGACCACATAGAGGGATTCCGCCCAGCTCAGGGCGATGCGCGCGTCCCGGCCGCCGTCCACGCGGAATTCCGGCCACGCCGTCAGGTATTCATCGGCATCGAAGAGGATGCGCACCGTCGTGTGCGGCGGCATGGTGACCGGCGCTTCGCCGCGCGAAAGCTTCGTAAAGGACGCCGCCAGCGCGTCGTCGCTGTGCGCCGCGCGAATGGGGTCTGCCATCGTATTGCGCGTGCCGTCAATCACTGCCGCAAAGCGCACATCGCCCGGTCCCCGCATCGTCTCCTGCATCGCCGGCAAAACCCCGGGCGAGAGCAGCCGCTCGGGAATGCACTCGTCTTCCAGACACCGGAAGGACGTCGTTTCGCCCGTATCCTCAGCGGCAACCCAGCCGTCGCCGCCGCCCAGACGCCACCCCGCCGGATTTTTCCCGGCGGTGAGCTTCGTGTGGCCGCCCACGCAGATGAATTCCCCGATGAATTCTCCCGGCGCAATCGGATCCGTGATTTCGTATCCCGGCAGTTCGCACGCCTCCCAGTTGCCCGCGCGCGTGCTCAACGCCTCTTCCTTTTCGCCGCAGACGTGGAGCAGAAACGCCGGACGCACCGCCGTGTGCCCGAAATGCGAGCGGTAGCCGAAGCCCGCCCACCAGACGCGCGCCACCAGCCGGTGTTCGCCCGGGTCCAGCGTCACGTCGAGCGTTTCGTAAAACCAGTTGTTCGAGAGCCCGCGGTCGCTGCCCCAGCCGATCCGCTCGCCATCCAGATACAAATCATAGCGTTGATCGGCGGTCACGCACATCCGCAACGTTTCCGGCTGTTCCACCGTGAAGCACTTCCGGAAAGCCCAGACGCCCGGCGACTGAAAATCCCAGCCGGGACACCGGATCCATTTGGTGTACTTCCATGGATTGGATGAAAATTCGTAATTGCCAATCGTAACGCCCGGGTTCGAAGGAGGCAGAATGCGGGTAACTTTGTTCATGGAATCAGTCCTGAAGTTTATGGAAAAGGATAGGGGAGCGAATCCCGGCGGAGCCGGATTTTCCTGTGCAGGATCCTGTTTTGCGTCGCTCCTGATGCACAGAATATGCGAAACGCCCCGCAGGCTGTCAACCCGCCTTTCCAACAGCTCTTCTCCCGGCTTTTTGAGCCGCACGGATGGAGCGGTAGGGTAGGGCGGCTGTGCTTCGCCTCATCTTATCCCATCGTGTTTGTCGCGCCCGTCCTGGTATAGATCGCCCGCGCGCCTACGCTGCGCTCGTTTCGCGCAACCATCGCTCCGTCCCGCCCGCTGAAAGGGATGGCTTATCCCGGTTTTTTCGGGTTAATTTATCCAGTTTTCTTGAAAGATGGCTCCTGTAGCCTCTTTCCAAGACTAGACACTCGTGGATAGCCCGCCAATACTTTTTCACCCGAAAGTTCAGTAAAATAACTTTGCCGTCGCTCCAATGGTTGCGCTGACTTCGTTCAGGCGGCTCTGCCGCCGAGAAAAA
>CASFKR010000178.1 GCA_949295265.1 uncultured Verrucomicrobiota bacterium | reverse complement strand
CCGAGGGCGGGGTGGCGGTGCCACCTCTTCTGCCGGTCGGCGTTAGACCGACCGGCCCAGGGTGCTGGCTGATGCGTCGGCCGCCCACTCCGAGGGCGGCGGCGCCGCCGCCCTGGTGCGCTGGCAGCGGCGTGGCAATGCCGTGGCGCTATCTGGGGCCACTGGGGGCACGGTTGTGCCTTTTTCTGGGGCTACTGGGGCTACTGGGTCCACTGGGAGCGGGGTGCTGACATCGCCGTGTTGGCGTAGCGCGGAGCAGCGAGCCATCCTGTACGTCCTGTTGCTGGCTCGCTACGCGGCTTCCCTGCGCCGACTGGGGCCGGTCGGCGGAATCTCAGGCGGCAGATTGCCGTCCACCGCCTGAGGGAAGCCGACCGGCAGAAAAGGCGGCTTTGCCGCCCTGGCGGAGGTGGATGAGGACGGCTTCGGGCGGACAGAAGAAGCGGATGGGAATACCGCAGGCACCGGCACCGTAGGTGGTGTAGCCCTGCGTGGTGCCTTCGCACCAGCGCCCGCGCCGCACCGCGGCGGGGAATTTCCAGTTGCGCCACGGAATGGTGCGCCCGTTCGGCAGACAGATCTGCCCGCCGTGCACATGCCCGCACAGGACGAGGTCCACGCTTTGATCGGCGGCTTCGCGCCAGCACGAAGGCGCATGGGCGAGGAGCACGACGGGCTGCCCGGGTTTCCGGGCGGAGAGCGCGGCGCGCAGATTGTGCGTCTGGAAGATATTCGGGTCGTCAATGCCCGCGAGCAGGAGCGTGTCCCTGCCGCGGCGCAGGGTGACGCTTTCGTTGAGCAGGATGCGGAGCCCCGCCTCTTCGAGGCTGGGGATGTCGCGCAGGGAATCGTGGTTGCCCAGCACGCCGTAGGCGGGGGCGGAAATGTGTTCGCGCAGCAGCCGGGCGGTCAGGCGCACGGCCAGCGTTGAATTGTGGACCGTATAGTTGTTGAAATCGCCGGTGAATGCGGCGACGTCGTAGCGCCCGCGGATGGTCTCGAGCGTCTGCGCGAGGGCATCCGGGAAGTCCGGATCGAGGTCGAAATGCAGATCGGAGAGATGCAGGATGGTAAAGCCGTCGAAGGCGGCGGGGAGCCCCGGCAGGAAAAAGGTTTCTTCGCGAACCCGGATGTCGAGATAGTTGCGGCGGCCCGCCTTCCAGAGTCCCGTGAGATGGAGTCCTGCGCGCGCGATGGGATTGAGCCAGCGCATGGGGCACCAGCGGAAGAGTCCGCCCATTTTGAGCTCGCGCGTATCCTCCCGCAGGAGCCGCTCCTGAAAGAGGGCGGGACCCATCCGGCGCTTGAGCTGCGCGCGTTCCTCGCGGGTGAGCCGCAGCCAGGCGCGTCCGGCGGACGCGGCGGCGGGTTTGTTGGAGGCGGGAGAGGACATCAGGCGGAGCGGGCGGCGTGAGCGGTTGCGGAGGCGGAGGCGGTGGCGGTGGCGGGGCAGGGGTAACAAAAGGCGCGCATTCCGGGCGCCGGAATGCGCGCAGAAACGGGGGCGAAACCGCGCGGACGCGGATGCGCGTGATGCCGCGTCAGTTCTGATGGTAGTTGGGGGCTTCGCGCGTCAGCGTCACATTGTGCGGATGCGCTTCCTGAAGGCCGGCCAGCGAGACGCGGACGAATTTGCCGTGTTCGCGGAGCTCGTCGATGCTGTGGGCGCCGTTGTAGCCGAGCGAAGAGCGCAGACCGCCGCAGAACTGCGTCATCACCTGTGCCACCGTGCCCGTGAAAGGAACCATGCCCTCGATGCCTTCCGGAACGAGGTCCTCGGATTTGCGGTGGGACTGGCCGTAGCGGGAGCGCGAGCCGGCGTTCGCCTGCATGGCCGCGAGCGAGCCCATGCCGCGGTAGAGCACGTACTTGCGCCCGTCCTTCCAGATTTTCTCGCCCGGGCTTTCCTCCGTGGCGGCGAGAATCGAGCCGAGCATGACGGTTTCCGCACCGGCGACGATGGCCTTGGGGACATCGCCGGAGTAGCGGATGCCGCCGTCCGCAATGACGGGGATGGAGTTCTCGAGCGCTTTGGCGACCTGATAAACCGCCGTAATCTGGGGAACGCCGACGCCGCAGATGACGCGCGTCGTGCAAATCGAGCCCGGACCGATGCCGACCTTGACGGCGTGCGCGCCGCATTCGCGCAACGCAATGGCGCCTTCGCCGGTCACCACATTGCCCGCAATCACATCAATGTCCGGGTAGTGCTTCGTAATCCAGCGCACCATGTCCATGATGCCCTTGGTATGCCCGTGCGCGGAGTCCACCACGATGACGTCGATATTCTCGGCGGCGAGACGCTCCACGCGCTCGTAATCGTGGGAGCCGCCGGAGACCGCCGCCGCCACGCGCAGTTGGGAGCGCGAATCGCGGTTGGCCATCGGCATGCGGTTTTCCATGAGGTCGCGCACATCCGTGAAGGAGTAAAGCCCCGCCAGATGACCCTTTTCATCGAGCAGCGGCAGTTTGCCCTTTTTGTGCTTGAGCATCAGCTTGTAGGCGGTTTCGACATCCGTGCCCGCCGGGGCCGTGATGAAGTCGCGCACCATCGCCTCTTCCACCCGCACGGAATGATCCGGGCAGAAGGCGACGTCTTTCTTGCTCAGGAGCCCGACAATGCGCTCCTCGTTGTCCAGAATCGGGAAGCCGCCGAATTCAATGTTGTTTTCGGCGCGGAACGCTTCGACATCGGCAACCGTTTGCCCGACATGGAAGGTGACGGGGGCGTGAATCAGACCGTTGAGGTGGTGCTTGACGCGGTTGACCTGATCCGCCTGGTCTTCCGCCGAGAGATTCTTGTGAATGACGCCGATGCCGCCGAGTTTGGCCATCGCGATGGCCATGTCGGATTCGGTCACCGTATCCATGGCTGCGGAGATGAACGGCGTGTTCATCGTGATGCGCGACGTCAGGCGCGTCGCCGTCGACGTGGAGTCCGGCAGGAAGTCGGCGTACTGCGTAATCAGGGAGACATCATCATAGGTGAGGCCCTCATATTTGAAGCGGGCCATGAAATCATCCAAATAAGCATTCTGTTTCATTGCGAGTCTCCTGTTGCGGACGGTTGCGCCGACGCATGGAAATTGGGGTTGATGTCCAACCAATGCTATCAGGAATTCACCGCTCCGGCAAGCGCAATCCCCGATTCGGGTGTGACCAAAATTTGTCCCTTGATTGCCGAAGTAAACGCACCTGATTCGATGCGTTTACTTTTGCAATCCTGGACGGGTCGGGGTTCGGGTGCTGCAATCGAGGCGGGGAAGGC
>CASFKR010000177.1 GCA_949295265.1 uncultured Verrucomicrobiota bacterium | reverse complement strand
GCCGCCGCGCCCGATGCGCGTGGCAGGCACGGCCCCGTCGCCTTCGATGGTGCCATGCCCTTCGACGAGGAGCGATGCGGAGCTGCGGATGGAGCCGTCCACGCGCAGGGTGCCGCCCTGCACGACGGTTGCGCCGGAGTAGGCGTGGGTGTTGGAGAGCGTCAGTTTGCCCGCACCGGCTTTGGTGAAACGGATGGTGCCCGCTTCGGGGCCGTCGGCGATGACGCCGGCGAACGTGTTGTCGGTGCCGTTGAGGACGCCGAAGAGCGTGGCGCCGGAGGAGTAGGTTTCCACGCGGGCGGCGGTGTTGGAGGTGGACAGTTCCGCGCACAGCACGGTGCGGCCGCCGCGCAGCTGCAGCGTGGCGGGAATGCCGTCGCCGAACTGGACGGGTGCCTGCCCCGTGCGCGAGAAATTGTCGCCGGTGTGGCGGAAAATCCCGCGCAGCACGCGCAGCGAGTACCCCATGTCGAATTCCCGGCTGAAGGCGACGAGTCCGTCCCCGACCGGGTCGGTGTTGTTCAGGACGAAGCCGCCGGTGCACAGGTAGAGCGAGCCGTCGCGGAAGGTCACCGTCTGTCCGTCCGCCACGTCAAACGCGGCGTCGTTACCGCCGAAATGGAGCGTATTGAGCACCTCGGTGCTGGCTTCGAAGCGGATGCATCCGTTGTTGCGGATGGTCGGGCGCAGATTGTAGGTGGCGGTGCTGTTGGTGAGCGCGGCATTGGCATTGCCCGAGAGGGTGATGGTCCAGTCGCCCGGGGTGCCGGAGACGGCGCTGACGTTCCGACCGAGGAGGGAAGAGGCGCCGATGCCGAAGCCGGCGGGGAGCGCATCCATCGCGCACTGGATGGTTGCGGAATCGGTGGCGGCGGTGACGCCCGTGAGCGTGCCGGAGCTGTAGGGGATGGCGTCCGCGGTCGGGAAGACGACCGTGCCGTCGGTGATGGAAAGGGCACCGGCCATGGCGGGCGCGGGATCGAGCACGAGGGTACCCTTGCCGGCTTTGGTGAGGCCCGGAAGCGCGCGGTTGGCATCGCCGACGGCCATTTGGGAGAGCCGTAGCGTGGTGTCGGCGTCGACATGGACGATGGCGTCGTTTTCGGCGCGTCCGAGCCGGAGGGCGCCGCCGCGGAGCGTTGCCGAGCCGCCGCCCGTCGCGAGCAGCGCATTGTCGGCGAGCGCCAGCACGGCGCCTTCTCCGAAGGAGAGGGCGGCACCCTGCGCGGCGGTGTCGAGCTTGAGCGTGCGGGCTGCGCGGGTTTCGCCCGCACCCACTTCGGCGGTGCCGTTCAGCACGAGGTTGCGCCCGCCGCCGGCGTCGGCGGCTCCGTCCCCGTCTTCGAACGCCGCATAATCCGCATAGGCGTGCAGCACCCCGTTGGTGTCCGCAGCCGGCCAGTCAGCCCCGTTGAACGTGAAGCGTCCGCCGCCCCAGATGCCGGAGGCGTCGTTGGTGACCGAACTGCAGAACACGCCGGTGCCCGCGGTGCGCAGCGAGGCGGCGCGCCCGAACTCCTTTTCGTTGTCCCTGAAGAGCGCGAACCCGCGCAGATTCAGGGTCACGGGCGCGGCGCCGGCGCCTTCCACGGTGAGGGTGCCGCCGTTGGGCATGAGCACGAGGTCGCCCATATGGAAGTCGGCTGCGTCCGTGTGGGTGAAGCGCAGTTCGCCGCCGTTGAGCGCGGGGCGGAAGCCCATCGCCGCATCGGGCGAAGCCCCCAGCCCGTCGCCCGTTTCCGCCCATGGGATGACGACGCGCCCGCCGCCGACGGCCAGCGCCTTTGCGTTGCCGTTGTTGCGGAGCGAATGGGTGCCTTCGAAGATGAGGGTGCCCGGCCCGTTCTTGTTGAGCGGGGTGGCGCCGTTGGAGTTGAGCGAGAGGCTGACCGGCTGGTCGAGCACGAACGTGCAGGCCGGATCGAGCAGCCGCAGCGTGGAGCCGCCGTTGACGTCGACCGTAAACCTGAGGTTCAGATTTTCGGAGGCCCGGGTGAACCGCGTTCCGGCGAGCAGGAGCGTGGTGCCGTGTCCGCGCACATGGACGGGTGCGCCGCCGATGTTGCGCGGATCGGAAATCTGCAGATTGCCGTCGAGCTGAACGCCGCCGGAGAGCCCGGGATTGTCCCCGCTCAGCGAGTAATTGCCTGTGACGCAGATGGACCCTTCGCCGAGAATGGGTGCGGGGATGTTCTTCTTCTCGTTGTTTTCACCCGGGTTGGAGAGCGTTGCCATCGCGGCGGTTTCTCCGCTTTCCATCCAGACGGTGCGGCAGGGGTGCACGATGGCATTGCCGTAGCGGGCCAGCGTCAGCCAGGCGCCCGGGAAGATGCGGATGGCGTTGAAGCGGTCGCCCATGCGCGGTTCTTCGATGTTGTCATCGCCCACGCTGATGCGCGAAGTGCCGCTGACGGCCCAGACTTCCCCCGTGAAGGTGTGGTTGCCGGATTCCGGTTTGTGCAGATACGTGTAGCCGGAGCCGCTCCCCGAATTGGACAGGATGATGTTTTCCCCGGAGAGGGCGCCGGAGAGTTTGACGTCGCCCTTGCCGGCGTTGGCAATCTCCAGCGTGGAGCCGTCCGCGACGGCTGTCGGCGCGGTGATTTGCAGATTCCCGGAGCCGGTGGCATCGATGCGGGCGGAGCCCGCGCCGCCGTCGAACAGCAGGGAGCCGCCGTTTGCGGCTCTGATTTGCACCGTCTTCCCGGGGTTGTCCATTTGGAGCGCGCCCACGGTTGCGGGGGCGCCGTCGATGGTCAGCGTGAGCGTTTCGGTGAGTCCCTCCGGAAAAATCGCAACGGCTCCGGGCGCGTCGGGAATGCCGGAAGACCAGTTTGCGGCATCAAGCCAAAGGCCGGAAGCGGTGGCGCTCCATGTGGTTTCCTGTGCGGGCGCCGCGGCGCAGAGGAGCAGAAGCGCCCCGCAACATGCGAAAGAGTGCAAACGGGGATTCATGGCAAATTCGAAACAGAGAGACGACGGAAACAAAAGAGAAGGAAAGAGGCGGTCGGAGAGTCGCGTCACGGGGCGACCGTGAGAATCAGGCGCGAATCGCGCACGCCGAGCGACAGGCGGGAACGGAGCGCCGCAGGGGCATCGAGCGAGAGTTTCTGCTGCGGCAGGCCCTCATCGGCGCGCAGGAGAACGTGCTCTCCGGGCGCGAAATCCTGCGAATCTCCCTCGACGCGGAGCCGGCCGGACAACTGCACCGCACCGCGCACATGAAACGCCTGGGCGCCGTCCGGGCGCTGCCCGGGCGTCGGCCGGTAGCAGAGCGCGCCCCGGTTCTCGAGCGTGAGCGCGGGCGTGCTCCC
>CASFKR010000176.1 GCA_949295265.1 uncultured Verrucomicrobiota bacterium | reverse complement strand
TGCGTTTTCTCCGCGTGATATGCGTCTTCCAAGGTACATTTACAGTTGTATTGGTGCGTTTACCTTTGCAACGGTGCGTTTACTTCTGCATACTACGGAAAAAATGCCTGAAAGCCAGCGATTTTGCGCTGCAAAAATGCGCGGCACGGGCGGTACGCGAAATCGCCGCCGACACGATGGACACGACGGACAGGTCGAACAGGACGAACAGGACGGACAGGACAACTAGGGAACGCATCGTGTTGCTCCCGATGATTCTGATGTCTTCGGCGATTCGGGAACGCGTAAAAAAAAAAAGAACCATCCGCAGACCGGAGGCATGCGGATGGTAAGGTGGGGTGGTGCGCCCCGCCGGACTTGAACCGACGACCCTGGGATTATGAGTCCCGTGCTCTGACCAACTGAGCTAGGGGCGCGGAAATCGGCGAATGGGCTTATATCTTGTCGTTGAAGCGGCGGGCAATCAAATCGCCGCCGGCATCCGTCAGGTGCAGACCGTCTTCGTTGATGTACTGCGTGCCGTCGCCGAAAGCCGCGTAGAAGTCAATGACCGCGCAGCCTTCTTCGCTGGCAACCTGCTTGACGGCATCGCCCATGCGCTTGGCATCGCCATCGTAAAGGGTGTGACCGTAAATCATGCGGGGCGGGGTGCCGAGAATCGGAACCGACTTGTTGTTTTTGCACGCTTGCACAATCGCGCGGATGTTGGACTTGAAGGTCTCCGTGCCGACGCCGCGGATGGCGTCATTCGACCCGAAGAGGATGCACACGTAGCCAGGCTTGTTGTTGAGGACGGAACCGATGATGGAGGCGCCGTAGGAGGCGAGCGAACCGCCGACGCCGTAGTTGCTGACCGTCTTGCCGGACATCGAGGCGAGACGGGTGGGATACGAGGCGCCTTCGCAATTGTAGCCCTGCGTGAGGGAGTCGCCAATGCAAGCCACGAGATTGGCATTGTTGTCGCCAATGTCCGGTGTGCCGTCGCCGCCGCCGTCACAACCGGTCAGGGCGAGGGGAAGAGCCAGCGAGCAGACTGCCAGGATGGTTTTGAACTTCATGAGAGCCGGAATGGGGTTGGAGAGATGGTGGGAATAGGGTGTGAACCGGGGTTCCGTCGTCGAAAAGGCAAAAAATTCTATCGTTTACCGCCGCGGGAAACAAGCGGCTTTATTGTCCGGCTGCGAGGCGGGCCGCCAGGTGGGGCGGGAGCCCGGCATCGAGGATGCGTTGCTGGGCTTTGGCGATGTCGTATTCGAGGCGCCGGAAATGCATCGTGTGGCGCGTTGCATTGTAGAGGCAGTAGGAGGCACGCGGATCGCCGTCGCGCGGCTGACCGACGGAGCCGACATTGACGAAATACTTGTGCCCGAGCTGCATCTGGAAATCCATCGGGTCGAAGCGGGTCACGATGCCGCCGTGCCAGTCGAAGATGGCAGGTACGTGCGTGTGCCCGTGGACGCAGAGCTGCGTCCGCTGATACGTGAATGAGGTTTCGGTTTCCACCGCGTCAAACACATAGCCCCAATGCTCAGGACCGTCCAGGGTGGCATGGACGACGGTGATGCCGCGCACGAGCGCCGAGTAGGGAAGCGAGCGGAGCCATTCGAGGTTCTCGGGAGCGAGCTGGCTGCGCGTCCATTCCACGACCTTGGCCGCCATGGGGTGGAAATCCTCGAGATTTTCATCGTAGGCGGTATAGTGGTCGTGATTGCCGCACACGATGATGGCGTTGAGCCCCCGGATGATGTTGCAGCATTCGTTGGGGCATGCGTTGTATCCGACGACGTCTCCGACGCAGATGTATGCGTTGGCGCCCTGTTCCTGCGCGTCTGCAAGGACGACCTGAAGAGCGTCCAGGTTGGAGTGAATATCGCCAATGACGGCATATAGCTGGTCCATGGTCGGAACTTTCTGATGGGGGCGAAAGGGTGGGGGCTTACGCCTTGGGGCGGAGGGAACGGCGCTATCCGTTAGGCGGGAGGAGCGCGGAGAGAACGGCGAAATCGCCGGGAACCGTCAGCTTGAGATTAGGGGCGGGGTTGCGGACGAGGCGCACGGGGCGGCAGATGCGTTCGAGGGCGGCGGCTTCATCCGTGATGGTGGCATCGTAATCGGATGCCGCATCAATGGCTTCGCGAAGCCAGTCGGCCCGGAAGGCCTGGGGTGTCTGGACGGCCCAGAGTCCGGTGCGGTCCACCGTTTCCTGCACGCACCCCTCGGCATCGGCGGCTTTGAGCGTGTCGACCACGGGGGCGGCGGCGACGCCGGAGCCGTATTGCCGGGCGGACGCCAGGCAGGCGGCAATCAAGTCGGGCGTGACGCACGGGCGCGCCGCGTCGTGAACCAGGATAAAATCGGCGCCGGATGCGCACGCCTGAAGTCCGTTCCGGACAGAGGCGAGGCGCACGACGCCGCCCGGCACGATGGCCGCGAGTTTGCTGATGTTCCCGCGGCGGGCCATTTCTTCGACATCCGACTGGAATTCCGGCTTGGTCACGACCACGATTTCGTCCACCTCGGGGGCGTTCTGAAAAGCGGAGAGGCTCCACGCCAGAACGGGGCGGTTGTGAAGCGTGAGAAAGGGCTTTGGTACAGCGGCACCCATGCGGGTACCCGACCCTGCCGCGACGATGACGGCGGAAACCATGCGGAATCGGAGGAAACGGAGGAACGCGCGGGCGGTTCCAGAGAAAGAACAGAACCGGTCCAGCCGGGCGTTACCGCAGCGGCTGGACCGGGGAGGGGGTTATTTTGCCAGATCCTTGGAGACGGGACGCTTGTTGTGGTACCAGGCGAGCATCACCGGGGAGGCAACGTAGATGGTCGAGAGCGTGGAGACCGCGATACCGATGAACATGCACACACCGAAGGCACGGATGTCACCCTGGCAGAAGATGACCAGGGAGGCGACCGGGAGCAGCGTCGTGATGGACGTGAGAACCGTACGGGCGAGCGTTTCGTTGACGGAGCGGTTGACCAGTTCGGGGAACTCGGACTTGAAGTCGGTGCGGACCTTTTCGCGGACGCGGTCGAACAGCACGATGGTGTCGTTGACGCCGTAACCGACGATGGTCAGGAGGGCCGCGACGATGGTCAGGTTGAACTGGAAGCCGAGGCACGAGAAGATGCCGATGGTGAGCAGCACGTCGTGCACGAGGGCGGCGACGGCGCCGAGGCCGTAGCCGAACTCGAAGCGGCAGCCGATGTAGATGAGCATCGCGATGGTGGAGAGCACGATGGCGATGGCGGCGCTGCGCTTCATTTCGCTGCCGATCTGGGAGCCGATGGAGTCGACGTCGAGATAGGTGAATTCGACACCGGCGAGGTCGGCGTTGTCGGGATTCTGGAGGGCGGCCGTGAGGACGGAGGAGATTTCCTGACCGTCGATTTCGGTGTAGACGGTCTTGACCTCGAGGTGCCACGCCTTTTCATCGCGCTGATACTGGGGAGCGGCGTCATCGATGCCGACTGCTTCGGCGGCGGCGCGGATGGCGGCCAGATCGACGGGCGGCTGGGTCGGGTCGAACGCCGGAGCGGCGGCTTCTGCGGCGGCCTCCGCGGCGGGGGCG
>CASFKR010000175.1 GCA_949295265.1 uncultured Verrucomicrobiota bacterium | reverse complement strand
CGCTGCGAGCGCGGCGGGCGCGTCGGCACCGGCGGCTTGCGGCGGAACCGGTTGCTCCACGCGAGGCGCCAGACCATGCGGAACGCTTCCACGGCAATGCCGCCGGAGAGCTTCGAATAGCCTGCACGCCGGTCTTCGAAGATGATGGGGACTTCGGCAATCCGGAAGCCCTTCATCCACGCGGTAAAGGTCGTTTCAATCTGGAAGGAGTATCCGTTGGAGCGGATGCGGTCAAGATCAATCGCCCGTAAAACCTCGGCGGTGTAGCACTTGTAGCCGCCGGTGGGGTCGGAAACCGGGAGCCCGCAAACGGCGCGCACGAAGAGCCCGCCCGACATCGAGATGAGCAGGCGCGAGAGCGGCCAGTTGATGACGCGGATGCCGTTGCGGTACCGGGTGCCCAGCACGAGGTCGTTTTCGCGCGCCTGTTCGAGAAAAGCCGGGATTTCCTTCGGGTCGTGCGACAGATCCGCATCCATCTCGAAGAGGTATTGATAGCCCTGTTCGAGCCCCCATTTGAAGCCGTCGACGTAGGCGCGGCCGAGCCCGGCTTTTTTGCCGTGCGGGAGCAGGTGGATTTTGTCGTCTTCGCGGGCCATTTCGGCGATGAGTCTGCCGGTGCCGTCCGGCGAATCATCGTCTACGAAAAGAATATGGGCGTCGGGTACGACGTCGTGAATGGCCCTGGTAATGACGGGCACATTTTCCCGTTCATCGTAGGTCGGGATAATCAGAAGCGTTTGAGCAGCGATATTCATAACGGCATTCTACCATATCGCGCTCCCCCTTGCGAGCCGCCTCCGGCGGCGCAGCCGGAGCGGCGGGGCGGAACCTCAGATACCGGGGACGTGGGTCGGGACGAGGCTCATGTCGCCGCGCAGCAGATGTTCCGCCATCGCTTTGCGGTAGGCGCGCGTTTCTTCGTGCCAGGGCCCTTTGTAGGAAAGCCAGATTTCCGCGACGCGACCGTAATTTTTGACGGTCATGTAGTAGACGATGTCCTCATTTTCCGCAAAGGCGAGCAGGGCTTTCCAGGCCTGCTCATCCGCGCGGTGGAGGAGGTCGGCGCGGGCCGTCAGAATCTGCGCGGCCAGCTGCTGGTGCGGCAGGACGACCGGGGAGGTCAGCAGGTCGTCGAGTGCGGCGAGCTTTTGGTGGTACTGCCGGATGTCGTCCCGGTCGATGGCGTCCAGCCCGTCCGCCATGAGGGTGCTGATGGTTTCCGAGGCGCGGCTCCGTTCCCGGACGGTTGAAACGGCGGAGTAGACGGCGATGCCGAAGAGGAAAATCAGGATGGCGGCCGCCGCCACCGCCAGCATGCGCTGATTTTTGTCGGAAAGAACGCTGCGGAGGAAGGTGAGGGCGGGGCGGGGCTTTTGCTTTTGCGCAGGCGTCGCTATGCCGGATTCGCCGGCGGCGTCCGCATGGGGGACGCGCATCATTTTGCGCACCTTCTGGTTGCCGACATTGCCGACGCCGCCGCGCAGGTAAACGGAGGCGTTGGCTTCGCGCTCCGGGCAGCGGCGGACCGTGCTGCGGGCTTTCGCGAGGTCGATGCGGCGCACGAGCGAGTGCCCCGTGAGGAGCGCGTCGATGACGGAGATGATTTCGCCCCAGGAGTTGTAGCGGTCCTGCGGGTCTTTCGCCAGCAGCCGCTCGATGAAATCGCAGAAGGGGATGGAGAGCTGCGGATTGAGGACGTAGGGATCTTCGTCCTGCTCCTCCAACTGCGCCTCCGGCACCTTGTCGATGGGGAGATCCTCGAAGAGGCGGCGCCCCGTCGACATATGGAAAAGCATGGCGCCCAGCGCATACATATCCGACTGCACGGAAAGACTTTCGTCGTTGCGCGCCTGCTCGGGCGACATGTAGGCGGGGGTTCCGAAAATCCAGCCGTCGTCGACGTGGCGCGCCTGGAGGGTGTAGATGGAGCGCGACAGCCCGAAGTCGGTCACTTTTACGGTGCCGTCGCTGGAGAGCATCACGTTGTCGGGTTTGAGGTCGCAGTGTACGAGGCATTGTCGGTCCCATGCGTAGCGGAGCGCCTCGGCGACGCCTTTGGCGATGAAGAGCGTTTCCGCTTCGGGGAGGCGCCCGCGTTTGCGGATGTGGCGCCCCACCGTTTCGCCGTCGATGTACTCCATCTGGAGGCAGAAGCGTCCGTCGCGGTAAAAGGCGTCGTAGATCTGGACGATGCCGGGGTTGGACATCCGGGCGGCGGCGCGCGCTTCGGACTGGAACCGGTCGATGTCCTCATCGCTACGGCTCTGTTCGGCATGGAGGACCTTGATGGCGACGGTGCGGTCGAGCGAAATCTGGCGGGCGCGCCATACGGCGGCCATCCCGCCGCGGCCGATGAGGGTGAAGCTGTCGAAGCCTTCGATGGACGGCGGTACGGGACGGTCGTTGGCGGCATCGCCCCGCGCCCCGACGGGGACGTTGGTGTCGTCCTGGAGCTGGGCGCGGCGGGCCGTGGGAATGGTTGCCGTCGGCTCTTCCTGCTGCCGCCGGATGAGCCGGGTTTTCCCGTTTGCGAGATCGTCAGCGTCCATAGCCGTTGCCCCCGCAGGACCGGCAGAGGGTGAGACCCTCGCCCTTGCACGCCTGACACGGCGCATCGGTGCGCCGGTCCTTGCCCGTGCCGCGGCAGTTTCGGCAGGAAACGATGCCTTCTCCGCGGCAGGTGCGGCAATCTTCCGCGACGCCGGCGCCGTCGCAGGTGCGGCAGACGGCCAGCCCCTTGCCGGTGCAGTCGGAGCACGCCACCCAGCCGGGATTGTCGGCGGGTTTGCTGCATTGCGGGCATAGGCTGTTGGGGCCGGAATGGTCGAGCAGCACTTCTTCGATGCGGGCGACATCGCCGCCGCCCGCTTTTCCTGTGGCGGCGCGAGCCCGCTGGTGGAAGCCCTTGTTCGGACAGGGAATGCGCCCGAAACCGTCGCAGGTGCGGCAGGGGACGGAGCCGATGCCGGCGCAATTTTCGCAGCTGCCCGCGAAGGGCGCATGGCGCGCGAGCAGCGCCTGCGAGCGCAGCGGCAGCGCGTTTTGCCAGGCGGCGGGGACGAAGACGTCCTGCACGCTCACGCGGCCTTCGAGCGCGGCGAGGCGTTCGTAGTCTTTCTGCGCAAGGCGGAGCGCGCCGCGCAGCGTCTTGCGGTCGCGCACGCACATCAGGGTGCGGTTGCCGCCGCAAAAGGCGCAGACGCGCCGCCCGCCGGTGCCGCGGGTTTCGTGAATCTCGCGCACCGAAGAGCTTTCGAGCGACTTGAAGGTGTTGCCGCCGCGATTGCCGCCACTGAGCGTCTGGCGGGGCGGCTCGGGGGCGTCGACGAAGCCCGAGCCGTGGCATTCGGGGCAGGGGAGCGATTCCATGGCGAGCCCGGCCAGTAGACCGGTTTCGCGCTTTTGGAGCTGCGCGGCAAGGGCCGGGGAGACGGCGCCGGGCGCGAGCGGAAGGACGGCAAGCGTGTTGCGCAGGGCGGCGAGCGCCACGGCGGGGTTCTGCGAGACTTGCGCCGTGTACAGGGCGGCGTCCGCTTCGGAGACGGCCTGGACGCCGTCCGCCAGCAGGCGGTCGGCCGGCGCGTCCGCCGGTGCGGCTGCGGGTGCTACGGCCGGAGCGG
>CASFKR010000174.1 GCA_949295265.1 uncultured Verrucomicrobiota bacterium | reverse complement strand
CTTCAGCCGCGGGCTCAGCAGCGGGCTCAGCAGCGGGCTCAGCCGCGGGCTCAGCGGCGGGCTCAGCCGCGGGCGCTTCCGGCAGTGCAACCGGGAGCTCCTGCGCCGCGGCACGGACCACGGCCTTGGCTTCCGGAGAGGTCTTTTCGTCCGCCAGCGCCTCGGCATAGGCGGCAGCCGCAGCCGTATAAGCGGCCTGGGCCTCGGCATCCTTGCCCGCTTCCTTCATGAAATCGCCGATGCGCTTTTCGTTGTTGCCGACGATGATGGTGCGCGTGAAGGCAACGCCCGTCTGGGGATCGGTCTGTTCCTCGTCCGGCAACAGCTTCAGGAACTCGCGGAACAGGCGGGCCGCTTCGTCATACTCCTTGGCGTCGAGCGCCTTGTGCGCCTTGAGCTTGGTGATGGAAAGCTGATGCCAGGATTCCTCGCGGTCCGGGATACCTTCTTCGAGGAGCGCGATGGCGCGGTCATAATCGTTGAGGATGAACGCCGCATCGAGGTCGAACGTCTTGAAG
Organism: uncultured Verrucomicrobiota bacterium; assembly: GCA_949295265.1. GTDB lineage: Bacteria > Verrucomicrobiota > Kiritimatiellia > RFP12 > UBA3636 > JAEDLN01. The sequence goes on along the minus strand of CASFKR010000174.1, from coordinate 3,139 downwards.
AGCGCCAGATCGGCCTCCTGCGTCAGGAGCGGCTTGATGCGGTCGGCAACCGCCATCATCTCCTTGAGGAGCGCCGCATCGTCAATCAGCTCATAGAAATGCGAGGAGAAAATGCTGAAGATGGTCCGCGGCTGCACCTGCAAATCCACCAGTTTGGAGAGCCGGGCCGGGTAGGCAGCGGGACCCATTTCCTTATCGAGGAACGGCACCGCGCACCATTCGCGCGCGGCGGAGGGAATCAGGCGCGTATTCTTGAACGCGCTGTTGAGGAGAACCGCCGAGGTCAGCTGATCGAGCGCGGCGGCGTTGCCCGCCTCGCGCGCCGCGCGGTAAGCGGCACCCATCGCCTGGCTGAACGCCAACTCCGGAACCTTGCCCAGATAGGAAGGCGCGGCCTCCGCAATCGCGGCAAACTCGCCCTTGGCGGTGTGCAGACGGATTTCCACGATGCAGACGGCACTCTGCAGCTTGGGCGTCTCCGGCGTGACCTTCTCCGTCATCATCCCGTAAACGGCTTCCGCCGTATCGAGCGCTCCTGCGGAAATCGCATTCTGCGCAAGCCGCTGGTACAGAGAGGCCAAATCCTCAACCGGAAATTCCTGGAGCAACTCCTTTGCCGCAGCAACGGCACCCGTGCGGTCGCCCGCCGTCAGCAGACCGTTGACGACCCAGTCGGCGGCGGTCAGCCGCATTTCCAGCGGAAGATCCTGCGCCAAAAGCGCGCGCGCCCAGTCGGTCGCGGCCTCCTTGCTGCCCGTCTCCAGCAGATATCCGTAAATGAGATCGCGGGACGGCAGCGCCTGTTCGGGCGCCGTGCGAAGCAGGGCGAGGAACTTCGCCTTCGCCAGCTCGGTCTGCTCCGTAAAGAGCATGAAGCGGAGCATCAGGTTGCTCACGCGGTCGGCGGCAGGGGCAAATTCCGGATTTTCGAGCGCATCGAAAAAGACCTGATTCGCCTCATTGGTTTGCGCCGCCTGATGAAGGCCGTCGACTTTGCGGATCAAATCGAAAATCTTCGAATCATCAAAAAGCACTTCCGGCGTTTCCGCTTCGACGATTTCCGTCTCCATCCCCTCTACAACGGGAATTTCCGCATCCGTGCTCTTCGATTGACCGCAACCGGCCGCGAGCAGACCCACCAGCGCCAACGGCGCAACACGATTCCATTGCATCGTCTGTACACTCCTTCTGAGACAAAAAAATGGAGCGGGTGAAGGGAATCGAACCCTCGTAAACAGCTTGGAAGGCTGCCACTCTGCCATTGAGCTACACCCGCTACTTGCAACGCGATTTACTCTACCACAACCACCTGTGCCCGCGCAAGTACCCCGCCGCCGGAATGCGGCGCGACGGCACGCTCGGGCACTCAGAGCCAGTGGCGGAGGAACGGCAGCAAGGCGGCCTCGAATTCTTCCTGCGAACCGGCGGCCGTCATCAGCCGGATTTGTTTGCGCATGAGCCAGATGCGCGTCAGGAACATCGTGCGCCCTTTGTCATCCTTCGGCAGCCGGTCGATGTTGCTCAGCGCCTCGCCGGCGACGAACGGCCAGGCCAGCGCCCAGGTCTTCGGCACCCAGCGACCCTCGACATTGGTCCACTGCACCACATTGGTGACCGGCTGCTCCCCTGCCCAGTAGACGGCGTGCATGACCTCGGGCGCGGCACCCTCGACGGGGCGGAACGGCTCCATCCAGCGGCCGGACTTCTTCCCGAGCTTCAGCACGATTTCCAGAAATTCCCGCGTACCGGAATCGGAAAGGAAAGACTCGATGCGCCCCTCGCGGAGCGCGGCGCGGTCGAGCCGCCGCACGGCATGCGAGAGGGAGCGCCCCAATCGCCGCACGTCGTACGGGCGCACAGCGATAAAGGTATCGCGCGTGGGAAACGGGAACGGCTCCTCGTTGAGAAAATCGGCAATATGACCGGACTGCGCGTCGAGCATTTCCGCGGCATCCATGAGGAGGCCCTGGCAGGCATACCACAGATCGTCATCCATGGAGCGGGCGGCGACGGAGACGAGCATCCGGATGTTCTGACGATACGATTCCGGCAGTGAGGCGAAAAAGGCCTCCGCATCCCCCTGGTATGCACGTTCCAGCAGGTAATTGGCCGAATCGAGGGCGCCGCTCGGCGGCGTCGGGGCGAGACGTTGCGTGGCGCATCCGGCCAGGAGCGCCGCGGCAAGAAGGGAAAGGGCAAATGAAATCCGTTGCATATCAAACTGTCGTTTGAACGGGACAATAACAAACACCCCGCCCCTTGGCAAACGGCATGCCCGTTTTCGGAGGAATCGGAAGCATCGGGGACACCCGGATGGCGCACCGTTGCCACGCCCCTGCCACGGCGGGGAGGCGGATCAGGGGAGCATGGGGGCGTTGGCTTCGCGGGAGAGGTAGGCGAGGCAGTGGGTGCGCAGCGCATGAGCGACCTCCGGAGCGAGGAGGAGACGCTTTTCCTCATCGGCACGCGCGAATTCGTCGAGGAGTTTCTGGACGGCGGGATCCTCCATTTTCGAAGGATGGGCCGCCCAATATTCCTGCAGACGCGCCGCGCCGTAGAGTTGCACATTGCGCACCCGCTCGCGCAAGCGGCTGAGCCGCGAGTCGACCGCCTCGCCGAGCCATTCGGCATTGCCGGCCTGCAGAACGCCGGGCGTGAGCTCGGCGCGGTCGAGCACATCGGCGACCCAGTCGCGCCGCAACGCGAGCAAGTCGGAAAAATCGCGGGAGGCATTGACGGCACCGCCGCAGAAGGCATTGCGGAGTTGGGGCACGGAGGTAAGGCGCCCCTCTTCAATACAGGCATCGGGATTGTAGATGACGGTGCCATCCTCGCCGAGCGTGGTGAGCACGGTGAGCCCGTAGCGCGCCTCCGCGTCGACGGTGGCGGCGTCGAGCGCCGCCGTGATGCGCTGACGCTGCAGTTCGAGCACCTGCTCCTCCGCCTTGCGCGAAGCCTGCGTCCGGAAGATGAAATACGCAATCATGAAGACCATCATGATGGCGAAGGAAATCTGCAGCAGGAGCGCCTGGACGTCATTGATCGCCTGATCGGAAAGCGCCTGTTTTTCCTCGAAGGTCAGCGCCGGCGCCCGGCGCCGCCCCAGCGCGGCGGCGATGCCCTCGCGCGTCCCGCGGCG
>CASFKR010000173.1 GCA_949295265.1 uncultured Verrucomicrobiota bacterium | reverse complement strand
GCGCTTGTATTCAAAAGAAACGGAGGTCCGCTCTCACCTGTACAGCGCCGCTTTTCTGGCTTCGCGGGGAGACCGGGCAGGGGTCCGATTCCTTTTGACGCTCCTGAAACACCGTTCGGAGACTTTGCAGACGGACAAGTTTTATCTTTTCCCCATTCTTGCCCTGGCGGGAAACCGGCGCTTGACGGAAGAAATGATTACCGTTTTGAAGACGGATACGCGGAAAGAGTGGTCCGGCTATGACTGCGTCCCGCAGGAATGGTCGTTTGCACACGAGGCGGCCGCAGCCTGTTCGGTTGTCATTGCAGGCTTTCCGCCGGTTTCGACCTGGGAAAACTTCACGGACGAGAAGAAACAGACCGTTCTGAAATGGCTGGAGCAGAATCCGGATTGGAAACTCAAGCGGCCGGATTATGCTAAACTATACGCCGAGCATCGGCTTGCGCTTGTTTTGTCCCGGCATGTGCAAGAATTGCAGCGGCTTCGGGAACTCGCTTTGACGGAAGCCAGGCAGACGGAAAACCAAGCCGGAAATTGCGACTGAACTGCCGCAGCCCTTCTGGAGGGGGCGAAGGGGGCGAAGGGGGCGAAGCCCCCATTTTTCTGGACTTCAGGCGCCGCTTTTTCGGGGCACATGGAAAAGTCCGTGGCGTCTATTTCTCAGGCACTGGAGCCGCGCGCGTAGGCACTGGGCGCTAGTTTGCGCGCGGCGGTGTGCGCCCCAGCGTGTAATCGAGCTGGAAGCGCAGGCGGCGGACCGGGTTCTGCTCGCCCGGCAGCGCCGCCGCTCCGTTGATGCGCCGCAGCAGCCGATGCGATTCGCGCTTCAGCTCCGCCATCCAGATCGGACCCGATACGCGGATGTTGAGCACCCCGTTTTCGATGCCGGACGGTTGCGCATTGCGCGCAATCTCCGGAGAGACAATGCCCGCCCACCGCCGCTCAATCCGCGCAGCGAGAGAGTCGGTGCCCGTGTAAGCCAACTTGCGGAGCAGGCGGTCGGCAACCGATTCAACGGCGGCGCCGGCGGCATCCGGCTCCTTGAAAGGAATGCGCGGACGCCGGTCGGAAAGCTGCAGAAACTCCCGCCGGACCGCCCAGGTTTCCGGCGGGACCGATTCGAGGATGCGGTCGCGCTTTTCGGATGAATCAGCCATGCCGGGCAGGGAACCGCAGCCGGTTATTCCGGACGGTTGGCGATGCGGGAAACGCCCGTACCTTCGACAATCTGGCCGATGGGCAGGGGATGCGCACCCGCGGTCTCGAGCGCATTGAGCGTTGCGGCAGCATCCTTGCGCGTCACGCACAGGACGTAGCCGATGCCCATGTTGAAGACCCGGTACATTTCCTCGGGATCGACCTTGCCGGCTTCCTGGAAGAAGCGGAAAATCGGCGGCACTTTCCAGGTCTGCGCATCAAACAGCGCGTCCACGGTCTTGGGAAGCATGCGCGGCACATTGTCCACCAGCCCGCCGCCCGTGATGTGCGCCATGCCGCGAATTTTTACGCCCGCCTTGCGGACGGCCAGCACCGGCTTGAGGAAGGAGGCGTGAACCGCCAGAAGCGCCTTCTGGAAGGTTGTGCGCGTGCCGGGAACCGTGTCTTTGAGCGTCAGCCCGGCATCTTCAAAGAGAATCTTGCGCGCCAGCGAATAGCCGTTTGTCTGCAGACCCGTGGACGGCAGCCCGATCAGGACGTCGCCCGGCTTGATTTTGTCGCCCAGCACGAGGTCTTTCCGGGCCACCTGACCGACAATGGTGCCGCACAGGTCGTATTCGCCCACCGGATACAGCCCCGGCATTTCCGCCGTTTCGCCGCCCAGCAGCGCACAGTCGTTTTCCCGGCACGCTTTGCAGAATCCGGAAATCACCTTGGCGAAAACCGAGGCGTCGAGCTTGGCCGTTCCCAGATAGTCGAGGAAGAAAAGCGGCGTTGCCCCCTGCGTCAGGATGTCGTTGACGCAGTGGTTCACGAGGTCCTGACCCACCGTGTCGTGAATGCCCGCCATGTTGGCGATTTTGAGTTTCGTGCCGACGCCGTCCGTGGATGCCACCAGAATGACGTCCTTGCCGGGCGAGCGGAACAGACCGCCGAAACGGCCGATGTCGGAGAGAACGCCCGGGGTGCTGGTGGATTTGACGTCCGCCTTGATCTTGGCCAGTCCGCGGTCCATTTCATCAATATCGACACCGGCGGCGGCGTAGGCGGATTTCTTCTTCGGGGGAGTCGTCTTTTTCATGCGTTCGTGGCAGGGGTGTGGCAAAAGGAATCAGCGGACCGGACGGCGGTCCGGTGCGGCGGAAAGAACCAGGTGAATGATTTGCGGGGTGGTGAGGTTGGCGGAAGAGGCGCTGCGGGCGCATTCGCGGACGGCATTGACGGCGCTTTCCTGCGAGTAGCCGAGGGCGACAAGCCCGAGAACGGCATCCTGAAACGCCTGGCCGAAATCGGGTTCCGCCTCGCCGCCGTCGGCGGGTGCGCCCGCCGGAGCGTCGGGCGTGGCGGCGGCCGCCAGCAGCGGATTGATTTTCCCTTTGAGCTCGACGATGATGCGCTCGGCGGTGCGTTTGCCGATGCCGGGAATGCGGGCGAGCAGGCGCGCATCTTCGCGGATGAGCGCATCGCGCAGTGCGCGCACCGTCATCGCGGACAACGCGGAGAGCGCCAGCTTGGGACCGACGCCGGAGACGGACTGCAGTTGCAGGAAGAGTTCCTTTTCGGCGGACGTCAGGAACCCGAACAGCGTGCGTGCGTCTTCGCGGATGTAATCATGAATGAGCAGTCGGCACGCCGCTCCTTCCGGCGGCAGCGCGTCAAACGTCGAGAGCGGCACAAAAACCTCGTAGCCGACGCCGCCGACATCCAGCACGACACAGGCAGGGGAGGGGCTCAGGGTTCGCGAGAAAACGGTTCCGTTGAGAAAGGCGATCACGGCGGGTTATTCAACAATCCGGACGGGCGTCCCGCGCGGAACAAGGGTGAAGAGTTCTTCGACTTCCGCATTACGCATACGCACACAGCCGGCGCTCGCCTGTTTGCCGAGCGAGGCTTCATCCCAGGTGCCGTGGATGCCGTACCCGGAGACGCGCGGGGTTTCCCCGGTCGCTTCCAGCGCGAGCCAGTGCGTGCCGAGAATGTTTTCCGGGTCGCCGTAGGGCACGACCTTTCCGGAGTCCGTCCACCAGTCCGGTTTCTCAATCTTGTCGCGCACTTTGAAGGTGCCGACCGGCGTTTTGGCATGGAGACCGGTGCTCACCACGTAGCGTTTGAAGAATTCGCCGTTGAGCGTCAGCACAAGCGTGTTGGCGGATTTGGAGACGGTGATTTCGAATTTCGGATGATCGAGGAAGACGAGGCGCTGACCGGGCCGGATGCGGCGCGGGTCAGAGATGTTGTTGGCCTTCTGGATGAGTTCCTTGGGGCAGACAAAGCGGGAGGCGATGGCGCTGATGGAATCGCCGGGCTGAATCACGTATTCGGTCTTGTCGGGTCCGGGCCGTTGCGTGAAATAAATCTGGTCTGCCAGCTTGGCGAGCGTGGTTTCCAGTTCGGCTGCCTGTTTGGCCTGGGCGCGGGGGAGTACGGCGAGCAGCGTTTTGCGGGCATCGTAGAGTTTGCCCTCCGCCTGGAGGCGCTGGGCGGCATCGACGGCCTGCCGGTATTCGGCGGGCGTCAGGTCGCGCACTTGCGGCGCGGCGGGCGCGGTCTCGACGGCGGGTGCCGCTGCGGCGGGCGCGTCGG
>CASFKR010000172.1 GCA_949295265.1 uncultured Verrucomicrobiota bacterium | reverse complement strand
CGGCGGCGGCAAGTACCGCCTCTATGCGTATTGCTTCGACGGCAACAACCACGCGGCGTATGTGAACCGCGCCCTGCTCGGCGTCGGCAAAACGCCGACCATCCCGGCGCCGAAAGCTTCGTTGCCGTGTTATGTCTACAAACCCAATGACATGAATCCGCGCTGGTATCCCTCCGGCTTCATGGGCAACAGCGCGCTCAAACTCAACCTCAACGAAACGAAAGCCGGGCAGCGGGGCGAAGCCTGCATCCGCGTCGATTACGGCATCAACGGCGACTGGGCGGGCGTTTACTGGCAGAGTCCCGCCAACGACTGGGGCGACCAGCCGGGCGGCTACGACCTGACGGGTGCCAAGACGCTCTGCTTCCGCGCTCGCGGTGCTAAAGGCGGCGAAAAGGTCACCTTCTTCTACGGCGGCATTTTCAACAAAACCTACTCCGACTCCTCCCGCGGCGAAATCAAAGATGAAGTGCTCACGCAGGAATGGAACGTGTACCGGATTCCGCTGGAAGGGCGCAACATGACGCGTATCAAGACCGGCTTCGGCTTCACGCTGGGCGGTCAGGGCGCTCCCTTCACCTTCTACATCGACGGCATCTGGTTCGAGTAGGGGGCGAAGCCCCAATTCTGCCGGGCGGCGTTAAACCGCCCGGCCTCCGCCGCCGGTGATGCGCGGCGGTTTCCTCAGGCGGTGGATGGTGATCCACCGTCTGAGCGGTGATCCACCGTCTGAGCGAAGCCAGCGTAGCGAGCCGGGAACACGACGAACACGACGAACACGACGAACACGACATACACGACGTACAGGACGGCTCGCTCCCCCACGCGAGGGAGCCAGGGCAGCACTCCCTGTAGCCCCACTCCCAGAGGCTCCTGATAGCAACGAAGCCCGTGCAGCGAAGCCGCGTGAGGGGGGGAGCCGCAGAAGGGGGAAAAAGAGAAGGAGTATACACCCCAGATTCCGACCTTGAAGGGGTCGAACCGTACTGTGGCAAGTGTCCGTTCGCGTTATTTTTCTCTGTGCCTCTGTGGGGAAACATCTCCCTCTACGGAGTCAAAAAGGGGATGAATGGAAACGTGGGTGTCGTGCAAAACGAAAGTTGAACTTTTGATTTGCACAGAATCTAGAAAAATGGCTTCCAGCGATGAGATTCATGTGTGAGTGAATCTTAAAAATAGCCAATATTCCAGAATAACGACAGGAAAACAGGCTCTTGCCGAGAGGGTTTCCGACGCGTTTTGTGCAAATCTAAAGTTGAACTTTACTTTTTCACACAATACAGGTAGGATAATGGCCACGCGGGAGGGAATGAGAAATGTATATTGAACGGACGCTTGCAGGAAAACTGAAGGAGGCGGCGCAGTATTTTCCGGTGGTTACGGTTCTGGGACCGCGCCAGTCCGGAAAGACAACACTTTGCCGTCAGGTGTTTCCGGATTACACCTATGTGAATCTGGAGGACCGGACGGCACGGGAGATTGCGCGAAAGGATCCCAAAGGGTTCTTTTCGCAATATCAGTTGCCGGTGGTCATCGATGAGGTTCAGCGCGTCCCGGAACTCCTCAGCGCGATTCAGGTGCTGGCAGACGATGTTTCCCGGAAGGGACAGTTCATCCTGACCGGGTCGCATCAGCCGCAGTTGCACGCAGAGATTGCACAGTCGCTGGCGGGCCGTACGGCGATTCTGCGCCTGTTGCCGCTGTCGATGGAGGAATTGACGCATGCGGGTATCGTGCGTACGCGCGATGAGTATCTGGTGAACGGATTTCTGCCGCGGTTGTATGCGGAGAACGTTCCGGCAGACCTGCTGTACCCGGCGTATTATGCGACGTACGTGGAACGGGATGTCCGGCAGATGATTCAGGTCAGTAATCAACAGGCATTTGAAACCTTTATCCGGCTGCTGGCAGGGCGGGTCGGTCAAGTTGTCTCCCTTCAGAGTCTGGCAGGGGATGTCGGGGTTTCTGCGGTGACCTTGCGGTCGTGGCTCTCGGTGCTGGAGTCCAGTTACATTGTGTTTCGGTTGCCCTGTTATTTTGAGAATTATGCCAAGCGGATCACGAAAGCGCCGAAGTTTTATTTTACGGATGTGGGTTTGGCGGCGTCCTTGCTGGGGATTGAGACCCCGGCGCAGGCGGCGCGGGATCCGCTTTTGGGCGGGCTGTTCGAAAATCTGGTCGTTGTGGAGGCGCTCAAAGCCCGGTACCATGCGGGGAAATCTTCTCCGGAGCTGTACCACTTCCGGATTCAGGGACGTATGGAGGTGGACCTGCTCGTCCGGAACGGCCGGCAACTGACGCCTGTCGAAATCAAGGCGGGAATGACGTTCGACCCGTCCTTCACGAAGGGGCTGGAGGCGTTTTGCGCACTGAGCGGATCCGAAGGTCCGGCTGCCGTGGTGTATGGCGGCGAGGCTTCCGGTATGGTGCACGGTATTCGGTACGAGAATTTCCGGAATGTGGCAGAGCTGGTGCGGTTGGGCGAGCAATGAGCGGTGATCCACCGTCTGAGGGAGCAATCTTCCGCCTGAGGAAGCGAACCACCGCCTGAGCGGCAATCCACCGTCTGAGCGGCAATCTGCCGCCTGAGAGAGCGCGGGAGCGGGCCCGAGGGCGCAGCGGTGTGACAGGCGCGCCCGCAACGGAATGGCGCAGCGGCGCGGGCTGGTGTAGTGCTGGGTTGGTGCTGTACGAGCCGCGTGCGAAAAAGAGATGAAAGAAAGAGAAAAAAGGCGTATCATGAAAAGCAAATTGAATGCACGGAGACCCCTTTCCCATGAACGAAGTGTATGAATTTCTGAAGGCATGCGGTACGTATTACCTCGCAACAATGGATGGACAGCAGCCGCGGGTGCGTCCGTTCGGAACCGTTGACCTCTTTGAAGGCAAGCTGTACATCCAGACCGGGAAGCGCAAGGATGTATCCCGGCAGATGAAGGCCAATCCGCATATTGAAATCAGCGGCATGGCCGATGGAAAATGGATCCGGCTGACGGCGGAGGCGGTTTTGGATGACCGCATCGAGGCGCAGAAGCACATGCTGGATGCTTACCCGACGCTTCAGGGCATGTATCAGCCCGGAGACGGCAATACGGAGGTCTTTTACCTGAAGCAGGCAACGGCGCAAATCTGCTCGTTTACCGAACCGCCCAAAGTCATCACGTTTTAACCGCTTGTCTGTATGCCCGGCCCGGTATGCATACCGATCTGCCGGGTACGATTGTTCTGAAGGTTCCCCGTTTCCTGTCCGTTCTGAATCCTGCGTTGACCGCATAGCCGATTGCTCCTCATCTGAATGTCATGAAAGCGAATCGCATCAGCAAAATGCAATTGCCCTCCGGCAAACATTTCCTTTACGAGTCGATTGCCGCCCGGCTCCGCGAGGAGATTGCATCGGGAAAATTCCTGCCCGGCGAGCGGTTGCCTTCGCTCGACACCTTTTCGGAAACGTTCCGCGTCAACCGGCTCACGGTTCGCAAAGCCATTGAGATATTGCGGGACGAGGGGCTGGTCTATGCCATCCCTGCGCAGGGGACGTACGTGCGGCAGGTGCAGGAGGCGGCTCCGGCATCCGGAACCGGCCGGGCGCAGGGAGCGGGCTCCGCACGCCACCCCGCGCGCAAGAGCCGGGTCGTCGGCTTGCTTTCGCAGGTGCTCGTGCCGGCGAATTTCGGTCCGTACCACCAGGAGATTATCGCGGGCATCAATGAGGCGCTGCCGGAATACGGCGCCAATCTGCTGATTTATGCGGTCGGGATGATGCGCCCGGAGGAACTCGCGGAGATTCGCGAT
>CASFKR010000171.1 GCA_949295265.1 uncultured Verrucomicrobiota bacterium | reverse complement strand
GGCTTTCCGCGCCGCTGATGCCGCCCTCCCCTGCCCGGCGCCGCCGCGCCCCGATGCGCCGCTGCTCCTGCCGCCCGGCTTCGGGACGCCCGGTCCGGAAGGTCCCGTCTCCATCCTGCTCGATACGGACATGCTCACGGATTGCGACGACGTCGCCGCACTCGCGCTCCTGCTCGAGCTGGAGCGCGCCGGGCTCGCGCACATCCTCGGCGTGGCCGTCTCCTCCGCCTGCCCGGCGTCCGCCGCCGCCGTCAGCGCCGTCAATACCTTCTACGGACGCTCCGACATCCCCGTCGGAGCACCCAAAAACGGCACCGGCTTCCGCCGCGATGATTCGTGCTTCCTCGACGCGCTCGCACGCGAATTCCCCCACCCGGTCGCCGACAACGATGATGCCGAAGATGCCGTGCGCCTGATGCGGCGCCTCCTCGCGGCGGCGCCCGACCGCTCCGTCAAACTCGTCACCATCGGCTACCTCTCGAATCTCGACGGGCTGCTGCGGAGCGGCCCGGATGAATGCTCGCCCCTCGCCGGGCCCGCCCTTTGCGCGGCGAAAATCCGCGAATGGGTCTGCATGACGGGCAATTTCCCGGATGACCCCGCCATCGACAACGTCAATTTCACGCGCGACGCCCCCGCGGCGCTCCGTGCCGTGCGCGCCTGGCCCGGCACCGTGACCTTCGTCGGGCGCGACATCGGGCACAACATCTTCGTGGGCGACCGCTTCCACGACCTGCCCGAGCCGCATCCGCTGCGCCGCGCCTACCAGCTCCACCGCGGCCGCTTCGGCGAAAACTGGGATCACCACACGGCAGACCCCTCCACGATTCTCTATGCCGTCTGCGGGCTCGGCCCCTGGTTCGCCCGGCAGGGCGGGCGCCTCTACCTGCGCGACGACTGCTCTTTCACGTGGGAGCCGGGTCCGGTCGGCCGCATGTCGTACCTGCTCCAGGTCGCCGACCGCACCGAAACCGCCCGCGTCATCGACGCGCTGACACGCCCCTGCCACGCCCCTGCCACCGCCGTACCGCAACCTTCCCCCTGCACCCGCCCCGCCGGGCGGTAACGCCGTTTCAACCCCGTTCCTTTTCCATGGATGAACTGACCCCCATGATGCGCCAATACCGCGCGATGAAGCAGACACTCGACAAAGACGTGCTGCTCCTCTTCCGTGTGGGGGATTTTTACGAGATTTTCATGGAGGACGCCCGCATTGCGGCACCGTTGCTGGGCATCCTCCTCACGAAGCGCGGCGGGCAGCCCCTCTGCGGCATCCCCTACCATGCGCTCGACCAGTATCTGGCCAAACTGCTCAAGCTCGGGCGCAAAGTCGCCATCTGCGATCAGATGGAAGACCCCAAGCTGTGCCGCGGCAAGATGGTGCGGCGCGACATCACGCGCATCGTCACCCCGGGCACCATCACCGAGGAGAACATGCTCCCGGAGGGGACCGACAACTATCTGGCGGCGGCGGCAGCGGACGGGAGCGGCGGCTTTTATCTGGCGGCGCTCGAGCTTTCGACGGGCGAATTTTTCGTCGAGGCGGCGGCGGACGCGCCGGAACTCACGGCGGCCGTTTCGCGGCTGAAACCGGGCGAGGCCATCGTGCCGCTCCGCGACCGGCCTGCTGCAGCCGATCTGGCGGTGGAAGCGGCGTTTCACGATGCCGGCGTGCGCTGCATCACGCCTGTGGACGAGTATCTGTTCGACCCGGTTGCCTCGCGCGATGAGCTGCTGGCGCACTTCCGCGTGGCCTCGCTCGACGGCTTCGGATGCGACGGCTCGCCCGCGCTGGCGGCGGCGGCCGGGGCGCTCCTGCGGCGCGTCCGCGATGATCTGCGCCGCGACGTGAGCCACGTCTCGAAGCTTGCGCGGCGCACGAGCGCCGGGCATCTGCTCCTCGATGAAACGACGTGCAGCCACCTCAACATTTTCCCGGAAAGCGATGCGCGCGTCAGCGGCGCCTCGCTCTACGAAGTGCTCGACGCCACCTGCACCCCCATGGGCAAGCGGCTGCTCCGCACCTGGATGGCGCGCCCGCTGTGCGAAAAAGCCGCCATCGACGCGCGGCTCGATGGCGTGGGCGCCATCATCGCGCACCGGGCGGCGCTGACGCCGCTGCGCGAGGCGCTGGGCGCGGTGCGCGACCTCTCCCGCGCCATTGCGCGCCTTTCGCTGGGGCGCGGCAGCCCGCGCGACCTGCTCGCGATTTCCGTCTCTCTCAAGGCGGTGCCCGTGCTTGCGGATCTGCTTGCGCCCTGCGGCGCGGCGTCCGCGCTGCTGCGCGACCTTTGCGCCCGCCTGCAGCCGCTGCCGAAGGTGACCGCCCGCATCGACGAAACGCTCGCCGACGATCCGCCCGCCAATGTGGCGGACGGCGGCGTCATCCGCACCGGCTTCAACACCGAGCTCGATGAACTGCGCGATGCGCAGCTCCACGGGCGCTCCTGGATTTCCGAGTATCAGGCGAAACAAATTGCCGAAACCGGCATCAAAACGCTCAAGGTGCGCTACAACAAGGTCTTCGGGTATTTCATCGAAGTCACCGCCTCGCAGCTGGCCAACGTGCCGCCCACCTACCAGCGGCGCCAGACCATTGCCAACGGCGAGCGCTTCACCACGCCGGAACTCAAAAAGCGCGAGGAACTCATCGTCGGCGCCGAAGAGCGGGCGCTCGAGCTTGAACAGCAGCTCTTCCAGGCACTCACCGCCGACATCGTCGCCCATACCCGCGCCATTCAGGACGTGGCCGAAGCCATCGCCCGCATCGATGTGCTCGCCTGCTTCGCCGACCGCGCTCTCGCCCTCGGCTATGTGCGCCCGGAAATCCGCGAAGATGACACGCTGGAAATCCGCGGCGGACGCCACCCCGTCGTGGAGCAGCTCCCCGAAGCCGAACGCTTCGTGCCGAACGACACCAGCCTCAACGGCTCCTCCCGCCAGATCATGATCATCACCGGTCCGAACATGGCCGGCAAATCCACCTACCTGCGGCAGGTCGCGCTCCTCGTCATTCTCGCGCAAATGGGCGCATACGTCCCCGCGGATTCCGCGGTCATCGGGCTCGTCGACCGCGTGTTCACACGCGTGGGGGCGTCCGATGATCTGGCGCGTGGACGCTCCACGTTCCTCGTGGAGATGCAGGAGACAGCCAACATTCTCAACAATGCGACGCCGCGCTCGCTCATCGTGCTCGATGAAATCGGGCGCGGCACGTCCACCTTCGACGGCATCTCCATCGCCTGGGCCGTGGCGGAATATCTCCACAACACGGCTTCCGTCAAGGCGCGCACCCTCTTTGCCACACACTACCACGAACTGACGGATCTGACGCTCACGCTCAACGGCGTCGTGAACTGCTCCGTCCTCGTGCGCGAGCGCGGCGATTCGGTCGTTTTTCTGCGCCGCATCGTGGAGGGTCCGGCCGACAAGAGCTACGGCATCGCCGTGGCCAAACTGGCCGGGATGCCGGAACCGGTTCTGCGCCGGGCCCGGGAAATCCTGCACAATCTCGAAAGCAACGAAGTCCGCGAAGAAACGGGGCGCCCGGCGCTTGTGGAACCGCACAGCCCGGCCGCCCGCAAACGTCCGCGCGAAGACGACCGCCAGATGTACCTCTTCTGACCCGCCGCCCGCACGGGCGGTGCCGGCAGGGGCGGTTTCCCGCTACCCCAACACTTCGCGCCAGTCGGAGAGGGTGCGGGTCCTGGTGGAGAAGACGGCGCCGATTTTGTGGAGCGTGCGCGAATCGGTTGCATAGGGCGTTGCGTAGCCGCTCTGCTCAATCTGTTCGAGCGGTGTTCGGGGGTTTCGACCACGCTGTCGATGCGCCCTTGAGACGTGTGCTTCTCCGTGTGAACCATCTGCCCCGCCAGCAGGAAAATGCTGGCAATCACGTTGCGGAAAACGGTCTCCGCCTTGATGGCCGCATCCGGCCCCTCGTGGTACGGCAGTTCGGCGAGGAGCCCTTGCAGACACTTCATGACAGATGCCGTGTTCCCGGCTTCGAAATCATCGGACAACTCGGCGATTTTGAGCGCTCTGAAATTTGCGAACTTTTTATATGTGACGTAGGGAACAAGGGCATTCAGGAAACCGTACCGCACCTCGTCATTCGGGAAATCGAGCGTGTACTCCAAATGCCTGGCATCGTAGCCTGTGATGGTAAGATACCCGGCCTGGAAAAGGTACGTCAGCGGATCATGATTGTCCTCATATGCGCTGGTGAGTTCGGAAACAGTGACGGTAATCCTGTCCTGCGCAGGAAGCTCGCGCAGTTGGTCTACGTTTTTCTCAAGCGCGGTAATCAGGGAAGAGGGGGTTGCGGAATCAAACCAGTAGACACCGAACTTCTTGTCATCCAAGGCA
>CASFKR010000170.1 GCA_949295265.1 uncultured Verrucomicrobiota bacterium | reverse complement strand
CCCGGTCCCCGCGCACCCCGCGCTCCACACCCGCGCGCTACCGCAACTCGCCCGCACGCACGTACTTCACAACCACCGGTCCCATCAGACCCGATGGCGCCTCCTCCACGCTCACCTTATAGCGCGAAGGCGTCGTCTGATGGTAATTGTTGAGCGTATTGTAGACCGTGACCTCCAGACGATTTTCGCCCTCGCGCAATTCTTCCGCAGCCAATTCCACCTCCCAAGGCGCGGTCATCAGTACATGCTCCTTCCCGCCGTTGAGACGAACCGAAGCCACCGAGCCGACCCTGCCGAGCGAAAGAACGGCACGAACGCCATCCGCAAGCGGCGCGGCCGTAAAGGTCGTCGCATATCGAGCTCCGCCGGAATAGGTGCGCAACCCCTCGTAACGCGCCCAATTGCCCAGCGGAGTCGCCGCCGGACGCACGTTCAACCGGATGGGACCCTTGAAGGCGCCGCCGCCGATTCGCCCCGGAACAAAGGCGGTTTTGACCGTCAGGAGACCATGCTCGATCTTCTTTTCGAGAATCTCCCCGTAAACCTCCACCTCCGCGTCATACGTACCCGGCGGAACAGTTGCGGTGAAGGTGCCGGTCCGGTATTGGCCCCGATAGGGATCGAAAAGCAACCGTCCGGGCATTGCCTCATCGCAATACGGAGAGGAAAGCGGCGGCGGCAAGCGGTGTTCTCCGGGTTTGGAATCCAGCACCACCATCGCGCGGCCAAAGGCATTGTATTCGACTTCCAGCCCGGTATAGCCGGCAGCCAGCTCCACGATTTCGCCATCCCGGACGGCGCGTCCGCCGAGCTTGATGCTCGCGGGCTCGGGCTTCGGCCAACGCGGCTTGGAGCTGTTGTCCGCCGTAAATGGCGCCGTGGCGCTGACCGTTACCTTCGCCTTTGTCGGTGCAGGCGCATAGACGCCCGTGCGGAACACCTTGTGCGGCGGCGTCTCGCCGTCTTTCGGATCCATATCGTAGAAATACGACACGTCGTATGGTCCGAGAATGAAGAAATCGCCCGTGACGCGGCGGTTGAGCCCATGGTAGTTGTCTTGATCGCCGGGTTTGCCGAAAACACCGTAGCGCCACGAGAATTCGAACGGGTCGGCACAGCCGTCTTCGAGAAATTGCGGCGCAAAGCCGAGCATCTGTTCGCGATGTTCCTCCACCCAGAACATGCGCGTCACCTCCGGCCCGATCGGTCCCGGAGTCGCCGGCAAGCGATAGTCGCCGTCGGAATTGTCGAGTACCGGCAAGTATTCGACGGTCCATTCGCCATCCACGGGAATGCGATCGACCGTGCGGCGCATCGTCGGCAAAATCGTGGCGCGGGATTTGCCTTGCTCGCGTTTGACGACGGCGAGAACGGGACCGGATGCAGGCGGTTCGGATCGCCGCTCGCCCGTCCACGGATCCCAGAACTCCAACACCCCCTCGCTACGCAGACGAATGGGCGTTTTGCCGTCCCAGTCGACGAGATAATAGAAATCGTACGCTTCCGTGCGCCGATGGCAAACCTTGAGCGCGCGATTGCCTTCGACATCTCGCGGAAAATCATGCGGAAAGACAAATTCCGCCGCCGATTCGATGCGAAGCACCCGCCCGCCGGCCGCCTCGAATGCGGCGATTTTCCGGCGCGAAGAATCGCGCATGACGAACATTCCCGGCAAAACGATGACCCGATACGTCTCGTCGGCCGCCCTCAAAACCGCACCGAACTCGTCGTGCGCAATCGTTGCGGCGGCAAGGGAATCGGCATCGATGAAATCGCAGTCGATGCTTTCCTCCGTCGCCAGACGAATCGCGGTTTCATGGGCGGTCTGAACCGATTTGCCGGCCCGCCAAGGCTCCACCGTGACCGGCTCCTGCGGCGATACGATTGCCACATCGGCAACGTGCGCCCCGCGCGTCAACAGGTAGGATAAGCGCGTAAAATAGCCGATAAAATGCTCCATCAGCGCCCAGTACGGCTGATGGAAGTGATAGCAGGGCGGCGCCCATTCCCACCACCCGCCATAGGTCGAATAATACAAACCGTGAAGGTTGAGCAGATTCGCCCCGTAAGCGTAATTGCGCGCAGTGGCGGCGAAAATCGTCTCGGGCGAGACCTGCCAGCCAAGCGAATGATACCCCTCCAGCCAAACACGCGGACGACGGTAGAGGTGGGCAATCGACGAACCCATC
This sequence comes from uncultured Verrucomicrobiota bacterium, assembly GCA_949295265.1. GTDB lineage: Bacteria > Verrucomicrobiota > Kiritimatiellia > RFP12 > UBA3636 > JAEDLN01. Next base: position 2,046 of record CASFKR010000170.1, on the reverse strand, counting down.
TTGCATTTGACGGGGTCGGCATCCTTGCCGGGCGTGTCGAATCCGGGCGCGGTGTACCAGCGCATGCACCGCATATAGTCGCCGAATTCGCACGGATTCTTGCCGCGCGTCATCGGATCGCACGCATAGATTTTTCCCTTGGAAGCGAAAAAATCGTAGATGGCACGGAAATAGCGCTCTTCCGTCAGCGTCACCATCACGTCGTTGTAATCGAGGCGGACCTTTGCCGACTGCTCCGTCCAGGTGCCGTCGTCGAACAGCAGCTTGAGATGGGGCATGACGTCGTAGCCCTTGCGCCGGATAAATTCTGCGGCAAAATCGTCACTCCACACGCGCACATTCCCGCAAAGGCGCAACTCGTCCTGAAAAAAGTAGTCGAGCGCCTCGGCCGCGCGCTCGCCGACACGCTCGAAGAACGGACGGAAAAAGCGCTCGATGACGCGCTGCGCGGAAAGAGGATTGAGCGGATCGAGCGTGTTGTCTTTGCGCACCGGTACGACCTTGCCGTCGACAAGCTCGAGCACGCAGCCTCGCGTTTCCGGCGACGTTATCCCCAGCTTGCGGAACAAATTGTCGGGTCCCGGCCAATCGAGCGTATAGCACGAAAGCCCGATTCCCATGCCAAGCTCGCGCGACTTTTCGGCGGCATAGGCAAAAACATCCCACCATTCGTCCGAAAAAATCTCCGGCTTGGCCGCCATCGTAACCCAACCGCCCGACCGCAAATGGCAGTAATTCACCTGGGTTCCGGCCACGCCTTTGCGGTGCAACTCCTCAAGCTGGCGTCCGATGCGCGCTTTGTCGAGCGTATCGCCGCTCCACCACCAGAACGGCACCTCGCCATATCCGCGCGGAGGCTTTTGAAACGCTTCGAAAAGCGCTGAAGATGTGAATGGTTCGCCCATCTCCAAGACAGGTTCCTGCGAAAAACTGTGGTTGTTTTTTTTTTTCATCGCACGGATCGAAATCCGGCTTTCTTTTCCGATTGAAACACACGCAGTATACCGCGATTCCCCCTTCCTGAAAAGACATTGCCACGCACCTCCCCGCCCCCCGCGCCTCCCCGCCCCACACCTCGTCCCGTTGCCGTGCGCGCCGCCCGTGTACCGTTGCCGTAGGGCGCGATGTCCCCATCGCGCCGCCGCGCCATCGGCGCGGTGCGCGGCCTTGCATCCCGCACCCCATCCCGAGCCCCATCGCCGCGCCCCATCGCCGCACCCCATCGTCGCGCCCCGTTGCAGCGCCGTGCGCCCTCGAACTCCTAAAAATCTTTGTGTTCCTATACAACCCGCTCAAACGCTCTTTGTGTTCCTTTGTGTTAAAACCCACAGCGCCACTGCCCGTGGCGGCTCGCTCCGCTGGATACGCCTTACTCATCCTGCGCTCTTTCGTTCGACCCCTTCAGGGTCGAATTATAAGGTATGCTCTACCTCGGGATTCGCTGGCGCTCATCCCGAGGTTAAGCATGCTTCGACCCACTTCGCGGGTCGTGGCGCTGGCTCCGCTGCGCTGGCTGCGCCCCGGCGGCTGTGCCGCCGAAAAAGTACTTATTTAACACCTTGGTCGGAACGTAGTGGAGACAGAGTCCATGTGGCTCTATTTTTTATCTTCCTCGCGCGGCTTAGCTCTTCCGTGTGGCTCAAAATTTCCTAAAACCCTCGCGCGGCTTCGCCCCTCCGTGTGGCTCGCTACGGGCTGGCTTCGCTGCGCCAAAAAAAAGCCGGGGGCTGAGTCGTGGAAACGGCTCAGCCCCCGGAAGAAAAATCCTGGCAGCGCGCTACTCTCCCGCGGGCGACTCCCGCAGTACCCTCGCCGTAGAGGCCCTTAACTTCTGTGTTCGGGATGGGAACAGGTGTGACTGCCTCGCTATGGTTACCAGGAAAAGGAAAACGGAAGAAAATCGTTCATCGGAAAACGCCGACCGGCTTGCGGGGGCTTTGCCGCGTCCTGCGGCGCCCGGCGGTCGGACGGTTATTTTTGAAACCGAATCGATTGTGTGGCTCCGAAGCGAAAGGCTCGCGCACGGCCAAGCCTCCCGGACGATTA
>CASFKR010000169.1 GCA_949295265.1 uncultured Verrucomicrobiota bacterium | reverse complement strand
GGGCCGCGGGCTCGGCGCTTCGCGCCGCCCCTGACGGGGACGCCCGCGGCCCCGCGTCACCCGTCCCGTCGTCCGTCCATCCGCCCGTCGCTAAAGGCAGAGACAACGGCTGAAGCCCGCTTTACCAACCCATCAATTCCAACCCCTTGTCCAACTAACAACCAGTTTTGTAGAATACACTCACTTACGACAAGGGGGACACTCTTCGTGTCTCACTTTTGGGGAAGGGTTCAAATCGCCGCCCCGGACGCAAAGCGACCGGAGCGGCGTAACGGAGAAACGGGAAGCGGAGGGGCTACCTGGCGGCTTTTTTGCAGGCGCGCAACGCTTCGAATTCGGGACGGGCCTTGTAGAAATGATCGAGCGGATAGCAGCCGGAGACCATGCCGTTGCGCGGCGCATTTGTGCAGTCCCCGAAGGTGCGGCAGATGCGGCAGCGGTCCAGCGGTCTGCCGGCCAGCACATCGGCGGGCAAATCCGGATACGAAAGAACCATCCGCCCGATGCCGACCCAATCGGTTTCGCCGTGGGCGACAGCCCATTCGGCAGCGGCCGGAAGGTATTCCTGGAGGCACGTATAGCCGGAACCGACCACCTTGAGCCAGGGACAGCGCCGCTTGACGGTCCGCACCGCTTCCAGATGCCGCGACACGTTGTAGAGCGGATGCTCCGGCATCGCGTAACCGTCCGACACCGGGAAATAGGCCGGACGCTGCATGTGCACGTTGTAGTACGGCGAACCGATGGTGGCGCAGATGAATTCGACGCCGAAGGTGCGCATGAGCTCGAGCAGCTGCGTCGTTTCCTTCAGTTCCGGATCCATCGTCATGCCATCGCCGCTGCCGCCGAAAGCATACGGGTACGGCGTCCCGGCAGGCCACGCCATGGGATGCCCGACGCCATCCTCCCCTTTCAGGAACGGGAGAATGTCGAACAGGCTCACGCGTGAGGAAATACCCAGCCCCGGGCATGCCTTGCGGATACCCTCGACAATCTCGCGGTAGAGGCGCGTGCGGTTTTCGAAGGAACCGCCAAAGGGGCCGGGACGGTCATGCGCCGTCAGAAACTCGTGCAGGAGATAGCCGTGCGCCATCTTGACGTCGACAAAATCGAACCCGGCCTTCTGCGCGATTTCGGCCGCATGGACAAAGCGCGGAATCAGGTCGAGCACCTCGGCGTCCGAGAGCACATTGGCGGGCGAAGAGCCGAACTTCCGATCAAGCAGCGGATGGGCGTAGGCGGTTTTGGACTCGAGCCGGAAGCGGTCGTTGGGGTGCGAATAGCGCCCGGAGTGGGTCAGCTGCAGCCCGATGCAGAGTTCTTCCTGCGCGCCGAAGCGGTCGCGATGGGTCTGGCGCATCTGCGCGCAGATTTCTTTGAGGGCGTCAGACGTATGATCGGCGCACAGGAGCTGCTGCGGATTGCTGCGGCCCTCGTGGCAGACGGCGGCCGCCTCCGTACCGTAGAGCAGCTTGGCGCCGCTGGAAGCGAAGCGCAGCCAGCGGCGTGCCGTGAGTTCACTGGGGCGTCCGTCATCCTCGCAATCCCACCCCTCCATGGGCAGGATGGCCCACCGGTTGGAGAGGGTACGCCCGAGCACATCGATGGGACGCGCCAGGGCGGACGTGCCGTCGCCCGGCACGACGTCGGCGAGCCCGATCCGGATGTTCTCCTGCTGCAGATACGTGCGAAAATCGGAGACGGTTTTGAATTCCGCCACTTTACGGTAGGTGTTCATGGAACGCGAAAACAACGAAACAAAGAAACTCAGTGAGCAGATTCAGGGGCGGACCCGCAGACGCGGAAGGTGAGCGTCAGGGAGCCCTCCGCAGCCTCCGGCAGGGAAATCACGGTGCGGCAGATGACATCGCCCCAATTCCGGCGGGGGCGCCCATCCTCGAGCTCGAACGTCTCGACTGCCGGCGGTGCGGAGCTTTCCAGCGCGAGGCATCCGGCATAGACGCCGTCTGCATCGGGAGCCGCGCGGGAATAGAGCCGCAGAACGGCGTCGGCCGGCTTTTCGAGGCGCCACGTATCCTTCACCTGGATGGTCCCCTCCCCTTTGCGGAAAAGAATTTCGCGGCGATACGCCTTCAGTCCCAGTTCCGGCCGATAGGCGTTCTGGAGCGAAAATCCGAGCGAAAGCGTATCCGCGTCCTCGCGGAACACGACATCCGTCGCGCACGCGTCGGAGCCGCACCGCTGCCCTTCCCCGCCGAAGAGCAGGGCATTATGCCCGATGCTGTTGAGAATGGGATTTTCGTACCGGCGCGGGGAGAACGTCAGGCGGGTATATTCGCTGTGCCCGAGGTCGAGAATGACGGGCTCGTCATCCACGGCGATGAGGAACTGCCCGACGTCGAGGTGGTTGTGATTTTCGCCGTTGTTGCCGCCCTTGGCTCCGAGAAAGACGCGCCCCGCCTTTGCGAACAGCACCTGCATCTTCGGATACCACGCGGTGCCGTCCGGGCGCACCGGCGCAACCGGGTCCGGCAGAACGCCGGGCACCTGCGCAACCGGTGCACCGCACCGCCAGAACAGATCGCCGAGCGTGCGCAGCGGCACGCTCACCGGAATCGGCTTCGGCGGGTCCGACTGCTTCCCGGACGGCGGATTGACCGCCTCGAAGGATTTCACGAAATTGAGCAGTTTCGCGCTGCCGGCGCGCTCGCCGAACCGTTGCAGGACACCGGCGTTGATACCGCCCATGCGGGGCGGACAATCCGCAAACGGCGCGGCCCATTTGCCGCCAATCCATGCGTCGGCCACATAGCCCGCCATCCGCCGGAATTTTTCGGTGCCGTAAAACGGCGCGCAGGCGCCGTTGCTGGCCTGATAGAGCTGCTCGCAGAACAGAAAATGAGCCGCAGGCGAAACATTCCAATAGCCGACGCCCTCATCGCAGCAGCCGTCTTCCGGATAGTTGTTGAAATAGCGCATATCCGCCGCCAGCACCTTCTGCGCGAAGGCCTGCAGCCGCTCGCCGTCGAGCACCGCCAGCCCGGCGCAGAGCACATTGCAGCAAACCCAGGGCGTCCAGTTGTTCCGGCCGCTGTTCCACCAGAACCGCTCGATGTTCGCCTCAATCGGCTCAATCGTCCGCTCCATCAGCCGCCGGTGAATCCAGCGCGACAGATTCGGGGAAACGTTGTCCAGCGCATGGCGTCCCATCGAATAAATGAGCGCAAGCAGCTGAGCGGTCTGCGCCGAAAACAGATCGATCATCTCGCCGTCCGGATTGGGCAGGGGGTCTTCCGTTGCGGTGTGGGCGGGGAGGCACCACGTCGGCTCTCCCAGAATCAGCCAGATCCAATCCGTCATCGCATCATGGAACCGCCCGTTTCCCTCGAACGCCTCTGCGAGGAACAGGGTTGAGAGCACGGTGCGGCGCTTGAAATAATCCGCCTCGTAGCGGCTCCGGTTCCCGTTCCGGCGGAACTCCATGTAGAGCGTGGCGCGGGCCTCGGGGAACGGCTCGGACAGGAACCCCTCGGCGGCGGCGATAATCCCGCGCACATACGGTTTGACTGCGGGATTGGAAGCCACGGCATCCCAGGCGGCCAGATTTCCCAGCTCGGGGAAAAGCGTGGTTTGCCGGAGGGATGAAAGCCCCGGCACAGCGGAATCCGTCATTTGACTGGTGGTATTCATGGTATTTCCTTGCGACGCATTCGGTGGAAGCACAGGGAAAAAGGATCTCAAGAATGGTGGAGGTAGCCGTCGCGGAATTCCTTCCAGACCGTTTCGAACCAGCCGTCGGTTTCCGGCACGGGGCGGCACGGCTCCCAGGCAATCTCCGGTTGTGGCAGGGGCGTGGCCGCGGGAGCGGCAATTGCGGTTGCGACCTTGCTGCGGCACAGCATGACCTGCCGGCGGAAGGCGGAATTTTCCGGGAGCATCCGCCACGCATCGGAGAGGGCGGGATGCGGCAGGCTGCCGCCGGGACCGCATGCCAGGGCGCCGCCGCGCGAGCCGATGTGCTCCACCTGCGCGGCGGCGGCGGCGAGGTAGAAGAGATGCGCGAGGCAGAGCTGGCGGTTCCGGAGCGCCTCGGTCCGCGCGGGCGGCTCGAGCCCGCCGAGCCCGTCCGCCAGCAGGCG
>CASFKR010000168.1 GCA_949295265.1 uncultured Verrucomicrobiota bacterium | reverse complement strand
CAGGTCCGGCGGCACGCGGTCGCGCCCGGCCGCCCCGGCGGTGCGCTCTGCGGCGGCGAGGAGCATCTCCGCGCTGACCTCCAGCCGGAGCGGCGGCAGCTCGCGCACCGCTTGGAGGCCCTCGATTTCGTAGACGCGGACCCCGCCCCCGCCCGCCTGCAGAATGTAGCGCCCGTGCACGCGGTCGTACGCAAAGGAGCCGCCGAAGGCCTCCCCGCCGATGAGGCCCGGTCCGCGGGCGCGCGCCACGCGCACGTCATCGAACAGTTCATCGAGGTAAACCCCGTCCGTGGTCAGGAAGTAAATGCGGCCGTGGTTGTTCTGGAGCGCCACGACCTCGGCGGTTTCGGAAAACGGGGCGGTGCCGAGCGCGAAATTGATGCCCTGCAGCTCGCCGGGAACCGGGAGCGGGGCTTTCTGCGAGCCATGCACGCCCGGGAAGGTGTTGCGGAAATACCACTCGAGGCGACCCGTCGGAGAAAACGCCAGCAGATACGGGAGCGAGGAGAGCGTCAGAACGCGCCCGAACCGGTCGCACACACTCACGTCCATGGGCGCAGAAGCGCCGGCCGGAAGCGGCGAGGTGATTTCGACGGCGTCCGCGAGCGCCTTTTCCATCGAGTAGCGCAGACGGCCGTCCGCAGTGCCGCCCAGCGGCGAAAACGGCAGCAGGAAGATGCGCTGAGCGCGCCGGACCTGCAGCGAGAATTCGAGCCCCGGCAGCCGGGTGCCCCAGTAGCCGATGGAAGCCTCCACGTCGGCGGGCGGGAACGAGATTTCGTCCGCGTCGAGGCGCTCATTGCCGTTGGCATCCACCCAGAGCATCGGGATGCGCTCGTTGTAGATGGCGGACGGGAAGCGGCGGCGCGGATCGGCGAGTTCGGCGGCGAACGCCCGGTTGTACGCTTCGACGAGGGGTGCGCAGGTGTCGCGCTCGCGGCCGATACCGTGGCTGTAGATGCCCGGCGTGGAAAGCAGCGCGCGTGGGATGAGGCGGTGGTCGCGCAGCTCGTAGAACGTCACCGCCGAACCGATGCCGAGGACGAAGGTGCGGTCGCCGCGGTGCTCAAACACATAAGAACGGTTATCGATGGGCGGGACGTCCCAGCGGCCGGATTCGCCTTCGCGGGATTCAGCCGCGAACAGGGAGCCCGTAATGCGCTCGCGCAGTTGCCGCTCCCAGTCGACCTGCCACTCGGCGTCGAGCCCCAGCCAGCGGCCGGGATGCTCGGGATCCATGCCGCAGCCGGGCGAACCATAGCGCTCGGAGCCGAGTTTTTCGAGGGTGACGCGACCCGATGCGACATCCCAGCGTGTGAGCCGCTTGGGCGAGGCGCGCGACTCGGTGACCCACAGCGAGCCATCGGCGGCGAAGTGCAGATGATTCGGCAGCACGAGGCGGTCGGGGCGCCAGGGCCCGGCATAGGGTCCGCCCGGTTCGCCGAGGGTGCGCAGAAGGCGCCCATCCGCCAAATCGTGCACGAAAATCTGGTGCTCCCCTTCGCGGAGAGCGTAGAGGCGACCGTCGCGCACGGCAATCCGCGAGGGGGCGGCGGGCAGTTCGCAGCGCAGCTGCGGCGGCGCATTGGTATGCGCGGAATCGAGCATCCAGACGCGGCGTCCCTCCATCACATAGATGTGCGCTCCTTCCGCGGTAAGGGGACCGGGATCCGCCAGCGGGTAAACAACGCCCGTATCGGTCACCTCGGTGACGAGCGGCCCGGCCTCCGCAAGCCGGTACAGCGCAACCCCGCCGCGGAGGCGGTCGCCCACATAGGTGAGCTCGCCCGCCTTGGCGACGCCGGTGAGGCTCGGGGCGCCCGCAAGCGCCGTTGCATCCCGGCGGCGGAAGCCGTCGGCGCGCTCCCCTTCCCCGCCCCGGAGGCGCACCTGCGCCGGCTCGGGCGTTTCCCACGAATACGCGAAAATCTGCAGCAGGGACGTCTCCTTCTCTGTACCGTCCGGCGCCTTCGCGGTCTCGCGCTTTTCGCGGAAGGCATACCACTGCGCCTCCCCGCTCACGGCATGGAGCGCGGCATTGCCCAGATTCCAGCTGTTGGCGAACGCATTCGTGCGGCGCCCCTCCAAATCCATGATGACCATGGAAGAGCCGCCTTCCGTGAAAAGCGAGGCGGCCAGCACGCGGTCACCCCGCGCGCAAAGCGTCACGAACGGCACATGGTTGGGTCCGTACGGCTCCCAGAGTTTTTCGCCGCCATTGGCGAAGCGCCCGACGACGCGCGCCGACAAACCGGGGTGCGTAACGGTCCGCACCGTATACGTGCCGGGCTCCGCCACGGTGCCGTCCTCGCGGCGTCCATCCCACTCCACCATCTGGGGCCCCTTGGCAAAGGGCTGCCCGTTGACGAGATTGCGGATGCGGTTGCCTTCCGCATCGCAGATCAGGAGGGTAGCCTTGCCGTCCTGCGGCATTTCGAAGGGAATGCGGATGCGGAGTGCGTCCGCCGCCAATTCCGCCTCGAGTGCCGCCAGATCGAGATGCTCCGCCACAGCCGGTGCTTCCGGCGGCGTGCCGCCCAGCCATGCGGAAAAGGGCGTTTCCTGCAGAATCGTCCGCCCGTATGCGTCCTGCCAGCGCACATGCAGCCAGAGCCGCAGCGGAGACGTGCCCAGCGCGGTCTCCGAAAGATCCACCGTCGCCGGAAACCGGGTCAACTCGCGCGCCAGCACGCGCGTGCGGGCAGCCACAAGCGAGGCAGACGGCTGCAGTGCTTCGGTACCGGCCACGGCGACCGTCAGCCGCCCGTCTTGCGCCGCCACGCGCACCTCCGGCACGAGCGGCGACGACACCCGTTTCCAGGTCATTCCGGACTCTGCCCGGCAACCGCACACGGCGGCACCGAAGCATCCGAGAAGTGCAATCCAAACATGAATCCGCTGCATGATTATCCACCGTATACGGCGCCCCTCATCAACCCGGAACGGGCTCCCCCTCCTCGGGGAACGTCTGCTGTATTTCCGCAGGCTTCTGATGCAAAAACCTCCCGGCTTCCGCCATATCATTTCATAGACATCCGGTCGCCGTCAACAGAAAATTCCGTTTCCGTGCGGGTTTTTGTTTCCCGCAGAGACGCAGAGACAAAGCCGCGCGAGGGACCCGCAGACAGGACGGCTCGCTGCCACATGCGAGCGAAGCGAGCGCCCCGTCGAGGAGCTTTACCGCCGTCCGGACGGTGTCGAGCGCGGTCTTGAAGCCTTCATGCTCCCGGTTGAGCGGCGCGACCTCGGTCGCGATGAGGCTCCAACCGATTTCAATGCCGGGGTGGAAGTTCGCCACACGGTCGACGTCGATGACCAGGATGGGCCGCTCAACGCGCTCGAGGCGCTCCTGCAGCACCTCGAGGATATCCGCGTCATCCTGCGCAAAAACCTCGACGCCTGCCGTCTGCAGGTCCGCATCGGCGCGCAAGAGCTCGGCGACCGTCTGCTGAAGTTGAATGACTGGATTCATGGTTGAAAAAAGAGATTGACTTTGTACCTGTGGCTGGAGGATACTTTCTTTTGTGCAGGGGCATCGGGTCCGTGGCCAGGTGTGTTGCCTGGTTCGCCCAACCGACAACCCCCTGCATTTTTATTTTGTGCGGTAGAAAGTAAGCAGGGTCGGGCTCTGCCGTGGTCCGTGATTCACGTTTGTTTTCGGGTCCACTTTATCGATTCCGACGATAAGCCGGTACATATCGCCCTCCAGAGAATCCACCTCCAACACAATGGCACCATTGTACCCGGGTAGCACGCGGTCGGGATTGCGCCAAATGCTCGGAATGAGCTCAATATCCTCGATGGTCAGAGGCTTACTGTGCGGATATTGCGTCATTGGATAGAAATGGGCACGATGGTCCCCGCCGCCCGCACTCGAATCTCGCTTTTTGTTCAGCCAGTCTTGCGTCGCCTTGAGCGGTTGCGGGCCCTTCTTGCCCCCGTTTTGCAGGGTTTTCGCGTAATGTGCCGTCAACGGGTCTGCACTAAGCTTTGCGATGAGGGCGGCAGAGGCAACTCCGCAATCCATGGAAAAGTTGCCTTGCAAAAAGTTTTCCCGGATAACTTCTCCGCGCCAGGAAGCTTTATTCTGAATCAGTTGAATCTGATCACCGAACGTTGTCCCGTCCTGTGATAGGATGACACTTTCCTAAAATGGAAAGAAGTCGAATATGTCACAGAGAATCAATCAACGACGATACTCCGAAGCGTTCAAGCA
>CASFKR010000167.1 GCA_949295265.1 uncultured Verrucomicrobiota bacterium | reverse complement strand
ACAGACACGACGGCTCGCCAGCACGCAGCAGAACCCGGTGCGGTACTCCCAGTAGCCCCACCGCAGTGGTCCCAGGGCAATGGAGCCAGCGCAGATAATAAGGGTGCATGCGCCCGCCATGGAGGCCACGCCGCCACGACTCTGGAGGAGTCGAAGGATGCTTAACCTCGGGATGAGCGCGAGCGAATCCCGAGGCAGGTAACTCCCTATATTCCGACCCTGAAGGGGTCGAACGGTACTGCGAAGGATGAGCGAAGCGAATCCTGATGCGGGTGTGTAAAAGAAGCTCTCCGGGTTCCGCAGTAGTCCCAGTGTCCCACTCCCAGTGGTCCCGGCGGGGCAGAAGCGGGGGGCGCTTGCTCCGCGCATCGGCTCCGATTCATCCCGTCCTTTCTGCGCGGATGCAGCGGTGCATCCGTGAAAAGAGTCTACAGGAGACACCTTTCAAGAAATCTGGATCAATTATCCCCAAAAACCGGTATAAACCGTAGTATGCAGAAGTAAACGCACCATCGCAAAAGTAAACGCATCGAATCAGGTGCGTTTACTTCGGCAATCAAGGAAACCGGGATAAGCCTGCGTTTCTGCGGGGACGCAGTTGACACCGCAGACGCGATTCGGTAGCATGACCCCCCGTTAAACGGCTTACGTCGTTTCGCGGGTGTAGTTCAACGGTAGAATGGAAGCTTCCCAAGCTTTAGACGAGGGTCCGACTCCCTTCACCCGCTCCATCAGGCCGCCGAATCGAAGACCAGCTTCTTTGATGCGGCGTTTTTTTTGTAACCCCGTGCGGGAAACCCGGCGTAGCCGGGCGGTCGGCGCAGGCGGGCGGTTTTCCGGACCCGCAGAACCGCACGGGATGCAGACAGGCGCCTGAACGGCGTACCACCTCCTTTCAAACGTCCATCCGGCGTCTTGTTTCCGCATGCGCGCCGCACAACTTGAAATACTGACCATGGAAGAGAAAATCCGCGAAAAAGTTGAAACCGTCCGCGCAGCGTTGCAGCAGGATGGCGGTGATTGCGAAATTGTGTCCATCGAAGGCAAGACGGTGACCATGCGCCTGACCGGCGCCTGCGGTTCCTGCCCCTTTGCGATGGAAACGCTCAAGGGCTATGTCCAAGAGTCGCTCCGGATGGAGGTCGATCCCGAAATCGTCGTGGAGCGCTGCGACTGATTTCGCAGACCGGGTTAAAAGGCACAGCATGAACAAAATCGTTTCCAAAAAACAGCTTTCCGCCGATGTGTGGCAAATGGAGATTACCGCGCCGCACATCGTCGAAGAGCATAAAGCCGGGCAATTCCTCATTGTCCAGGTGGACCGCGAATGGGGCGAGCGGATTCCGCTGACCATCGCGGACGCCGATGCGACGACGGGCGCCGTTACCGTCGTTTTTCAGGCGGTCGGCGCCTCCACGATGAAGCTTTCGCGCTTCGAAGTGGGCGATGAGGTTCCCGCCGTTCTCGGTCCGTTGGGTCAGCCGAGCGAAATCGAAAACTACGGGCGCGTCGTGCTCTGCGGCGGTGGCATTGGCGTGGCACCGGTGCATCCGATCGCGCAGGCGATGAAGGCCGCCGGGAATCACGTGACGGGCATTCTGGCCGCCCGCAACAGGGATTTGCTGATTTTCGAGGAGCAGATGCGCAAGGCGTGCGATGAGGTCATCATCTGCACGGACGACGGCTCGTACGGGCGCAAGGCGCTGGTGACCGAGCCGCTGCGCGAGCTCTGCGAGAATCCCGACACGCGGCCGGACCGCGTCATTGCCATCGGGCCGCCCGTGATGATGAAGTTCTGCGCGGCGACGACGCTGCCGTTCAACATCCCGACCATTGTTTCGCTCAATACCATCATGATTGACGGCACGGGCATGTGCGGCGGCTGCCGCGTGTCCATCGGCGGCAAGACGCGCTTCGTGTGCGTCGACGGTCCCGATTTTGACGGGCATCAGGTCGATTGGGACAACATGCTCAAGCGCATGCGTGCGTACCGCCCGGCCGAAGATGCGGCGCGGGCCCGCGAGCGCGACCATGCCTGCCGTCTGCAGGCGGCCGCCGCGGCGCTTGCCGCCGGAAAGGAGGCGCACTGATGGAGACGCCCGAACAGCTCGATGCACACGCCAAAGCGCTGCTGGCGGGGCTTCCCGCCGGGGAGCCGCTCAAGGCGTCGCAGCGCATGGCGATTCCGCAGCAGGCGATGCCTTCGCAGGCGCCTGACGTGCGCATTCACAACAATCACGAGGTTGCGCTCGGCTACACGGAGGCGCAAGCCCGCGTGGAAGCGCAGCGCTGCCTTCAATGCCCGACGAAGCCCTGCGTAGCGGGCTGCCCCGTCGCCATCGACATCCCGGCATTCATCCATGCCATTGCGGAAGGGCGCGACGGGGATGCCATCGGCATCATCAAGAGCACGAGCCTGCTGCCGAGCGTCTGCGGACGCGTCTGCCCGCAGGAACGCCAGTGCATGCTGGGCTGCACCGTCGGCAAGATCAAAAAGGACGTCGGGCAGGCGGTCGCCATCGGCCGCCTCGAGCGCTATGTCGCCGACAAGGAGCGCGAGCGCGGCACGGCTGAACTGCCGGCAATCGCGCCCGCCACGGGCAAGAAGGTCGCCGTCATCGGCTCCGGCCCCGCCTCCCTCGCGTTTGCGAGCGACGCCCGCCGCGCCGGGCATGCCGTCACGATTTTCGAAGCCCTCCAGAAGCCGGGCGGCGTGCTTATGTACGGCATTCCCGAATTCCGTCTGCCCAAGGCCATCGTCCAGAAAGAGGTCGATACCCTGCGGGCGATGGGTGTGGAAATCCGGACGGACTTCATCATCGGCCGGTCGCGTCCGCTCAAGAGCCTTTTCGAGAAGGACGGCTTTGATGCCGCCTTCATCGGTTCGGGTGCGGGGCTGCCGCGGTTCATGGGGATCCCCGGCGAGAATCTGGTCGGCGTCTTCTCCGCGAACGAGTATCTGACGCGCGCCAACCTCATGCGCGCCTACGACACCGAGCATGCCGATACGCCGTATTACCACGCCAGGCGCGTGGCCGTGCTCGGCGGCGGCAATGTCGCCATGGATGCGGCGCGTACCGCGCTGCGTCTCGGTGCGGAGTCGGTTCAGCTCTTCTACCGCCGGACCGAAAGCGAGATGCCTGCCCGTGCCGAGGAAATCGAGCATGCCAAGGAGGAAGGCGTCGCTTTCCACCTGCTCCAGAACCCGGTCCGGATTCTCGGCGACGAAAGTGACATCGTCTGCGGCATGGAAGTGCTGCGCTACGAACTGGGCGAGCCGGACGCCTCCGGGCGCCGCAGCCCGGTGCCGATTCAAGGCAGCGAATTCACGGTCGATGTCGATTGCGTCGTTGTGGCCATCGGCAACTCTTCCAATCCGCTGCTGCCGTCGACCACGCCGGAACTCGCCGTCAACAAGCGCGGCAATATCATCGTGGATGAAAACCACGAGACGAGCATGCGCAACGTGTACGCGGGTGGCGACATCGTTCTCGGTGCGGCGACGGTCATCCTTGCCATGGGCGAAGGTCGCGCGGCTGCCGCCGCCATGAATGCCCGCCTGGCCGGCAAGGCCTGAGCCCCCGGCGGCTTCTCAGGCCCATTCCCCCGGCCGCCGGTCCGCCCTGCCCGGGCTTCCGGCGGCTGTCTTCTCTCCTCCGAACCGTAAAACGGTTTCTCCGCTCATGGAAGATTCCATACCCGACAACACTGCCGCGCCCGACAAGGGGTGCGAGTGCACGCACGAGGTGATTGTCCGCGGCGTTTGCCTGCGGGGCGGTCGCGTCCTGCTGTGTGCGCCCGCCGACGGCGCGCGTGCGTATCTGCCGGGCGGGCATATCGAGCCGGGGGAGGGAGCCCGGGATGCGCTCGTGCGCGAAATGCGCGAGGAACTCGGGCTCGAGGCTTCGGCGGGCGCTTTTCTCGGTGCGGTGGAGCACCATTTCGGGGAAGGGGAGCACGCCGTCTTCGAAATCAATCTGCTCTTTGCGATGGAACTCCCGGCATCCGTGGAGGTCCCGGTGAGCGCAGAGCCCTGGATTTCATTTTTCTGGTGCAATCTCCCGGCGCTCGGGCATTCCCGGCTGGAACCCTGGCCGTTGCGCACGGCGCTGCCACGCCTCTGCCACGCCCCTGCCACCGCGGGAGAACTTGGATTTTTAAGCAGTTATCAGCCCCCGGCTGAGAAGAAAGGAAACGGGTCATGAAGTGTCCTGTCTGCGGAAATGACA
>CASFKR010000166.1 GCA_949295265.1 uncultured Verrucomicrobiota bacterium | reverse complement strand
CGCTGACTTCGTTCAGGCGGCTCTGCCGCCGAGAAAAAGTCCTTATTTGACACCTTGGTCGGAACGTTCGTGGAGACTTCAGAAGGGGGCTACTCCGTGTGGCTTCAATTATCTTAACTCATCGCGAGGCTGAGTTTCACAACCTTCCTCCGTGTGGTTCAAAAATCCGGGATAAGCCTGGCCAACGGCAACCTTGCAGGATGCGCCTCCGATGATTCCGCTTTCCCAGGCACAGGCTTTCCGCCCTCGGAGTGGGCGGTCGACTCATCAGCCGGCACCCAAGGCCGGGCGGTTAACGCCGACCGGCAGAAAAGGCGGCACCGCCGCCCCGCCCCAGGACTTCGCGCCAGTCGGAGAGAGTACGGGTTTTGGTCGAGAAAACGGCGCCGATTTTGTGGAGGGTGCGGGAATCGCCCGCATAGGGCCTGGCGTAGCCGTTGCGCTCAATCTGCTCGAGCGCCTCCTCCACAGGCTTGTCGACCTTGAACTCGAAGATATAGACGTGCTCAGGCGTTTCGACAACGCTGTCGATACGCCCCTGAGACGTGTGCTTTTCCGTGTGAACAAGCTGACCCGCCAGCAGGAAGATGCTGGCGACCACGTTGCGGAAGACGCTCTCCGCCTTCAACGCCGCGTCCGGTCCTTCGGGATACGGAAGTTTGGAGAGGTGACTCTGCAACCGCTGCATGACAGACGCCGTGTTGCCGACCTTGAAATCATAAGCCATTTCGGCAATTTCGAGTTTCTCACTGTTGGCAAAGGCTTTGTCCGTGACGTACGGAATCAGGGCGTTCAGGAAACCGTAGCGAACCTCGTCATTCGGGAAATCGAGCGTGTACCGCAGGAACTCTGCGTCGTAACTTTTGATGGTCAGATATCCGGATTGGTAAAGGTACGTCAGCGGATCGTTGTTGTCCTCGTACGCGCTGGTGAGCGTGGCGGCGTTGACGGAAATCCTGTCCTGCTCTGGAAGTTCCCGGAGCTGGTCAACGTTTTTCTGGAGTACGGCAATCAGGAAAGACGGGGTTGCGGAATCAAACCAGTAGGTACCGAATTCCTTTTTCTTGAAAGCATAAAGCAAACTGAAGGGATTGTAGACGCGCTCACCATCCGGGTGAAAGCGATAGCCGTCATACGTCTTGCGAAGTCGCGCCAGACAAGCCTCTCGAGTCAGCTGCCGTTTCTTGGCGAGAACCTCGATCTCCGGTCCGAAGTTTGTTTCGATTTCCTCCTGCGTAAGCCCGCAAAGCGTCGCATAGTCCTCGTCCATCGAAATGACATCGAGTTGGTTGAGGTCGCTGAAGATGGAAACCTTTGCGAACTTCGAGATACCGGTCAGCCAGGCAAACCGGAAATACTCACCCAGCCCTTTCAGATTGCCGAAAACCGCCTTATAAAGAGAACGGATACGCTCACGTTCCTCGCTCTTCGCTCCGAGGAGCGGTTTGTCATACTCATCGACGAGAAAAACAATCGGCCCCTGTTTACGGGAGACCTCCTCAACAAGTGCGCCAAACCGTTCGGCAAGATTCGGATAATCGGCGGTTTTGCAATCATACTGCTCGTCCAGTTTCTTCATCCAAACGGTGAAGCGATTCACCACGTCCGCGTATGAATCGCCCGTGCGCGAGAAATCCAGATGGAAGACCGGATACTTCTTCCACTCCGTTTCCAGTTTCTCGATGGCGAGGCCCTTGAAAAGTTCTTTCTGACCGCTGAAGTAGGCGCGGAAGGTCGTGGTCAGCAAGCTCTTGCCGAAACGCCGCGGGCGCGACAGAAAATACTGCTTGCCCTCCGTAACCAGCTTGTAAACCAAATCCGTCTTGTCCACATAGAGGTATCCCTCTGTGCGGAGTTCTTCGAAGGACTGAATTCCAATCGGCAGTTTACGGCTTTCGTTCATGGCTCCAGTATAGCAAGTTTGGTTCCCTGTTTCTACAGGACACCGCCGAGTGTCCCGTCCAGGCGGCCGCCTGAGAAGCCGCCCGGCTCTGCAGGCGGCGGGAACTTCTTGCCCAATGGCACCCTTTTTGCTTTAATTTGGACGGACATGCAACCCGTTACCCATTCATCCGCTCCGCGCATTTTGGTTCTGATTCCCTGTTACCGGGAAGCAGAACACATTGCGACTGTTGTGCAGGGCCTCTCCAGTGCCGATGCCGACATTCTCGTTGTCGATGACGGCTCGCCCGACCAGACCGCCGAAATCGCCCGAAACGCCGGCGCGACCGTCATCGTCCACCCCCGCAATCAGGGGAAAGGCGCCGCCATGGTCACCGGACTGAGCTACGCCCGCGAACATGATTACGATGCCGTGGTGCTGATGGATGGCGACGGACAGCATCTCCCCCAGGAGGTCCCCCGCTTCATCGACGCCTTCCGCCAGACCGGAGCCGATGTCATCGTGGGCAGCCGGATGGCGGATACCAAAACGATGCCGTTCATCCGGTTGCTGACCAACCGCTTCATGAGCTGGCTGCTGTCCCGTAAAATCGGGCAACGCATCTCTGACACGCAATGCGGCTTCCGCCTCCTTTCCCGCGCCGCCATTCCCTGCGCCCTGGAAACGGAATCCGTCGGCTTTGCCGCCGACTCGGAGCTGCTGCTGCGCGCCCATCGGGCCGGACTGACCATTGCGGAAACCGCCGTGTCGACCGTGTACGGAACGGAAAAAAGCCACATTCGCCCCGTTCGGGACACGTTGCTGTTTTTCAACCTCCTGCGCCGCTTCCCGTCCCGGCCCTGACTGACTCTGCTGATCTCCTGCGGGCACAGCGCATCCGCCGCCCGCTATCCTGTTTTTTTTTTCTATGTCTTTTTTCGACCGTTTCCGTCCTGCAGCCACCATATCCGTCCGCGACATTGATCCGGACGCGCTTTCCGTGCTGCGGCGTCTCACGTCCCAAAAATACACCGCCTATCTCGTCGGAGGCGGCGTACGGGATCTGCTGCTCGGGCGCGTCCCGAAAGACTTCGATGTCGCCACCGATGCGCGCCCCAACCAGATCCGGCGCCTGTTCCGCAATGCCTTCGTCATCGGGCGGCGCTTCAAACTCGTGCTCATCTGCTTCGGGCAGAAGCAGATTGAAACGGCCACCTTCCGGCGCGACCCCGAGCCGAACGACGAGGAGCCTTCGCGTTCCGTCAACAGCGATTCCCTTTATCAGGATAAGGACAACACCTACGGCTCGCCCGAAGAAGACGCATACCGGCGCGATTTTACCGTCAATGCGCTCTTCTGGGACCCGCAGACGGAGAAAATCGTCGACTACACGGGCGGCCTCCACGATTTGCGCAAAAAGGTGCTCCGGTGCATCGGCGATCCCGCCGTCCGCTTTCAGGAAGACCCCGTGCGGATGCTCCGCGCCGTGCGCCTCTCTTCGCGCCTCGGCTTCTCGATTCACCCGGATTCCGTCCGCGCCATTGAGCGGCACGGTGCGCACATTGCCGACGCCTCGCGCCCGCGCGTGTTCGATGAAATTCTGCGCCTCTTCACCTTCTCCAAATCCCGCGAAGCACTCGGCCGGCTCTGGGAAACGGGGCTCATGAGCCACGTCCTGCCCGCCGTCTGCGACTATGTGGAGCGCTCCGGCGGCAGGAAATCGCCGCTCTGGGCCTATCTGGAGGCGCTCGATGAAGCCGCGGAAACGTTCGATACGGAACACCGCGAATCCCCGCGCTACGTGCAGGAAAACGCAATCCGCCTCGCCACGCTCCTCACACCGCTCTTCCGCGAAGCCCTTCGTGCAGCCGACAACCGGACCTCCCCGCTGGAAATGGCGCGGGGGCTCGTCGAGGAAATCATCGTCACCCCCTTCCGCACCCCCGGCTGGCGCGTCCCGCGTGCCCTGTGCTACGACCTGGCGGACATCCTCGCTTCGCTCGCGCAATACGCCTCCCGCAGCGACGCCCGCCGGAAGCGCGCCCTCTCCCTCCCCTGGTTCAACACGGCCCGCTCGCTCTGGCACATCGCGGCCAAAGCCGAAAATGACCGCGAAGCGCGCGATGTCCTCCTCCAATGGGACCGCCTCTTCGAGGAATACGTGGCACAACCCCACCCCGACCGCAAAGGCACGTATATCCCCGTCAATCCGGACAAAGCGTCGCGCGGCGGTTTCCCCGGCGATGTTCCGGAGGACCGCGACGCCCTCTTCCCCGCGCGCCGTCCCCGCCCCGCCGCCGGCGATGCGGATGCAGCCGATGAATCCGGCGCACCCCGCCGCCGCCGTCGCCGCGGCCATCGCG
>CASFKR010000165.1 GCA_949295265.1 uncultured Verrucomicrobiota bacterium | reverse complement strand
GCATCAATGAGGCGCTGCCGGAATACGGCGCCAATCTGCTGATTTATGCGGTCGGGATGATGCGCCCGGAGGAACTCGCGGAGATTCGCGATTCCGCGCCGACTGATGCGATGATTTACATGGGGCCGTTCGACCGCGTGCTGCTCGCGCGGCTTGTGCGGTCGGGTCCGCCTGCGGTGCTGGTCGACTTCGAGGCGCGCGGGCTGCCGTGCGATTCGATTTGCATCGACAATGAGTATGGCGGGCAGGAAGTCGGCCAGTTGCTCATTGAATCGGGCTGCTGGGACGATTTCGCGATGATTACGGGCTCATCGGATGACGCTGTGACGGACCGCGTCGCGGGCGTGCGCCGCGCCTTTTCGGAGGCGGGGCTCCGGTATGCGCCGATGTCGGTCCTCAATGGCCACTATACGCGCCTTGGCGGCCGCGAAGCGGCGCATACGCTGCTGAGCAGCGGTGCCCCGCTGCCCAAGGCCATTTTCTGCTTCAACGATGAGATGGCGCTCGGTGCGCTGGACGAACTGACGGGAGCCGGCATCCGGGTCCCGGAGCAGGTTCGCATCATCGGTTTTGACGGCATTCCCATGGGGGAGGCATTCCGCCCCCGTTTGTCCACCGTTTCCATTGACCTGCGCCAGATTGGCCGCCAGGCCGTTCAGACGCTCTTCCGCCGCCTCGAGGACCCCTCGGCGCCCAACGTGCGGTTGAGCATTTCCCCCCGGCTTCTCCGCCGGGACACTTACTGATCGAAGCATATCTTCTTTTTTGCCGGGCTTGAGATAGGCAGGCCTTGTCCCCGGCGCCGGGCGTGCGTTCCCGGCTTCCGGGGTGGCAAAAAAAAAAAAAAGAACTGGAATCAAAATCGCATTCAATTCGAATATCCAATCTCTGGATAGGAAGACAGGAAACATGATGAGGAAATTCTTGGCCATCGGCCTGAGCACCCTGGCCGTTGCCGCGACTGCGGACACCGTCACCTGGACGGGCAACGCAGGGGACAATCTGTGGTTCACAGACGGGAACTGGGACACTTTGACCGCACCGGCGGCCGCAACGGAGCACGATATCGTTATTTCCGCCAGCGATGGCCCCGTTTTGTACTCCCAAGAGGGTGACTTTTCACCCGCCGGTTCGGTTACGCTCGGCGCGCAAGCGTCGTTCCTGCAAACGGTCGTCTCCTGGCCGAGCATCCGGTCGGCGATGAACATCTCCGGCACCTGGAACTGGGGCGAAGCGGGGCAGATCCGCTATGCCGACGGCGCCGTCATCAACGTTTATGAAGGCGGCGCACTGATCCACAGCAATGTGGTCACGGGCTCCTCCGCGGGAACGCCGCCTGTCATCAACGTGCATGGCGGCACGGCCATCTTCCAGAGTGCGGATGGCGTCGCCAATGCCATCGAATGGCCCGCCGGCGGCAGCATCAACGTCACGGATGGCGGCACCATCTCGATTCGCGGCGGCGTAGCCGGTACGGGCTGGAACCTGCTGCTCGACAACGCCGTATACGACGGTACGCTCCCCGTGGACGGCAGTATGAGCCTGACCATTCGCGGCACTACCGAGCTCTCCGCCACCGGAAATTACCTGTACGCCGCCGGCGATACCATCGAAGGCGGCGTCATCACCATCGGCGGCGAATTCCAGTGGGGGATGAACAAGACGCTCTCCGGCGCCGATATCACCTGCTCCATCCTCGCCTGCCAGGCGGTCGGCTCTATGCTGACCTTTGAGAGCGGCACCATCACGACGACCTCCACCGCCAACAATGGCTACTGGGTGGGCGGCGGCGCCGTCAACTTCCCGATGGGTTCCACCGCGCGTATCAATTTCTTCGGCATCGATCCCGCCGACGTCTATACGAACTACGTCAGCACCGGCGCCATCCTCTACCGCGGCGAGACGATGTCCGAGACGGCCTTCGCTGACGCCTTTACTGTGGAGCAGACGACGGACGAAGAGGGCAACACCTATGCCTCCGTCTACGTGACGCCCACCGCCGAAGGCGCCGCCTCCTGGAACGGCTACGCCACCGTTTCCAACATCAACAATTACGAAGCCTCCGTCATCGCCAGCGTTGCAACGGCTGGCGCCACCGCCGCCAACGTCTACCTCTACTGGGGCGAAACCAACGGCGGCTACGAAGTTTCCGGCTGGACCAACAGCGAGAACCTCGGCCGCGCCACCGACGGCACGTCCTACGGCGCCACCGTGCCCGTCACGGAAGGCCAGGTCTACTACTTCGGCATGGCCATCGTGGATGCGAACGGCCTCGCCACCTGGGCCGTCTTTGATCAGAGCGTCCATCTCGCCAAGGATCACGTCAATACCTTCCTCGGCAACACCGCCGATGGCACCGATCCCGCCAACTGGTCGCTGGGCACCGTCCCGGCGGCGGGCGATACCGTGTTCGTGACGCCGGATATCGCGATGTCGGACCTGACGTGGCCCGCTTCCATGACCACCACCGTTGCCGGCTGGTATCAGCCCGACAGCTCCTCGACGCGCGAAATCGCCGTCACCTTCCAGACCTCCCTCGAAGCTCCCCTCACCGTCACGGGCGATGTGGTCCTCGAAAAGGGCCGCTGGATGCACGATGGCCCGGCCGAAGAGCCCGCCTATGCGCTCGCCGTCACGGTCGGCGGCAACATGACGGTTGGCGCCGCCGCCCAGCTCAATGCCGGCAATGGCGGCCTCAATGAAGCCAACGGCATGGCCCGTGGCTACCTCAACGCCGGTCCCGGCTATGCGGCGCGCATCGCCGACGAGGTCGGCCTCGGCGCCTCCCACGGCGGCGAAGCCGGTGCCAACGGCGTCACCTACGGCAGCATCCTCAATCCGCTCTCCTACGGCTCCGCCGGTCATGGCGACAACAACTACTACGCCGGTGGCGGCCTGATCGTCCTCTCCGTCAACGGAACCCTCACCCTCGACGGCGATATCTCCGCCGACGGTTTCGGCTACAACAATCCGGTTGCCTGCTTTGGCTCCAGCTCCGGCGGCACGGTCAACATCGTCGCCGGCGCCCTCACTGGCAGCGGCACGGTCTCCGCTGACGGCGGCAGCACCGCCGACTGCGGCTCCGGTGCAGGCGGCCGCATCCGTTGCAGCGTCAAGTCCGGCGCCGTGGCCGATGCTGCGGTGACCTTCTCCGCCTTCGGCGGCTCCGGGTATCCCACAGCGTACAGCACCGCCGGCGCGGGCACCGTCCTGTTCCAGGATGCGGAGCACACCGCCGATGGCGGCGTTGTGGTCATCGCCAACGGCGAGGCCATCGATGGCGAACTCTCCGCCGGTACGGTCTACTGCACGGCCATTCCCGCCGCGCAGAACACCGCCGAGCGGCTCAACCACCTCGACTTCGCCCTTGCGGCGACGGCGCGCGTCCGCGCCACGGCCAACTGCGTCCTCGGCACCATTACCGCTGATGCCGGCGCCAAGATTTACCTCAATGGCAAGGACGTCAAGTGCGTTGCGCTGACTGTCGCCGATGAGCCCTGCGGCTCCGGTCTCTACACGGCCGCCGACCTGCCCGACCTGCTCGTCGGGGAGGGCACCCTGGAGGTCACGGTTATGCCGACCATTCTGTTCATCCACTGATGTTCCTTTCCGGTCGCGGCGTGTTCGCGCCGCGACCCCCGTTCCGGCACACCCCCGTCCCCGCCGTTTCCGCGGGCTCCGGATTCCCGGCGCCCGCCGGCTCGCAGAACCTCCCTGGCCGTGCGTGTGCCGGAACGCTATCATCTTACCGGGCGCGAGGCGCTCCTTTCTCTCGCGTCCTTCGCGTCCGGCTCTGGTCTCATTCTTTCAACCCTTATTCTCGTTCCACGGAATGAACTCCATCTCGCATAAAACACTCGCGGCGGTTTGCGCCGCGCTCTCCGTCCTGACCGCTTTCACGGCCGGTGCCCCGGCATCGTCTGCCGCCAAGGGAGCCCCCTCCGTCGTTAAAGTCGTCGAAACCGCCCCCGGGCACTATCAGCTCACCCGCAACGGGGAGGCGTTCTTCATCCGCGGCGTCGGCGGCAGCGGTCCCAAGGACGTGCTCAAGGCGCGCGGCGGCAACAGTTTCCGCACCTGGTCGTACACCGAGGGCAAAAAGGAATTTGCAGATGCCGACCGGTATGGGCTGGCCGTTTCGCTCGGCTACTGGGTCCGCCCGGAAAATCAGGGGCTGAGCTACAAAAACCAGCGTCAGCTCGATGAGCAGCTGCGCGAGGTCGAGCACATGGTTGCGCTCTACAAGGATGAGCCGAATCTGCTCATCTGGAGCATCGGCAACGAGATGGA
>CASFKR010000164.1 GCA_949295265.1 uncultured Verrucomicrobiota bacterium | reverse complement strand
ACGACGACCCGCGCCGCACGCCCGCTTTCCGCCGCCGGTGCCACGCCGCTGCCACGCAAGGTCCCCGCAAGGGCCAGCGTCAGCACCGCGACCGCCAGGCGGCGCAGGAACGGGCCGCCGTTACGGATGCGGCGTAAAAACGAAGTCGTCCGGAACATGGGCGATGAGCTC
This sequence comes from uncultured Verrucomicrobiota bacterium, assembly GCA_949295265.1. Lineage (GTDB taxonomy): Bacteria > Verrucomicrobiota > Kiritimatiellia > RFP12 > UBA3636 > JAEDLN01. The sequence goes on along the minus strand of CASFKR010000164.1, from coordinate 4,137 downwards.
CTGCTGATGGGTCCGGCGCTGGGGTTCCGGCGGCAGACGCCCCGCCATCCGGTCGAGCAGCAGCCGCGCCAGATCTTCAGCCGTGCGCTCGTTGTGTTTGTCAATCGTGGCAATCGGCCCCTCCGGCTCCATCGGAGCATAAACCGGGTCCTCCGCAATGTTGTCGTAGCCCGTGACGAGCACGTCGCGGTTCGGCTCCCTGCCCAGCACGCGCAGGGCGGAAATGACGAGCCGCGCCACGTGGTCCGTCAGGCACATGATTGCGTCCGCGCCCTCCCGCAGGATGGGGATGAGCTTCGTCAGCACCAGCCCGCGATACACCTGGAATTCCTGCTCGGGCGGCAGAAAATCGACGTCCGCCGATTTGTATTCGTGGCAGACGGACGGCTCCAGACCCGCTTCCTTCATCGCTTCCGCATAGCCTTCGTAGCGGCGGCGCGTCCAGTAGATGTTCAGCCCGTTCGGGAAGAGCGGGACAATGCGGCGGCATCCGTGCGCAACGAGCCAGCGCGTGAGCATTTTGGCGCCCTCCTTGTGGTCGGCATGGACGCGGTCGTACTCCCGCAGGGAGGGGTTGTTGCCGTAGACGACCACGGGGACGCCGTTTTCGCGGCAGAGCGTCAGCGCCCGGGCCGCATGCGGATTTTCGCTGATGGTCGTCGTGATGATGACGCCGGAGGGCGGCGAGACGAACAGGTTGTTGAGGTCGCGCGCCGTGAGCGTCTCATTGTTGACAATCATCACGTGGTGCCCGGCCGCCGTGAGCGTCGACAGCAGGTCAAAGGAGAGATAGCGGTCGCTCCAGCGCGGAACGGAGCCCGTCCCTTGAAAGGGATTGAGGTCGCTGATCACCAGCAGCGTGGGCGAAGTCAGCGCGGGCAGGGCTGCCGGACCGGCGGCATCGCGGCGGCTGTCGACGAGAAAGCGCTTGCGCCCCGTCGGGGAGCGCCGCACGAGCATGCCGCGCTTCTCCGCCTCCGCCAGCGCGCTGGACGCCGTATTGCGCGCAATGCCCAGCGCGGCGGCAATGGTCCGCTCGGACGGGATGGCCGCGCCGGGACGCAATTCGCCCCGGGCAATCCCCGTTTCCAGCCAGGCGAAAACCCGGGCGCGGGTTGGACTTCGGTGTTCAATCATGAGAGCTTCTCCAAAGCATCCCGGGCGGTCTCCGCCGGGATTCCGGGACAACATCAGGGATGGGTGCGCAGCGCTTTGGCGGCGATTTCCGCCATTTTGGCATAACCGTCCGCGTTGGGGTGGATTTTATCCGCAAACAGGTGCGCGGCATTGCGCATCGGGGTGTCGAAATCAATGAGCACGGCACCGGCCGCTTCCGCAACGGCGCGCACGGCCGGACGCACCTCCTCCGCCAGCACGCGCTCCGAAATGCCCCACCGGTCTTCATAGGCGGGCGGGGGAAGCCCCACAAAGAGCTTCACCGCCGGATTGCGTTTCCGGAAGAGCAGCAGGAGCTCGGTGTAATCCTTGACGAAAGCATTTTTGTGCTTCGGCCAGCAATACGGCTTGCAGTCATTCGTCCCCAGCGTGCAGATGACGATATCCGGCTGCGCCTGGAGCGCGGGCGAAAAGGCGTACGGATCCGCCTGGCGCGACAGGGTGCGCCCGCCGACCCCGAAATTCAGCACTTCGTATGCATCGCCCAGGAGCCGCTGCAGCTGAGCCGGATAACTGTCGGCTTTCATATTGGCTGCGCCAATCCCGGCCGTAATGCTGTCTCCGGCGCAGGCAATGCGGAGTTTTTGCGCCGGATCTTGCGCCAAAACGGACCCCGCCAGCAACAGGACCGTACAGAGAGCCATACGGCGCAATGTCCGCAGAACTGGAACGGTGAACAGCAGCTTTTGCATCGGAAAACCTTGATAAAACAGGAGAAATGCTGAAATTTTGAGGATTTTCCCCGGACCGCCCGGAGAAAAGCCGGTGTGGGAGCGTGGGATAACAGAGCCAAATTAGCATCAGGCAATCCGCCGGGTCAATGCCAAAAGCCGGACAAAACCAAAATTTCTTTTGGCTCACCCATTTTGGCTCAATCCTCTCCCCTTCACTCTTCGCTTGGCTCAATCTCCTTCCAGGTTTTCCCGGGTTTTGAGGCGTTATTTTTCCAGCAGAGACGCAGAGCACGGGATTGTATCGGAATGATTGGAGGAATCGGAATCATCGGGGCAAAGCCGACGGGGAGCGCGCTCAGCCAGCGAACCCGCGACAGAGGGAGGGCTCCGCCGTGTTTCGGCTGCCGGAACTGGCGAATGCCAGAAGGAAGATGAGCGCGGGCGTCCAGAGAAGCCGGTCCAGACTGCTGATCAAATGCCAGAAAAAATCGGGCGCCGTGCTCCACCCGTAGATGAGTACAAAAGCGGGAAGACAGAGGACGGAAAAGAGAAAGAGGACGCGGGAGCCGTGCGGGAGCGGGGGAACACGGAAAAAGAGCCGAAAAAGGAGTCCTGCCGAAAAGACGGGAAAAACGAAGGCGAAGCGCCAGGCATCTCCGAATCCCCAGGAGAAGACGGCAAGAACCGCCTCCCATCCCCGTGCGGGATTCCAGGTCCAGACCGGCGCGTAATCCTGTATTTCAGCCCCGAGGAGCCGACTGCCGATGAACCACGCGCCAGGGAGGAGAATTCCGGCGGCAAGACTCCGGAGCGAGGCCGCTTTCGGGCCGCCGGATATGCGGGTGCATCCCCAGAGCAGAAGAAAATAGAGGAGCCCCTCATTTTTGAACCAGCCGGCGGCACCCGCGAGAATCCAGGCCGGGAGAGGGTCCGCTCCGTCCCGGGTCCGTTCCCATCCGGACAGGAGGCAAAGCAGGACAAACGGCTCCGCATAACCCTGCGTTGCGAGAAGAAGCGTGGTCGGGCAGAGGAAAAACGCGAGAATCCAGCAGACGAGTCCGGGAGAATGCCGGGCCGCAAGGAGCAGACGAAAGAGGACGAGTCCCATCGCCAGTGCGGAAAACAGCTGCGGAAGCCGTTCGCCGCAACAGCCGGAGAAGCCGTAGGAGGCAAGGAAAATCAGGGCGGAACCGGGCGGATAGGACGGTTCAAGAAAGCGGTAGGCCGGATCCGTGAACAGTCCGGGAGGAATGCCGGCCAGATAGAAGAGTTTTGCACGGCCGCCGAAAACGCCGATTGAGGCCGGTGAGGAGAAGTTGTGCGACAGGGCCATCCATGCGACCAGTGCCGTGAAAAACAGCGCAACACCGGCGGTCACAACCATGGGGATCCGGCAGCCGCCCTGCTCCGCACCTCCGCCTCCGGGGTTCTCAGTGGCGGGGCGCGCCACCGCTCCGGCGCGGCGAGTCAGGAACAGCAGGAGGAGCGTGAGTGCGGAAAGCACCGAGACGGCCGGAGCCCGAATCGGGAGCCCGAGGAGCAGGAGCAACCCGGTTCCAGCCGACAGAAAAAGAAGCGCGGCAAGTGCACCATCCCATCGTCGCCAGAGGACGGCGCCAAGAACGGCGAGGGCGACCACCCCGATGGTCCCGGGAAACTCCCGATGGATTGGAATGGTTCGCGCAGCCTTTTCCGCTTCGGTCGGCGGGCTGAGGATGTGCCGCACCCAGAGCCGCCACCCGTATTCCTCGAAAACGGGGATGTGGCTCGGGAGTCCGTCCCCGTCCGTCTCCGGCGAGAAGGTGTCCGCTTCTGCGAAGATGCAGTTTGCATCATCGGGCTTCTCCCCGAAACGGACCGGTTCGGGACACTGAAGCCAGGCGAGCATGAGTTGCCGGAAGCGAAGTTCGCTCCCGCCCGCAGATTTCGGCTTATGCACCAGAAAGACGGAGGCATCCGGGGGCAGATAAGCGGATGCCGCCGACCGGGTAGCGCCGAAGAGCAACCCGCTGTGGCTGAATCCTTGGCGCTCGAAGTCCGCATAGCCTTTCTGCGCAGATTCGATCCAGCCCCGGAACGCAGACCCTCCCGCCGCAAGGGTCACCACGGCAAGCAGCCATGGAAAAACCCTGCGGAGAAACAAAAAGAGATGAAAGCGCGTCATGAAAGCCAATCGGAAGGAGGCCGTCCGTTCGTTACGGGGTCAGGGCGAGGTCCCGTAGGACGAGTGTCTGGGGATTGCGGTTTTCCGGAAGGACCCGCAGAAAACGGACCGGTGCCGTCAGCC
>CASFKR010000163.1 GCA_949295265.1 uncultured Verrucomicrobiota bacterium | reverse complement strand
CACCGCCCGACCTCTTCTGGCGCAACGTGCGCCGCCGCATCCGCGCCGAGCGGCTCGCCGCCCGCCGCACCCGCCTCCGCAAAGCCATTGCCACCCTGCCGGGCGTCGCCGCCGGTCTGGCCGCCTGCCTCGCCGGCATGTTCCTGCTGGGCCCCGCCCCCGCCTCCGCAGGCCCCGCCTGGGGTCCCTCCATCGAAACCTACGAAATCAATGCCGGAGACGTTCTCGGCGCCTCTGTTCTCTTCGATGAGGACACCGCTTCCGTCGTGCTGTGGATTCTCGATGACGAATCGGCGGAAACGACGGCGGAAACCGGAACCGAAGAAGCCCCCGAAGCCGAAACGGCTTCTCTGTCCCTGCCGGGAGATACGCCATGATACACCGCAGCCTTCTTCTCCTCCTTGCCGCGCTTTTCCTCGCGTTTCCCGCCGCTGCGGAAGAAACCGGCTTTCTGCGCGTCCGCCTGGCCCGCACACAGCCCGAAGGTGAAATCTCCCCGGAGCTGCAGGATGTCGCGGACGTACTCATGCGCAACCTCAACCTGCGCAGCTGCATCCTCCTGCACGAATCCGTCTTTCCCTACCCGAAGACGCTGTTTGCAACCCCGCTCAAGCCCTACCGCCTCATTTTCCAGCCGCAGGGCGAATCCCTCTCGCTCACGGTTTTCCACCGCAAGTACAAGATTCTGAACACGACGGTGCGTCCCTCCGGAGATGCCCCCGTCATCATCGGCGGGCTCCGCCCCAACCGCATCTGGGGCGAAAAACCGCCGCGCCACCCGCCGCCGGACCGGAAACCCGGCCCGCCGAAAAGCGCCACAGACGCGCCGCCCGAACCCGGGCCGCCCGAACCCGGGCCGCCCGACGGCCCCGCGCTGAACGCGCCGAAAGCCCCCCCGCCGCCCGATCCCGAAAGCCACGCGGAAGCCAAACGCCGCCCGCCGCCCCGCTTTGCCCCCGGCGTTCGCGACATCATCATCCTCGAGCGCGTTCAGCAGCCCCCCAGGCCCTGACGCCCCGGCTGCCCCGCCGCGCGCGGGCCCAGGCTTATTCTGTTTTTTTTTTCGGGATAAATGATTCCGGAATCTTGAAAGATGGCTTCTGGAGCCCATTTTCAAGACTAGATACTCTTGAATAGTCCGCCAATACTTTTTCATCCGAAAGTTCAGTAAAATAACTTTGCTGTCGCTCCAATGGTTGCGCTGATTTCTTTCAGGCGGCTCTGCCGCCGAGAAAAAGTCCTTATTTGACACCTTGGTCGGAACGTTCGTGGAGACTTCAGAAGGGGGCTTCGCCCCTCCGTGTGGCTCAATTTTCTTACCTCATCGCGAGCCTGAGTTTCACAACCTCTCCGTATGGCTCAAAACGCCGGGATAAATCTGCGGGCCGGGCTGACTTGACCCGATGCCCCGTTTCTGGAATGATAGAGGCGTATCCGTTTCGGAGAGAAGCCAGGCTTCAACCCTTACGATTGACCCTTCATCCCTATTTTTGAACCATGTCCCGTTTTTCCCTGAGCTTTCTGAGCGCCACCACGCTGGTTTGCGCCACATTCTGTGCCTCTTGCAGCAAAGCGGCCCCCGCAGAAGAAGCGGCCGCCGCCGCTGCCACCAATGAAACGCCCGTCGCGGCGTCCATCGCGGAAGTGCTCGCCGAGCCCGCAACGGCCGCCGCCGCTGCCACCAATGAAACGCCCGTTGCGGCGTCCATCGCGGAAGTGCTCGCCGAACCCGCAGCGGCCGCTTCCACCAACGCCATCGCCGTCCGCATCAACGGCAAAGATGCCATCACCGTCGCCCAGATCGACGAGTTCGTGGGCCGGCAACTCATGGCGATGGCCAATCAGATTGATTTGCAGGATATCCCCGCGATCCGTCCGCAGATCCGCGAGCGCGCCATCACCTTCCTCATCAATGATTACCTCCTGAACGACATCATCTCGAAGGATACGAGCCCCGTTTCGGAAGAAGACCGCCGCAACCTCGTTGCCACGCGCTTCGGACCCGATGCCCCCTCCTACGAGGAACTTTCGAAGCAGGAAGGCTTCCTGGAGGTGCTCGACAAGAATGTCCGTCTCGAGCGTCTGCTGACCTCGAAGACCAACGGGCTGCCCGCCGTCACCGATGCCGAAGCCAAGGAGCGCTTTGACCTCGTCATTCAGCAGAATCCCGAGGCCGCCAAGCGTCCCGAACTCGTCACCGCTTCTCACATCCTCGTCCGCGTGGACAAAGATGCGCCCGAAGCCGACGTCAAAGCCGCTCAGGAAAAGATCACGAAGATCCGCGAAGAACTCCTCGCCGGCGGCGATTTCGCCAAGCTCGCAGCGGAGCACTCCGACTGCCCCTCCGGCAAGGGCGCCGGCGGCAGTCTGGGCGAATTCGGCCGCGGCCGCATGGTCAAGGAATTCGAAGATGCCGCCTTCACGCAGGAAGTCGACGTCATCGGCGAGCCCGTCCGCACCGATTTCGGTTTCCACATCATCAAGGTCACCCAGCACACGCCCGCCGGGGAAACCAAGTTCGAGGACGTGCGCGACTCGATCGTGTACGGCATGACGCAGGAGCGCGCCATGGAGGCCGTGCAGAACTACTTCGACTCCCTCCGCAACGATGCGAAGGTCGAAATCCTCATCGACGATGTGGTCTCCGCGCCGGTTTCCGCCGCCCCCGCCGCACCGGCTGAAGAGAGCGCGCCCGAGGCACTGCCCGCCTGGGCTGAATAAGCACGCGCACGCCGGTTCCGTCCGGCTTCCCCGCGGCGGTGCAGATTTTCTGCCCGCCGCGGTTCTTTTTCGCTACAATCAACCCGTCATCCCGCAACTCCCCGGACCCCTGCTCATGCGTATCGGCTTTGGCTACGACATCCACCGCCTCGTTCCCGGGCGCCGCCTGATTCTCTGCGGCGTCGCATTCGAATCGCCCGTCGGCCTCCTCGGGCACTCGGATGCCGATGCGCCCGTGCACGCGCTCTGCGACGCCCTGCTGGGCGCCGCCGCGCTCGGCGACATCGGGCACCTGTTCCCGGACACCGATCCCCGCTGGGAAGGTGCCGACAGCCTCGATCTCCTCGCGCAGGTCTGCGCCCGCATCCGCGAGGCGGGCTACGAAGTCGGCAATGCCGACGTCACCATTCTCGCCGAAGCCCCCAAAATCGCACCGCACGTCCCGGAAATGCGCCGCCGCGTCGCCGCGGCTATGAACACCGATGTTTCCGCCGTCTCCATCAAAGCGACCACCATGGAAAAACTCGGTCCCATCGGTGCCCGCGAAGGCATCGCCGCCCAGGCGGTCGCCCTGCTGACACCCCGTCCTTGACACGCCCCTGCCACACCCCTGCCATGGAAATCCGTTTCCTCAATTCGCTCACGCGCTCGCTCGAGCCCTTCGAACCGCTCCACCCGGACACCGTCGGCCTCTACACCTGCGGTCCGACCGTCTACAACTACGCCCACATCGGCAATTTCCGCGCGTACACCTTCGAGGACATCCTTCGCCGCACGCTGGAATATGCCGGCTATACGGTGCGCCACGTCATGAACCTCACGGATGTCGACGACAAAACCATCCGGGGCTCGCGCGCGGCGGGCGTTGCGCTGCGGGATTACACCGCCACCTACAAACAGGCGTTTTTCGAGGACATCAAAACGCTCTGCATCGAGCCGGCCACGGTCTACCCGGCGGCCACGGACCACATCCCGGAGATGATCGACCTGATTCAGCAGCTCTTCGACAAGGGCTTTGCCTATCAGGCGGCCGACGGCTCGGTGTACTTCTCCGTCTCCAAAGATCCGGAGTACGGCAAGCTCGCGCACCTCGACCGCTCGGGGCTCCGCGCCTCCGTCCGCATTTCCAACGACGAATATGCGAAGGACAACGTCGGCGACTTTGCGCTCTGGAAGGCATGGGACGAGGCGGACGGCGACGTCGCCTGGGATTCCCCGTGGGGCCGCGGGCGGCCGGGCTGGCACATCGAGTGCTCCGCCATGTCCGCCAAGTATCTGGGTGAAACTTTCGACCTGCATACGGGCGGCATCGACAACCTCTTCCCGCACCACGAAAACGAAATCGCTCAGGCCGAATGCGCCCACGGCAAACCCTTCGTCAAAACGTGGCTCCACTGCGCGCACCTGCGCGTGGACGGCGAAAAGATGTCCAAGTCGCTCGGCAATTTCTACACGCTGCGCGATTTGCTGGCCAAAGGCTGGAGCGGGCGCGAAATCCGCTTTGTGCTCATTGGCGCGCAGTACAGGCAGCCGCTCAACTTCGCGTTTGACGCGCTCTCGGCGGCCCGCACGGCGCTGCAGCGCGTGGACGAATTCAT
>CASFKR010000162.1 GCA_949295265.1 uncultured Verrucomicrobiota bacterium | reverse complement strand
CGCCAGCATCTTCCTGCTGACGGGTCAGCTGGTCCACACGGAGAAGCATACGTCCCAGGGGCGCATCGACACACTGGTCGAAACGCCGGAGCACGTCTACCTTTTCGAGTTCAAGGTCGACAAGTCTGTGGAGGAGGCTCTCGCGCAGATTGAGCAGAGCGGCTACGCAACGCCCTACGCCGGCGATCCCCGCACGCTCCACAAAATCGGCGCCGTTTTCTCCACCAGGACCCGCACCCTCTCCGACTGGCGCGAAGTGCTGGGGTAGCGGGGCTTTGCCGCCTCCAGGACCGGGCGGGTACGGCGTTTCACTGACTTCGCAACGCCGGCATCGCCCAGGCACGCTGCCGCCGGGAAAAGCCGCTGACTGCCGCTCCGGGCGAACCGGCAGCGCCCCCTGCAACCGGGGCTTGCACCATCGTGTCATCTGCGGGCTTCCTCCGGGGGCGGAAGTGGCGTCGGGCAGGGCTTTCTGGTAGCATATTTGCATGAATCATGCGGGTGGAGAACGGCTGAATGCGGAGTGGGCGCGGCGTTTGCGTGCGCCCTTTGGAACGCTCCGCTGTGCGGCTGCGCCGGCGTTGCCGGGCGGCTCGGCGGGTGCGTTGGCGCAGGCGTTCCACCGCGATCCGCTGTTCAGCGGCTGTGTGCTTGCCGTTGCGCCGAACCCGGCGGCGCTGGAGGCTTTTCTCGGGGATGCGGAGGTTTTTCGCGGGCGCGACGGACATTTGCGCGCCTATCCGATGCTTTCCGGAGCGGATGATACCGAAGCGGCTGCCGCGCGGCTTTCGCTGCTGCGGATTCTCGATGCGAAGTCGCCGCCGCCCGTCCTCATCGGCACCTGTGTTCAGGCGCTGCTGCAGCCTTCGCCCGACCCGCGCCGGACCGATGAGCTCTCGCGGGAACTGAAGCCAGGCCCGGACGAAGGCCCCGAGGCGCTTGTCGCTTGGCTCGAGGCGAATGGCTATCAGCGCGGCCCCGAGGTGTATGAGCGGGGTATCTATGCGGTCAAGGGCGGCATTGTCGACGTGTGGCCCACGGCAGCCGGCGTGCCGTCCCGCATTGAGTATTTCGGCGATGACATCGAATCGCTCCGCACGTTCCATCCGGAGACGCAGCGCTCGGATCAGCCGCTGGAGAGTCTGCGCATTCCGCCGCGGCGACTTCCGGCGCGTTCGCGGGGGTTGCTGCACCATTATCTGCCGGACGCGACCATCGTGCTGTGGCTCGACTGGCCGACGGCGGAAAATGAAGCGGCGGCTTTTGCGGAAACGGGCGGGCTGGCGGACAACCGGCGCCTGGGTGCGGTGCGTGACGCGCTGGACAAGCGGGCGGGGGTGCGGCAGTTTTTCTTCGGGGAGCCGGGACCCGATGGCGCGCCGGCGGTGACGTTGCCGCTTCAGCCGCTGGACGGGCTGGCGGCGGGCGGTGCGGTGCAGACCGATCCCGAAGTGATGGCGGCGCGGCGCCGGGCCCTGCTCGAGCAGCTGTTCGCACTGCGGCGCACACAGAAAACGGCGCTCTTTTTCTGTCTGGACACGGCGGGCGCCGCCTCGCATCTGCGGGGCGAAATTCCTGCCGGGGAAGGGGAGGTGTGCGCGGCACCGCTTTCGGGCGGTTTTCAGCTGCTTTCCACCCGGGGCGTTGTGCGCGCCGTCTTTGCGGCGCAGTGCGACCTGTACGGTTTCCGGAAGCGGCTTCGCGGCGGCTACGACCTCACAGAGCGCTTTGTGCGCAACGGCGAAGGGCTCGGGCTGTCCACCGACGCGCTGGAAGATTTGACGGCGGATGACCCGACGGAGACGCTGGCCGCGCGAATTTTCGAAAATTTCGCGCCCGGCGACCTCGTGGTTCATATGGAACACGGCATCGGGCGCTACCGGGGCACGACGACCATCGATTTTGCGGGCGAGCGCCGCGAGGTGCTCGTGCTGGAGTATGCGAACGGCGCACGGCTCCTGGCGCCGCTTTCGCAAGCCAACCTGATTACGCGCTACACGGGCGTCGGCGATCTGCCGGTGCGCCTGCACACGCTGGGCGGGCGCCGCTGGAACAGCGAAAAACTCGCCGCCGCCCAGTCGGTGCAGCGCCTCGCGCTGGAAATGCTCACGCGCCAGGCGCGGCGCAAGAGCCAGCCCGGGCATGCCTTCGACGCGCATACGCCGTATTTCGAGGAGTTCGAGGCGAGCTTCCCGTATCGCGAAACGGAGGGACAGGCGGAGTGCATCCGGCGCGTCCTTGCGGACATGCAGAGCGCGCACCCGATGGACCGCCTCGTCTGCGGCGATGCCGGTTACGGCAAAACGGAAATCGCGCTCCGGGCCGCCTTTGTGGCTGCGATGCAGGGAAAACAGGTGGCACTCCTGGTGCCGACCACCGTGCTGGCGCAGCAGCATTACGAAACCTTTCGCTCGCGCCTCGCGCCCTATCCGCTGACGGTGGCGCTTCATTCCCGGTTTGTGTCCCCGGCGGCGCGCACGGCGGCGCTCGAAGGCGCCGCCACGGGTGCGGTCGACATTCTCATCGGTACGCACGGCATTCTGGGGCCCGGTGTAACGTTCCGCGACCTGGGGCTGGTCATCATCGATGAGGAGCAGCGCTTCGGCGTCCGCGACAAAGAGCGCCTCAAGGAAATCTGCGAAAAGGTCGACGTCCTGACGCTCTCTGCCACGCCCATACCACGGACGCTCTATCTGGGGCTCACGGGGTTGCGCGATCTTTCGCTGCTGCGCACGCCGCCGCCCGGGCGCGTCGCCACGGAGACGACCATTGCCGAGGATGACGACGAGGTCATCCGCAAAGCGGTGCTCCGCGAAATCGGACGCGGCGGGCAGGTCTTCTTCCTGCACAACCGGGTGCTGACGCTTGACCGGGTTCATGCGCGCCTGCGGACGCTCTTCCCGCATCTGCGCATCGGCGTCGGGCACGGGCAGCTGCGCCCGCGCGAGACGGACCGCGTGATGCGCGAATTTGCAGACGGCCGCTACGACATCCTGCTCTCGACCACCATTGTCGAAAACGGCATCGACATCCCGCGCGCCAACACGATTCTCATCGACCGGGCAGACCGCTTCGGCATTGCCGACCTCTACCAGCTGCGCGGGCGCGTCGGCCGCGGCTCGCTCAAGGCCTATGCGATTTTTCTGGTGCCGCACGGGGTGCCGCTGACGACGGATGCGAAAGAACGGCTGCAGGCGCTCGCATCCGCGTCGCAGCTTGGCACGGGCGTGTCCCTGGCGTTGCGCGACCTTTCCATCCGCGGTTCCGGCAACCTGCTGGGCGCCGAGCAGAGCGGACACATTTCCGCCGTCGGCTTTACGCTGTACTGCCAGCTGCTGCGCCGCGCCGTTGCGCAATTCCGCGGACAGCCGCCGCCCCTGCTCGTCAATGTGGAGGCGAATTTCCCCTTCCTTTCGATGGGTGCGGGTGCCGACGCCGATGCGGACGAAACTTCCGGCGCCTATCTGCCGCATCTGTACATTGCGGAAGACAGCCAGCGCATCCAGTTCCACCGCCGTCTTGCCGAATGCGCCTCGGAAAATGAACTCCAGGCGTTGCGCGCCGAGACGGAAGACCGGTTCGGCGCCTCCCCGGCGCCGCTGCGCCGCCTCTATACGGTGGCGCTCGCCCGCATTCTCAGCGCAGAGCGCAATATTTCCCGCATCGATTTGCGCGAAGGAAAACTTTACCTCTACCGAGACGGTGTCCCGCTGCGGTTCCGCGGCAAACTCCCGCATCCGGCCGGGCAGACCCCGCAGGAAATTCTCGACGCCATCCTCCGGCTGATCCGGGCGCAGACAAAAACGGCTCCGGCTCCGAACCCGATCCGCCTCTCGGGCGTTTCTTCTCTTGCGGTGCGCAAGACGCACCCTGACTCCGCCCAACCATGACCGTCCTTTTTCTGTTTGCCGACCGCGTGCTGCTGGCCCGTCCGGCGTCCGCATCCGGCACTTCGCCCGTCTTTTCTGAACCGCTTGCGCGCGGCGCCCGTACGGCTCCGGAAGCCGTCGCGGAGGCGTTGCGTACCGCAGCGGCGCAGAAGGACGGCGCCTTCCGTTCCGGGGAAGAGGTGTTTCTTCTCGCGGAGGACGTCTTTTACCAGACGGTTCACCTTGCCTCCCGCCAGCTGGCTGGGCTGAGCGAAGCGGAAATCACGCAAGCCATCGCCTACGAATGTGCGCCCTTTTCGGGCTTTTCCGGCGAGGATGCGGTCACAGCCTGGCGGCGCGGCGAAACACGCGAAGGCGAAACGGCGTTCGAAGCGGCGCAGCTGCCGGCGAAGGCGCTGCGTGAGCTTGCGCGCGCCGTTGCCGCGGCGCGCGGAAGGGTCGCGGGCGTCAGCGGGCTCCCGGCGGAGGCGCTGACCGGCGATGCGGCGGCGCTCTCGCGCCTGGTGGCGCAGGCG
>CASFKR010000161.1 GCA_949295265.1 uncultured Verrucomicrobiota bacterium | reverse complement strand
GCCTTCCCCGCCTCGATTGCAGCACCCGAACCCCGACCCGTCCAGGATTGCAAAAGTAAACGCATCGAATCAGGTGCGTTTACTTCGGCAATCAAGGCCTTTGGGAGAAATTATTTAACGAGACTTGATTACTTGACTTCCCTACGCGCGTGTGAGAGAATTCCGGGCGTCTTTCAGCAAGCGGTTCCGCCGCACCGGCGCGCGAACCAAGGAGATGAATTTTATGGCAGAAGAATTGCAGTCTTTGCTGGATCGCATCCAGCGTGAGGGCATAGATAAGGCGAATGCCAAAGCCGATGAGATTGTTACCGCCGCGGAAGCCAAAGCCAAGGCGCTCATCGCCGATGCCGAGAAGAAAGCCGCGGAAGCCAAAGCCAAGGCGGAAACGGATGCGGCCGTGTTGCTCTCGCGTTCCGAGCAGTCCATCCGCCAGTCGGCGCGCGACATCGTGCTCGGTGTGGGCCAGGCGGTTCAGGAGACGCTCGAGCGCGTGCTTGCCGCCGAGGTGCGCACGACCCTCACGGGTGCGTTTCTGCAGCAGTATCTGCTCAAGGTCGTTGAACAGCTCGGTACCGAAGGCGATGCGGAACTCCACGTTGCTCCGGCGGAAGCGGAGCAGCTCAGCGCATTCGCCCGCGCCAAACTCGCCGATGCCGTCAACGGCGGCGTCAAGGTCGTCGCCGACCGCGACGTGGGTGCCGGCATCAGCGTCCGCATCGATGGCGGGCGTGTGGAGCACGATTTCACCGACAAGGCCGTGATGGAGGCGATGCAGCAGGTGCTGCGCCCCGCGCTGGCCAAGCTTTTGAGCGAGAGCGGCAAATAAGGAGGGGCTGCGATGGCATACCCCTATTTTGCGGCAACCCTTCCGGTTCAGCGGTTCGGCGAGGCGCCGGAGTGGACGATGGAGACGTTTCGCGCGGAATGCGCGGAGCAGCTTTCCGCGCACGACAACGCCACGCTCCTCGCCCTTTTGGATGGCGGCGAAAGCGCGGATCCCTACGTCTGCGCGTGGCGCGACATCGAAACGCAGCTGCGCAATGCCGTTGCACGGCTGCGCGCGGCACGCCTTCCCGCCGACGCCAATGCGGCTCCCGCAGATGCCGCGAAGTGGCTCCGCCCCCACGGCGGCTGGAGCGTTGCGCTCGAAAATGCCGTCGCCGCGGCATTCCAGGAGGATACGCCGCTTAAGCGCGAACAGGCGCTCGCCCGCATCCGCTGGGAGTGGGCCGGGGAACTCGCCGGCACCGACCCCTTTTCCGCCAACGCCATTTTCTGTTACGGACTCCGCCTTGCGATTGCCAGTCAGCTGGCGCACACGGATCCGGTCAAAGGCGAGGCGCGCATGCGTGCCTTCACGGGGGCGGCGGCACCCGCCATTGACGCGCCCGGCGGCCGCTGAGCACCGCCCGGACGAAGCAATTTGAAAGGTTTTTTTACGAGATGAGCAGCAAAGGCAAAATCACGGGCATCAACGGCAACCTGATTACGGTGGCGTTTGAGGATGCCGTCTCTCTGAACGAAATCGGCTATGCGATTCTGGGCGAAACGCGCCTGATGTGCGAAATCGTCCGCATTCGCGGCCGCTCCTGCGACATGCAGGTGTTTGAGGATACGTCGGGACTTTCCGCCGGAGATGCGGTCGAGTTCACCGGGCAGCTCCTTTCCATCGAGCTCGGGCCGGGACTCCTTGCGCAGGTTTTCGACGGCCTCCAGAATCCGCTTCCCAAACTCGCAGAGAACTACGGCTTCTTCCTGCAGCGCGGCAAATACATTCAGGCGCTGCCCCGCGACAGAAAATGGACGTTTACGCCTTCGGTGGAGGCGGGGGCCTCTGTGCGTGCCGGCGACACCCTTGGCACCGTTCCGGAAGGCCTCTTCAAGCACCGCATCATGGTGCCGTTCGGTCTCAAGGGCGTCTGGAAGGTCAAGTCCATCGTGCCCGGCGGCGATTATACCGTGGAAGACGCCGTTGCCGTGCTGACGGATGAGGCGGGTAACGAGGAAACCGCCCGTCTGATGCAGCGCTGGCCCGTCAAGGTGCCCATCACCTGCTATGCCGAGCGTCTCCGCCCGGAAAAGACGATGGTCACGCAGGTGCGCTCCATCGACACCTTCTTCCCGGTCGACCTCGGCGGCACCTACTGCATTCCCGGGCCCTTCGGCGCCGGCAAGACGGTGTTGCAGCAGACGACGTCCCGATTCGCGCAGGTGGATATCGTGATTTACGCGGCTTGCGGCGAGCGTGCCGGCGAAGTTGTCGAAATGCTCCGCGAATTTCCCGAGCTCGAGGATCCGCGCACCGGCCGTTCCCTGATGGACCGCACCATCATCATCTGCAACACCTCTTCGATGCCCGTGGCCGCCCGTGAGGCGTCCGTGTACACCGCCGCCACGCTGGCCGCCTATTACCGCCAGATGGGGCTGGATGTGCTGCTGCTGGCCGACTCCACCTCGCGCTGGGCGCAGGCGCTCCGCGAACAGAGCGGCCGCCTTGAGGAAATCCCCGGCGAGGAAGCCTTCCCGGCCTACCTCGAAACGGTCGTCGCCTCGTTCTACGAACGTGCCGGCCGTGTGCGCCTCAACGACGGCTCCATCGGCTCCGTCACCATCGGCGGCGCCGTGTCGCCCGCCGGCGGCAACTTCGATGAGCCCGTGACGCAGGCGACCATCAAGGTCGTCGGCGCCTTCCACGGTCTTTCCCGCGCCCGTTCCGATGCGCGCCGCTACCCGGCCATCGACCCGCTCGATTCCTGGTCCAAGTACCACTCGGTGTGCGATACCGCACTCGTCGACAAGGCGCGCGCCGTGCTCCGCCAGGGCAACGACATCAACCAGATGATGAAGGTCGTCGGCGAGGAAGGCACCTCTCTGTCTGATTTCGTCATCTACCTCAAGAGCGAGCTCATCGACATGACGTATCTGCAGCAGAACTCGTTCGACGCCGTCGATGCCGCCACGCCCGATGACCGCCAGCGCCACGTTTTCGGCCTGCTTTGCGAAGTGCTCGATGCCCCGATGACGTTCGAGGACCGCGATGCCGCCCGCGCCTTTTTCCACCGCCTGACGCAGACGATGCGCGACTGGAACGGCTCCGTCTGGCAGTCCGACGCCTTCGCGGAAGGCGAGAAGAAGATTCGCGAGATGGTCGCCTCCGTCGCTCCGAAGGCATAGCCTGAGCGTTTTCCATTCCCATTCCGGGCGCCCGTTTGCGACAACGCTGCCGCGCGGGCGCCCCTGTTTCCCGGAACGTCCGATGTTTTACCCGATGAAATCCGCCCGTATCCTCCTGGCCCTGACGGCGCTCGGCTGCTCCCTGTTTTTCGCCGGCTGCCGCGTCCGCGATGTGCGCGAGGCAACCATCCGCGCAGAGGGGATGCGCACGGAAGCCGACCTCGCCAAAATCGAGAAGGCGCTGCGCCGCCTGCCCGACGGTCCCCTCACCAACCGCCCCGGCGAACAGGAGCAGTGTCTCAAGATTCTCGAGGCGGATTTTGCGAAAGAGACGCTCCGCATCCGGTACGACTCCATGAAGGTCGGCATCGCCAATCTGGAATCCGTCCTTTCGGAGGCGGGCTATGGCACGGAGAAATTCCCCGCCCGGACGACCCCCGGCACCGCAGGCCGGCCCTGAGCTCGGCGCCTTCATCGGCTACCTCGCGTACGAGCGCGGGCTCTCGCCCCGCACGCGCGAGGCGTACCGCACCGATCTGCTCGCCTTCGCCCGCTATCTCGGCGCGGAGCCGCCCGCCGAGCCCGCATGGGACTGCGTTTCACAGGCGGATATTCTCGGCTTTCTCTCCGATGCGAAGGTGCGCGGGCAGAAGGAGCGCACCCGCGCCCGTCGCCTGGCCGCCATTCGCGCCTTCTTCGGCTATCTGCGCGCCGAGGACCGCATCGCGCACAATCCGTCCACCACGCTCCAGCCGCCCCGCAAGGCGCGCACGCTGCCTCACGTGCTCACGGAGGCGGAAATGGTGCGCCTCCTCGAAATTCCCGCCGATTCCACGCCGGAGGGTCTCCGCGACCGCGCCATCCTCGAACTGCTCTACGGGTGCGGTCTGCGCGTGAGCGAGCTCGCCGGGCTCACCATGGAGCAGCTTCACTTCGATGAGGCGTTCGTGCGCGTCCGCGGCAAAGGCAACAAGACGCGCATCGTCCCGCTGGGCAGCCGCGCGGAGTCCGCCCTGCGCCGCTATCTCACGCACGCCCGCGCCGCCTTCGCCCCCGCCGAAGCCGAGGCGCACGTCTTTCTCGGCGCGCGCGGCGCCCCCATTGCGCGGCAGGTCGTCTGGCGCCTCCTCAAGGCGCATTGCGAGGCGGCCGGGCTTCCCCATGCCGCTTCGCCGCACTGGCTCCGCCACTCCTTTGCCACGCATCTGCTCGAGCACGATGCGCCCATCCGCGCCATCCAGGAAATGCTCGGGCATGCGGATATCGCGACGACGCAGGTCTACACCCACCTCGACGCCGCCCGCCTCAGCCAGACTGTCCGGCGGTGCCACCCCCGTGCCACGCCCCT
>CASFKR010000160.1 GCA_949295265.1 uncultured Verrucomicrobiota bacterium | reverse complement strand
GTCGAAGCCGCCAACACACGCTTCGTCGAGGCCAACAAGAAGCTCGCCAATTCCATCAAGGAATACACGCAGCTCGTCCGCCTCATCGACAGCGAGGAAAAGCGCGCCCTGTATCAGCGCAATGTCGAGGACAAGAAGCAGAACGAAAGCGTCTACTCCTCCGCGCTCTACGATCTGGCATACTGCTACAATGCGCTGAGCATCCCCGAGACCAAGATCGCCTCCTACAAGCAGCAGGCCGCCAAGTACTACGAGCAGATTCTCACGGAGTGCCCGTGGGCGGAGAACATGTACCCCGCCACGCTGCTCCAGCTCGGTACGCTCTACACCACGCTTCCCGCCGAGGATGACGCCGGGCGCGAAGTCAATGCCAAGAAGGCTTCCGAATACTTCGACCGCCTCGCCAAGGATTTCGCGGATTCCGAACAGGCGCGCAACGCCCTCTTCCTCCAGGGCCGCGCCCTCATGGAACTCGGCTACAACACCGAGGCCATCGCGAAGTTCCGCGAGATGATCAACTCGCCGGGCGGCCGCTACTCCGCCTACCAGCTCAAGTCCGCCGCCGAATCCCTTTTCGAGGCGAAGGACTACGAAACCGCCCGCCAGGCCTATGCGGCGGCTTCCAAACAGCTCAAGCCGGAGGATACCTTCCTCGCCAACGACATCGCGATGGGCATCGCCCGCATCGATTTTGCCGAGGGCAAGTACCTCGCCGTGGCCGACGCGATGGAGAAATTCATCAACGACAACCCCACGTCCGGCAAGATCATCGAGGCGAACAACCTGCTCTCCCGCGCCTGCGTCGAAGCCACGATGCATGAGAGCGACGCCGCCAAGCGCACCGCGCTCTTCCGCCGCGCCATTCAGACGCTCCGCCTCATCCAGCGCTACCGCGAAAAGGACGGCGCCGCCGTCAATCTCGATCTGCGCGTCCAGAACGGCGATATCATCGAGACTCAGGCCGCCGTCGAGGCAAAGCACGGGAACCCCGAGGAGGAGATGCGCTATCTCCGCCAGGCTTCCTCCCACTACTTCTCGATCCTGTCGACGGCCGACTACGGCAATGCCGCCCTCCGCGACGGACTCGAAAAGTGCCTCTTCCGGTACATTCGGATTCTCTCCCGCATGAAGACCTTCGAAGACGGCTCGCCCGTCTGGGAAGACCTCAAGCTCAACTGCGAGACGTACATCCAGAACTTCCCGTCCGGCCCCAATATTCTCGCTGTCCGCAATGCGCTGGCTGAAGCCAATGTCGGCCTCGCCACCTCCCGTTAAGCCTTTCACCCTTTCAACGTCGTACCATTCGGAGAAATTCCCGATGAAACACACTCAAATCCTTTCCTGCGCGGCGCTCCTGCTTCTGTGCGCCCTCTCCACGGCCCGCGCCGATGTCCGGGCGCAGGTCCTGCTTCCCGGCAACAACCAGCCCGTCAACGTGGAACTGCGCTGGAAGCCCGTCGACAAGGAATACGTCGTCACCCGCCGCGGCTCCGGCGGTCAGATGACCGAGCAGACCTGCAAGGCGGACGAAATCCGCGTCCTGCGCGTTGCGGAGCCGGACAACTGGAAGCAGATCCAGGCGACCCTCCGCTCCTCTCCCGCCTCCGCCCTTGCCGCCCTCCAGAAGGTGGCGACCGATTACCGTATGCTGATGTGGGATGCGGAAGCCGGCCGCTACATGGGGCAGATTTACCTCCAGCAGGGCAAGCCCGAAGAGGCGCTCAAAGCGATGGCTTCCGTCGCCCAGGCCAACCCCGATGCAGGCTGGAACTCTTCGATGGCGCCTGTCTACTGGCAGGCGATGATCGCCGCCAAGCGCACGCGCCAGTTGCCCGCGCTGCTCGAGCGTGCCGCCGCCGCGGACGACCGCTCCATTGCCGCCGCCGCGATGATTCGCCGCGGGGACCTCATCGAGAGCGAGGGCCGTACCCGCGACGCCCTCCGCGACGGCTACCTGCGCGCGGTCTTCCTCTTCGCCGATCAGGAAGCCCAGCAGCCCGAAGCCCTCTACAAGGCCGCCAACGCCTTCGACAAGCTCCGTCAGACTGCGTATGCCGAACGCATGCGCACCACCCTGCGCCAGAACTACGGCTCCTCCAGCTGGGCGAAAAGCCTCGACAGCGGCCGCTGATCCCGATTTTTCAACCTCTTCTTTGTCCAACATTACTTCCACGATTCATCATGAAGCGTTCGTTATTCCTTAGTTTCGCTCTCGTCGGGCTTTTTGCCTTCACCGTGCCGTCCGCCCTCGCGCAAGATGAGGCTGCCGCTCCCGCCGCCGAAGCTGCTGCCGCAGCAGCACCCGCTGCCGGCAATGAAATCACCGAGACCGCTCCCGCGCCCAAACAGCACAGCGAGTTCTACACCGTTCTGTTCGGTTCGGGTGTCATCGGCTTCTTCCTGTGGGTCTGCCTGTTCTCCTGCCTCGGTGCTTACATCTACCTGGCCATCGACTGCGGCATCCTGGTCCGCCCCAGCAAGATCATGCCGACCTCGCTGATCGCCAACGTCCAGGCTGCCATGAAGGAAGGCGACGTCGTCAAGGCGCTCTCGTTCTGCGAGAACGAGCCCACCCCGATGTCCAACATCCTCTCCGCCGGGTTCACACACGTGGAAGAAGGTTTCGATATCATCCAGGAAGCGATTTCCGCCGCGGCTGACCTCGAGGTCGAACGCCTCATGCAGCACCTCTCCTGGCTCTCCGTCTGCGCCGCCATCGCCCCGCAGCTCGGTCTGCTCGGTACGGTGCAAGGTATGATTATGGCATTCGCAAACCTCGGTGCCGGCGGCACGCCCGATACCGCGCTGCTCGCCGTCAACATCTCGCAGGCGCTGTGGACGACCGCCGGCGGTCTGATTACCTCCATCCCCGCCGTCTGCACCTACTACGCCTACCGTAATCGCGCCAACCGGATCGTTCTCCAGATGGAAGCGACCACCATGGAGCTGATCAAGGACCTGCGTAACGTCGAAGTTGTTGCGGAATAATCCGCTCTTGCTTGGAGGCTCTCCATGAGCAAGAAAAGAAATTCAGATGGTGCCGAGCCTGATATGACGCCGATGATCGACGTCGTGTTCCAGCTCATCATCTTCTTCATCGTCACCATTAACCTGTCCGACGCCAAGGACGAAACGGTGCGCCTCGAACTCGGGGTGCACGGTCACCCGGTCGAGTCCGGTGCCGATTCCAACGTCTCCGCGCTGCTCATTGACGTGGCGCGCAACGGACGTTGCTCCATCGCCAACCAGACGCTCAAGCTCTCCAGCCTCCGGGATATTGTCCGCCGCCGTCTGAGCCGGCAGGGTAATTCGTTTCAGGTCTGGATCCGCGGCGATGCCCGCGCGCAGCATACCCACATCCGCCGCGTCATGGATACGTGCACGGAAGCCGGGGTCGGCCGCGTGACCTTCATCGCCGTCAAGGATCCGCGTACGCAGGAGACCAAGGACTTCCTCGCGTCCCGGAGCAGGAGATAGTCATGCCCACAGCAAAAACAAAAAAGGAACGGAACAAGGGGGATGAGGCGAAACCCGATATGACGCCGATGATCGACGTCGTATTCCAGCTCATCATCTTCTTCATTGTTACGTTGAAGCAGGACGACATCCTGTCCTCTCTGGAAGCGCTCCGTCCCGCGCCGGACCCCTCGGCGACCTCTGCGTCGGCCGTGGAGCCGCTCACGATTCTCATCGGCGAGCAGCAGAACGGGTTCTTCTTCAACGGTTCGTTCATGAGCCGTCCGAGGCTGACGGAGACCTTCCGGAACATTGCCAAGCGCGATAAGAACTCGATGGTCATCATCAAGTGCGACGGCAAATCGCGCCATGGTTCGCTCGTGCAATGCCTGGATATGCTGGCCTCTGTCGGGCTCACGAAAATTTCCGTCTTCTCGATGTAACCCATTGGAAGAGCGGAAATTCGTCCGAAAAACCGTCCGCTTCCGCGGGCGGTTTTTCTTTTGCGCGCCCCCACCCGGTCGCTTCGCTCCCGGGCACGGTGCCACCCCCCTGCCACCGCCGCGCCCCGGTCCCTTCGCTTCCGGGTAACGACCCTGCAGCCCCGGGGAACACCACCACCTCTTTGCAACTGCATCGCCCCAGGCACTCCAATACGCGCCCTTCGCTGTGTGCTGTAGCGGGCCGTCCCGTCCTTCGTTTTCGGCCTGTTCGCTGTGTTTTCAGCGGCCTCTCCGCTTGCTGAAAACAGTTATTCACAGCGGAATTTGAAGAAAACCGGGTTTGCCTTTTCTCCTCAGCGACTTTGCCACCGGCGGTTCCGCTGGCTCCTTCTTGTTGCGCTGGCTCCGCCACATCGTGCGGCTCCGTCTGCGCCCGCACATCCTGCGGCGCAACGTGACGCCTCTCCGCAGGATGGGGACCACTGGAAGTGGGGCAGATGGGGCCACTGGGGCTACTGGGGCTACTGGGGCTACTGAGGCCACTGGGGCCACTGGGGCTACTGGGGCTACTGGGGCTACTGAGGCCACTGGGAATGCTGCGCCGGTCCTGCTGCGCTGGCGTGTGGCAGCGAGCCGTCCTGTTCTCCGCTGCTATCTGGGGTTACTGGGAATGCGGCGCCGGCTTCGCCCAGGCGGCTGTGCCGCCATCTGAAAAGTCCTTATTTGATTCCTTGGTCGGAACGCAGTGCAGACTTCAGAAGAGGGCTCCGCCCCTCCGTGCGGCTCAAAATTTCTGACATCTCGCGCAGCTTCGCCCCTCCCTCTTTTCCTTCCTCTTCGCTCGGCATCGCTTCCGCTCCGCCGCCCCACATCCTTCTTCCTCTCCCTCCTCCGTGTGGCTCCGATGAACCCGGGATTTTCCGCGGAGAAAAGGGGGTGTTCCGGGAGCAAAAATTCCGAGATTCTTTACTTGTCTCTAAGAGGTTCTTGTGATACTATGCTATGACAGCGAGAGATTCACTGTACCCAGACTCCCCTTTTGGATTTTTTAACGGACTTTTCTCATGACTTTTTCCACTGCGCTTTCCTCCGTGAAAACTGTCCGATTTCTGTTGTTTGCCGGACTCTGCGCATGCCTTTCGGCAGGTCCTTTTTCCGCATCGGCACAGTCGGTTGATTTGTCGCTGATCGATCCTCTCGCATCCTATTCCCGCACCGCCTCCGGCTTCTCTCCCTCCCACCTCTTTGCCACGGAGGCCGGGCTCTATGTCCTGGATACAACCAAGCTCGCCATCTGCGTCTATGCCCGCGGAAACAATGGCGCGGAAATCCAATCCAGTGCCCGTTTTACGGGCTATGATGCGGAGCGCAACGGGCAAATCTGGAGCCGCCCCGTCGCCGTCGCCAAATGCCCGGACGCCAACCTGATTGCTGTTTTGGACGCGTGTAATTCCGTGCCGTCGTTCGGCATGAATCCCGCCGTCCATTTTTATCGTTTTGAGGAGACGCTCAACGAAAGCGGCATGCTTGAGGCCGTGACCTTCACGTACGTCGGCCGCGCCGCTTCCGCCAACTTCTCGGCGGCGCTCGATGTCGCGTTCTACGACGAAACCAAGGCCCTCGTGGTCTGGGCGTCGACCAATACCACCTCCGTCAACAATACTTCGTCCTTCTCCACGGTTGACCTTTCCGGCGATTCGGGCGAGTTCGCCGTCAGCGAAACGTCGGTCGTCTGCGAGCTGGTCGGCAATGTGAACGGCATTGATATCGACCCGGCGACGCGCACGGTCTACGGCGCCATGCCTTCGCGCCACGTGCTCGTCAAATTCGCGGACGTCGAAGCCGCGATTGCCGCCTCCACCGCCGACGTGCCCGCCACGGTGGCCGCAGCGCAGGTCTACGGCACGCTCGATGAGAGCGGTACCGATGCGAATCACCTTTCCAATCCGCGCGATGTCGCCGTCTGGTATCCCTCCATCGAAGGGGCGACGGCGCAGGCTGTGCTCGTGACAGCGGACATCGCGAACGGCCGTCTGAGCTTCTTCGTGGCGGATTCGACGGAGGCCGCGACCTACGGTTCCCGCGGTTCCACCGGCAACGACGTCTTTTTGAACCCCGACCGCGCTTCCGTGCTCGGGAGCGATACGGTGGTCGTCTCCGATACCGGCAACCGCCGCCTCCGCGTCTACTCCGCCGGGGATCTCCTCGCGCTTGCCCCGGCGCTGAATTTCACCTTCACGGATACGAGCGTCACGTACATTCTCCCGGACGGGACGGTTACGCTGCCCTGGGAGGTCTCCCGCGAATCCAACGGCCGCACCTTCTCCGTGCTCGTGGTTGATGCCGATACCGGCGCGGAAACGACGCAGCCCGTCACCCTTTCGTACAATGATCAGAGCGGCACCGCCTTCGAAGATCTCGCGGTCGTGACGACCGGGTCCTTCACCCTGACGGCCGGTTCCGAGGCCCCCGAGACGGCTGCGAACCTCAAGGTCGTCGTGGAAGGGTTCAGCAATTCGCCCGTTGAATATCCGCTGGTTTTCCAGGCGACGGTTCCGGTGACCGAGCTGCCCGTCGCGCAGATGACGGGCGTCTGGCAGGATGCGCTCCGGTTCGCCGTCTCCAACTTTGTTTCCGGCTTCACCGTCCAGTTGCAGGTCGCCGATACCTATAACGGAGATGCGGCGCAGGGGACCTGGTCCGATGTCGCCCAGTGGACCTACGAAGAAATTTCCGGCAGTTTGAGTTCCGAAGCTCCGGGGACGCCGACCACGGATGGCTCCAACGCATTCTGGCTGGAAGGCACGAGCCTGACCGGGTACATCCACTTGCTGCAATACCCCGAATACAGCACGTGGAATCAGAAAACGGACGGCGGCCTGTTCTTCCGGGTCCGCGTATCGGATGACGCAAACTGACGCCCTTTCACACCTCCCTTTTTTGCGGACGGAGCCATCCGTCCGTTCACCATTTCTGAATCCTCTTGTTGTCTGACCTGACCCACATCATGAATGTTTCGAATCTTCGCATGGCTTTTGCCGCGCTGTTAGCAGTGGCCACAGCTTCGCCGGCCCTTGCGGACGGCGAAGCCGCGCCCGTTGCAGACCCCGCGGCGCAAAGCGTTCCGCCGCCGCCCCCCGGCGAAGTCGCCGCCCCCGCTCCCCGGACCTTGCCGCCCATCGTGGACCGCGACGCGGTCCGCCCGCGCTTCCAGCGCAATGAGCGCGCGGAGGCTGAACGCGCCGCCGAGAATGCGAAACGCGCCGAACTCATCGCGCTGCAAAAGGCCGCCGCCGAGCGGCGCTCCGCCATTTGCGCCGAAAATGAGGAGGCCGGCAAACTCGCGGAGGAAATTGCCTCGCTGCGCGAACAGCTCAAGGCCCGCCGCGAGGCGCTCGATGCCATTTATCAGGCGGATGAAACGCTCCAGGACCTCCTGAAGAAGAGCGAGCTGGCAGAAGCCGCCGCCGAAGAGCACCACCGCGGCATTCAGCGCGAAATCCGCCGCGCCATGCGCGAGCGGTTGCAGAATGCGCCC
>CASFKR010000159.1 GCA_949295265.1 uncultured Verrucomicrobiota bacterium | reverse complement strand
CGCGTGGGACTGGGCGGGCGTGCGCGAGGCCGCCGCCCCGCTCGGCCCTTTCGCCGTGGCGGGAGGACTCGCCCCGGGGCGCCTCGCTGCGGCCGCCGCCTCCGGTGCCACCCTGTTCGACATTTCTTCGGGCGTGGAGGCCGCTCCCGGCATCAAGGACCCCGCGAAGGTCGCCGCCTTTCTGGCGGAAGCCGCCTCCCTGCCCCCGACCCGCTTTTTCGATGTGGAGGCGTAGCCGCTTGTTCCCATTCCCTTTTCCTCTCCCTTTTCCGTTTCTGTCTGATTCCTTTTTGTCCTGATTCCATGAAAGACTATGCACAGCCCGATGCGGGCGGACATTTCGGCACCTTTGGCGGCCGCTACGTGGGCGAAACGCTCATTGCGGCTCTGGATGAGCTCAAGACCGCCTGGGATTCGGCGAAGAACGATCCGGCTTTTCTCGCGGAGTTCCACGCCATGCTCCGCGACTACGCGGGACGTCCTTCTCCGCTCGATTACGCCGAGCGCCTCACCAAAAAGGTGGGCGGCGCCAAAATCTACCTCAAGCGCGAGGACTGCAACCACACCGGCGCCCACAAGGTCAACAACGTCGTCGGGCAGGGACTGCTCGCCCGCCGGATGGGCAAGTGCAACCTCATCGCGGAGACGGGCGCCGGGCAGCACGGCGTCGCCACGGCGACCATTGCCGCGCGCTTCGGCATGTCCTGCAAGGTCTTCATGGGTGCCGAAGATGTGCGCCGCCAGGCCCCCAATGTGCTCCGCATGAAAATGCTCGGCGCGGAGGTCGTCTCCGTGACCTCCGGCACGTCGACGCTCAAGGACGCGATGAACGAGGCCATGCGCTACTGGTCCGCCCATTGCACCGACACCTACTACGTCGTGGGCACCGCCGCGGGTCCCGATCCCTATCCGGAGATGGTGCGCGATTTTCAGCGCGTCATCGGCGATGAGGTGCGCACCCAGTACGCCGAAAAGGAGGGCGGGCTCCCCGACCTGCTCATTGCCTGCGTCGGCGGCGGCAGCAACGCCATCGGCCTGTTCTATCCCTTCATCGGCGACGCATCCGTCGGTCTCCTCGGCGCGGAAGCCGGTGGCAGGGGCGTGGCAACGGGGAAGCATGCGGCATCCATCACCGGACAGCAGCTCGGCATTCTCCATGGCGCCAGGACGTATTTGCTGCAGGACCCCAACGGGCAGGTGCTCGAAGCGTGGTCCGTTTCCGCCGGGCTCGATTATCCCGGCGTGGGCCCCGAGCACGCTTATCTCGCCGAAATCGGGCGTGCTAAATACGCCGCCGTCACGGACCGGGAGGCGATTGAGGCGTTTCAGCTGATTTGCCGCCTGGAGGGCATCATTCCCGCGCTCGAGAGTTCGCACGCCGTGGCGCTCGCGCTCAAGGTCGCCGCCACCATGCGCCCCAATCAGTCCGTTGTCGTGTGCCTGTCCGGACGCGGCGACAAGGATATCGATCACGTCAACGCCTGGCTCGCCGAACATCCGGACGCCGTTCTGGCCTAGTTGCGCCACCCCCCTTTTTCACGCTTTTCCGACAACGAACATGAATCGCATTGATCAGACCTTTTCCCGGCTTCGCACCGAGGGACGCAAGGCGCTCGTGGTATACCTGACGGCCGGCGACCCGGATGAAGAAACCTCCCTCCGGAATCTGGAAGCCGCCGCCGCATCCGGCGCGGACATCATCGAACTCGGGATTCCGTTCTCCGATCCCACGCAGGACGGCCCCGTCATCCAGGTCGCCTCCCAGCGCGCCATCCGCGCGGGTATGACGCTCCCGAAGGCGCTCGACATGGTGCGCCGTTTCCGCGCGGCCGCGCACGAAACGCCCGTCGTCCTCTTCAGCTACGGCAATCTGCTCTACCACTATGGCTATGCGGAGATCGCGCGCGATGCCGCGGCCGCGGGCGCCGACGGCATCCTCGCCGTGGATATTCCGCCGGAGGAAGCCGGTGAACTCGAAGGCGCCTGCAACGGCGCCGGGCTGCACATCATCCGGCTCCTCGCGCCCACCACCACGGAGCAGCGCATCGGAAAGATTGCGCAGGGCGCGGGCGGTTTTCTCTACGTCATCACCCGCACGGGCGTGACGGGGCAGGGCGGGCTCCAGTTCGACAATGTCGGGAGCCTCGTCGCCCGCATCCGGCGGCAGACGGATTTGCCGCTCTGCCTGGGCTTCGGCGTCTCCACGGGTGCCGACGCCGCGCGCCTCGCCGCCATGGGCGATGGCGTCGTCTCCGGCTCGGCCATCGTTGCGCTGGCCGAAACATACAGCGGAGCCGACCTCACCAAGGCTATCGCCGACAAGGTCGCCGAACTGCGCGCCGGTGCCGATCAGCGGCTGTAACGCGCGGCAACGGCGATCCGACTGCCACAAACAACCACGCGCGTGCGGCAACGGTCCGGCGACCGCTGCCGCACGCGCTTTTTCCCCGGGGGCAATTTTCCTCGCCGCGCGGGTCAACGGCGGCCTTTGCGCAGCTTCGGATCCTGATCGTATTTGCCGAAAACAAACCCGGAAAACCACAGAGATCCGAACAGGGAATCCCCGTTGTTTACCTTCGAAATGGACTCCTTCCGGAAATATACGGGGATGGAGATGTCGGAAAGGTGGGAAACGTCCGACCGGTAGATGGGAAGCCGTCCGCGATAAAATTTGAAGCCCCAAAATTCATGGGACCGCACGTCCTCTATGTTTGAAATGAATTTCGTGAGATCCGGTGTGTTTTTTTCAGCGCCGAAAACAACGATGTAGTCTTTCAGCATCTCACGCAGATACATATCCTTTTCTGCCGGATCCAAGTCTGACATGACGGCCGACATTCCATCCGTCACAATGTCGCCGAGACGCTGGACAAACGACGGGGCGGCTTCCGTGTGGACCATGAAAAGGGAAAGCGCGGCAAGCTCAACCATGAGCGTGGTTCCCGGCTTGTACAGTTCCTTGTTGCAGAAGTAGTCCTGTGCGTAAAAACAGACGTTGCTTTTGCCCTCGAGGACGCCATGCACATAGGCTTCGACCTGATTGTCCCATTCCTGAATCTTTTCAACGGTGAAGCGGTAACGGCGTCCCTGCAGAATCGGCGTCGTGCTGAATGGTACCGACACGTCGGCGGCGGTTCTCTCATCCTTCATGGACAGAACCTGAATACCGATGGGACCTTCCATGTATCGCCCGGAGGTAATCTGAGCCTTGCCGTTCAATGTCCACCTGTTCGTCATGGTCGTGCAGACCGTTCGCCAGGGCTGGGTGCGTTCCATGATGTGAGCCAACGGTTCGGCAGAGTGATACACCTGGAAAAGACCGAACAGATAATCCCCGCGGCACATCACCGGATCGGTTTCCGTGTTGTAGACACGGAATCTTCTGCTGTTCTTTTCCAGCCGGACGCTGCTGACAAATTCGAGTTGGCACTCCAGCAGAAGCACGAAATAGTCGGACCCATAGCGAAAACGCAATCCGAGTTCACCGGTCTGGCGGTCCCGGACAAGGCGGAAGGGTTCCTTGAGACGCGTCAGGCGGTATTTCTTGAGGAATTTCGGAAAGATGCTGAGGAACTCATCCCGCCCGATGATTTCATCGAACCGGTCGTATTCGGAAAAGACCACATCCGGAGCAATCAGGGGCAGAAGTTCCTGAAAATCCCCTGTTCCCACCGCTTCTGCAAACAGCCTTACCAGATCGTAGTTGCGAATCGGCATTTCCGGTTCAGGAATTTCCTTTTGCGGATGGAGACTTACGGGGGAATATCGGAAAACGTAATTCTTGCCGATTTCAATCGTGTTCTCGCCGGAAGACAGATCCTCCATGTCGAAAGCCTCCACGACCAGGGCACGCAGAAACGCGCCTCTTGCCTCCGCTTCCCGGACAAGTTCATCCACTTCCGCCTTGTGCTCGTCGAGGAATGTTACCGATGGAATGGGCAACACCCGGAATTTCGTCCCGTAATCGCGGAACGTCAGCAGGGGATACTTCAACGTCATGCCCGGTTCCATTCTGACGTCGATGCCGCTTCTGAAGTATTCCTGCCTGAGACAATTGATTTTGAATACGTTGAACAGCTCTGTTTTCGAAAGATGTCCGTCAAGAAAAGGATTGCGGGTAAACTTGTAACTGTAGGAGGAAATCATGGCTTTGCCGGGGAACGGGTGGGTTTCGTTTTCGGATTTTCCTCTATCGTACCGAAAACGGGAGCGCGACACAATTCGCAGGACGCACAGGTTTATTCCGGATTTTTGAGCCACACGGAGGAAGGGAGTAGGGAGAAGAGAGCCAGCGGAGCGAAATCGCGCGAGGAATTTTGAATTTTGAGCCACACGGAGGGGCAGAGCCCCCTTCTGAAGTCTCCACTAACGTTCCGACCAAGGTTTCAAATAAGGACTTTTTCTCGGAGGCAGAGCTGCCTGAACGAAGTCAGCGCAGCGGAGCCATACGGAGGAAGGGAGTAGGGAGAAGAGAGCCAGCGGAGCGAAATCGCGCGAGGAATTTTGAGCCACACGGAGGGGCGGAGCCCCCTTCTGAAGTCTCCACTAACGTTCCGACCAAGGTTTCAAATAAGTACTTTTTCTCGGCGGCAGAGCCGCCGGGGCGAAGCCAGCGCAGCGGAGCCACACGGAGGAAGGGAGTAGGGAAAAGAGAGCCAGCGGAGCGAAATCGCGCGAGGAATTTTGAGCCACACGGAGGGGCGGAGCCCCCTTCTGAAGTCTCCACTAACGTTCCGACCAAGGTGTCAAATAAGGACTTTTTCTCGGCGGCAGAGCCGCCT
>CASFKR010000158.1 GCA_949295265.1 uncultured Verrucomicrobiota bacterium | reverse complement strand
CAGCCCGGCTTTCAGGAGCCCCGGGGCTGCGCCCGGAGCCCCGCCGCGCGCCGCGCTGCGTTTGCGGCGCGGCAGGAGCCGGGCGCCGATGCGCGCGAAGTCGAGCGTGAAGATGCCGAGCATCCCGGCCGCCATCAGCAGAAAGACGAGCGCCACCGCCGCCTGGAAGAGGACCGAGGCGTGGAATTGCCCGAAGGCGCGCCCCGTCCACGCACTGAGCAGCCCCAGCGCGCCGTACACGAGCGCGATGCCCGCGCCGAAGCACAGCCCCAGCGCAAAGCCGCGTCGGCCGCCGGCACGGCCCGCGCCCGCCCCGAGAATCGCCAGATTGACCGGGATGAGCGGCAGTACGCACGGCGTGAGGTTGAGCAGGAGGCCCGCACCGAGCACGGCCAGGAAGAGGAGCGGGAGTCCGCCGCGCGAGAAGGCGCGCTCAATCCACGAGCCGGACGGCGCCTCCGTGCCTTCGAGGAAGGCGAGGAAGGTCGCCGTGTCCACGGCTCCGCTGAGGGTGCGGAGCCGGGTACACTGCTCCAGTCCCGGCAGATAGCGGTCGATGGTGCCGAGGTCGATGTCCGTGACGCCGAGTTCGGCGGCTTTGGCCGCCACGAGCGCTTCGTCCGGAGCGGGCGCGCCCGGTTCCGGGCGGAGCGAGAGTTCGAGCGTTTCCGGCGGGTAGCAGATGGTTTCGCGGCACGCCTGATAGTGGAGGCGCAGCGTCTGACCGGCGGCGAAGGTGCCGCGCACCGTGAGCGGGAAGGCGCCCGAAAGGGCAGGGGGCTCTCCGGTGGCTTCCGGCAGCGTGCAGGACAGGGCTTCGGCCGACGGCTCCGCGGGCGTCACCCGGATGGATTCCGCATAGAGGGTGACCCCCGGAGCGGCGCGGACGTCAATCCGGACTTCTCCGGGCGAGACCAGCTGCGCGCGCGCCTCCACTTTTGGGCTCAGCGCGTTCAGGGACGGCTGTGCGCTCAGCATCGGCAACCCGGGCAGCGACAGCGCGTCCGTGGGCGCAGCCGGGAGTTCGGTCGCCAACAGCGACAGCACAAGGAGGGCGGGGCGGACAAAACGCATGGGAGGCCGGTCTCAGAGGGGTTTGCGGTAGATGAAATCGTCCATCACAAAACCATCCGGAATGTCCGTGCAAACGGCTTTTTCACGGAAGAATCCGGCGGCTTTGTACGCTTTTTGCGCGCGCAGATTTTTTTTGTTGACACGCAGATAAACCGATTTGCCGCCACAGGCGCGGATGCGTTCGGCGACTTCCAGCAGCAGCGCATGCCCGAAGCCGCGTCCCCAATATTGCGGGAGCGTGTAGACTTTGTGCAGTTCGACTCCGCCTTCGGCGTCGGGATGCGTGTCGAACGAGCAGACGCCCGCCGGTACACCGTCCGCCAGCACGAGGTAGAAGGGCGTTCCGGCCGCCGTCTCCTTGCGGATGACCTCCGGGTCATACATCCACCCCAGCATGGAGTCGATTTGCGCCTGTGTGATGATGCCGGCATAGCAGATGGGCCAGACGCGCCGGACGATGTCGAGCACCAGCCGGGCGTCTTCATCCGTTTTCACCTGTTGGAAGGTGAGTGCCGGAGCCGGAATCTGCGGCTTCGGCGATTGGGTCGGGGTGAGCGCCGTTTCGCTCAGCAGCTCGAACGTGCAGGGGCCGTTGTTGACGAGCGCCACGGACATATCCGCGCCAAAGCGTCCCGTTTGGACGTGTTCCGGGCCCAGCAGCGTGCGCAAATCGGCAACGAAGCGCTCGTAGAGCACTTCGGCTTTTGCGGGATCGCCGGATGTGTTGAAGGACGGCCGGTTTCCTTTCGAGAGGTCCGCATACAGCGTAAATTGCGAGACGGCCAGCACGCTGCCGCCGACGTCGCGGACGGAGCGGTTCATGCGTCCGGCATCATCCTCAAACACGCGGAGTGTGGCGATGCGCGCCGCCAGCCGGTCCGCGTCTTCCGGCGTATCCGATTCGCGGCAGCCGACCAGCGCGAGATATCCGGTGTCAATGGAGGAGATGCATTCATTGCCGACCGTCACCGAGGCGCGGTCGACGCGTTGAAGAAGAATTTTCATATCATCCGTGAGCCGGGTCTGCGCCCGGCGACAGCCATCAGAAAAGGGCTTGCCGCCCCGGCGCCGCCATGGCAACCCGGCACCGTATCGCAGTCTACCATTCCGCCCGCCTCCGCTCAACCGCGGGGGCGGCGGTTGCCGCCTCTTCTGCCGGTCGGCGTTAGACCGACCGGCCTTGGGCGCTGGCTGATGAGGCGGCCGCCCACTCCGAGGGCTGGCAAAGCCAGCGCAGACAAGACGGCGAGTGAATCGGAAAGATCGGAATCATCAGGGCTTGCGTGCGCGGTGGCAGCGGCGCGTGGGGAGCCACGCTGCTACTGGGGCCACTGGGGGGCACGGTTGTGCCTTTTGATGGGGCTTCTGGACGTGCCGCGTGCGATGGCGAGCCGTCGTGTTCTCGGTTCGCAGCGCCGGCAGGAGGCGCCGGATCAGGCGAGGAGAGAGGAATCGCCGATGGCAGTGAGCGGGAGCAGGTGGTTCACGAGCTCCGGGCGCGGAAGCAACTTGAGCGCTTCGAAGGAGAGGGCGTTTTCCAGACGGAAAGGACCGCAACTGAGACGCCGCAGCGAGGTCATGTGCGCGTGGCAGCCAAGCTGCTCGCCAATGTCGTGGCAGAGCGTGCGGATATACGTGCCTTTCGAGCAGCGGACCGTAAAGGCGGCGTCCGGATTCGCAAAGTGGTCCAGCGAGAAGTCGTAGACGTGGATGAGACGCGGCTTGCGCTCGGCTTCCTCGCCGCGCCGCGCCAGTTTGTAGAGCGGCTCGCCGTTGATTTTGATGGCGGAGACCATGGGCGGAACCTGAAGCACGTCGCCCGTGAATTCGCGGTCGATGAGGTCGCGAAGCGCCGCTTCGGTGACGCCGGAGGGGTCCGCCTCCGCCCGCGTTTCGCCCTCCCAGTCCTGCGTACTGGTTTCCCGCCCCAGCCGGAGCGTCCCCTGGTAGGTTTTGTCGCCGCCCATGATGCGGTCCTGCGCGCGCGTGCCGCGCCCGATGAGCAGGACGAGCAGGCCCGTGGCGCCCGGATCCAGCGTGCCGCCATGTCCGGTTTTCTTGAGACGGAACATGCGGCGGACGGCGACCACGACGTCGCTCGAGGTCATGCCGGCGGGTTTGTCGACCAGCAGGATGCCATCGGGGTCCGTGGTGTCGGAGGCGGGGCGGGGAGGGGGCGGCGCGAATTGCATGGAAACGGGAAGCAGGACGGAAAAAGGGTGTGAAAAAGCCGGGACGGAGAATCTCCGTTCCGGTTTGGAATGGGCGCAAGGATAGCAAAAGCGGCGGGGGACGGAAAGGCGGCTAATAGCCCAGGTCCGCGTCGACGAGTAGAATCGTTGTCGGCGTGCAGGATGGACGGTGCTCGAGCACGCTGACCGCGGCGCATATGCGGTCGGGGGAAGCGCAATCCGTGCAGACGCCTGTGGCGCACGGGGTGCGGCGTTGGAGCCGCCGCGCATTTTGCGGACAGGCCACGGCGCGCGCCCGCGCCAGCCCTTCGGCAGGGCCGCCCGCGACCAGTTTGTTGCGGCCGATGACCCAGAGGACGCGGCGGGGCCCGAACACCGAGGCGGCAATCCGGTTTCCTACGCCGTCGATGTTGACGAGTACGCCGCCCTCCGTCACCGCATTGGCGGAGAGGAGAAACAGATCGCACGAAAGCTGCGCACGGCGCGTTTCGAGCACCTGCTCGCGGCTGAGTCCGGGCGCATTGTGGTCGTGGAGCACGCACCCCCGTTCGCGGAGGGTGTCCGCCAGATTCAGGGCGCGGACCGATTGCGAGCCGCCGAAGCCGATGCTTTTCGCGCCGTTTTCCTCCACGAGACGCACCACCGCATCCCGTGCGGCCTGTACATCGGCGCAGCAGATGACGTCGAAGCCCCGCTTGCGCAGGGCTTCCGCCACGGAGGCGAGGGTAGGCCGGGCCATCGCGTTACCGGGTCTGACGCTCGGATTTCGGGTTCCAGAAGTAGCCGCCGTAGTTGTCGGTTTCCGAGAGCCCGTCGCGCCAGATTTTCTCCTGCACGACATTTTCGGCATGACCGTCCGCGAAGACGAAGTTGGCCGAATTGCGGTGGCGGAAGGCGTTGTACGCATAGCCTTCATCCGCATTGCTGCCGACGATGGTGGAGAGATTGATGCCGCTGTTGAGGCCGTCACCCGTTTCCGCCATGATTACGAAGGCGGACTGGTGCTGGATGTTGTTGAGGCGGATGCGCGTATTGCCGTCGTCGACCAGCGTGTTGAAGGTGTAGCTCGAGTAGTACTGGGCATCCGCCGCTTCGGTGTCGAAGCTAGTGATGGCGGCACCGCTACCGGCGTCCGAAGGGCACAGGAACGGGCTCCGCAGACCCTTGCCGGGCATGGGCACCACCTTCATGTCCTTCATCGCCTGCACGTTGATGTACGGCGGCAGCACATTGAACCAGGCGTCCTTTTCGCCGGCAGGGTTGGGACGTCCCTTCGGGCAGGCGGGGAAGATGCTGCGATGCTCGTCGAGGTAGAGGTTCAGCGCCATGCCCCACTGCCGCAGATTGTTGAGGCAGGAGGTGTTGCGCGCCTTTTCACGCACGTAGCCGACGGCCGGGAAGAGCAGGCCGCTCAAAATGGCGACGATGGCAACGACAATCAGGAGTTCAATCAGGGAAAAGCCCTGACGCGGGCTTGTTTGCAGACGGGTGGAACGGGTGCGCATGCCAAATAGAAGAATGGGGGCGTTGAAAAGGGAAATTCGCTAACCGCTGTCTATGGTACGGCAAGCCGTCCCGAAAAGCAAGGCGGCTGCCGCCTCCCGCGAAGCGTCAAATAATACTGTTACCGAAATGGAAGAGAATTTGATTTAGGTTGCGTCAAATATGATGTTACCATTGGATTGGCATCTAAAGAGCC
>CASFKR010000157.1 GCA_949295265.1 uncultured Verrucomicrobiota bacterium | reverse complement strand
AGGAGCGCCCGGCAATACGGGTGCGAGGGGTGCGACAGCACCGCGCGCACCGGTCCGTCTTCAACGACCTGTCCCGCGTAGAGCACGGAGACCGTCTGCGCATCGTGCGAGACGAGCGCCAGGTTGTGCGTAATCAGGAGCACCGCCACGTTGGCGGCGCGGACGAGCCGTTGCAGCGTGTCCAGCACGGTGCGCTGCGTGATGACGTCCAGCGCCGTCGTCGGCTCATCCGCGATCAGCAGCGCCGGTTCCTGCATCATGGCCATGGCGATGCAGGCGCGCTGCGCCATGCCGCCGCTGAGCTGGCAGGGATACGAACGCAGCACCGGCCCCGGCTCCGCAAAGCCGACCAGCTGCAGCAGTTCGCGCAACCGCGCTTCGCGCACGCGGCGCGGCGTGCCGCGCGGACACGCCTCGCGAAGCTGCGAGCCGACCGTAAAGACCGGGTTGAACGTCGAGAGCGGGTCCTGAAAAACGTACGCAATGCCGCCGCGCCCGCGAAACGCCCGCAGCGATTCCGGCGAGAGCGTCAGCAGCTCCGTCCCGCGGAAGCGGACGCTCCCCGAGACGCTGCCCGCATCGGCGGGCGGCAGCCGCGTGAGCGCCATCGACGTGACGCTTTTGCCGCACCCGCTTTCGCCCACCAGCGCGTGGAAGCCGCCTTCCGGAACCTCAAACGAGACGCCCCGCACAACCTCGACGGAGGCTCCGCCGGGATCGGGTAGGCAGACGTGCAGGTTCCGGACGGTCAGGCAGGGTGGCATGGGCGTGGCAGGGGCGTGGCACCCGCACGGGGGGCGGGGCGCCACGCCCTTCGTCCTTAGCTTAGAAGTAGAGATCGCGCTCGCCGGCGCAAATCTGTTCGTACCGCTTCTGGACCTGGGGGAAGAACTTCGGATACATCTCCTTGATCTCCGCCAGTTCCTTTTCGATGACGGGCGTGCAGGCGGCGATGCTCTCCGGAGAGGCGAAGTCGTCGAGCCATTCCCGGAAGGTCAGAACGGCGTTGATCTTGCAGAAGGTGCCTTCGCGCCCCGTCTTGAGCGCATCCATGATGCACCCGCCGGTGCGGCCGCAGCGGTAGCCTGCGGTGCAGAAGGAGGTGATGGTGCCCTGCTTGGCGAGATCGACGATCATCTGCTCGAGGGAGCGTCCGTCGCCCAGCATGAACTGCTGCTCGTCGATCTTCTGCTCCGTGTTGCCCGCGGAATAGCCGCCGATGTCGATGCGGGTTCCGGCATCCATCTGGGTGATGCCCAGCTTCAGGCAGCGGTCGCGCAGTTCCTTGGTTTCGCGGGCGGTGACGATGAGCCCGGTGTAGGGGACGGAGAGGCGCAGCACGCAGACCGCCTTCGCGAAATCGTCATCCGTGAAGGTGCTCTTGGCGTTGGCGACATCGCTGCCGGACGCGGCGTGCATGCGGGGCACGGAGAACGTGTGCGGACCGATGCCGACAAAGCGCTCCAGCTCGCGTGCGTGGGTGCACATGGCGGCAACTTCGTACTTCCAGTCCGGATTGAGCCCGAAGAGCACGCCCAGTCCCACGTCGTCGATGCCCGCATCAAAGGCGCGGTGCATGCAGGTGACGCGCCAGCCGAAGTCGCCCTTCACGGTGTTCTGCGGGTGCATCTCGCGGTAAATCTTGTGGTCGTAGGTCTCCTGGAAGACCTGGAAGGTGCCGATGCCGGCTTCGTGGACAATCTTGAGGTCGTCCACCGAGAGCGGTGCCGCATTGACGTTGATGCGGCGGACGTTGCAGACGCCGCGGCGCGTCTGGACGCGGGCCTCGTAGATGTGCGCCAGCGAGTCGGCGATGAAGCGGGCGCCCGTCATCGGGTGTTCGCCGTAGACGGCCATGACGCGTTTGTGGCCCAGCCGGATCATGGCTTGGGCTTCGCGCGTGATTTCCTCCATCGTCAGGCAGCGGCGCTTTTCACGCGTGTTGTCCGCCGAGAAGCCGCAGTAGCGGCAACGGTTGACGCAATACGAGGAAATGTACATCGGCGCAAAGGTCACGATGCGGTTGTCGTAGACCTTGTGCTTGATCTTCAACGCCGTGTCGGCCATTTCCGCGAGCAGCTCCGGGTCTTCGACGGCCAGGAGGGCCGCCGTCTCGGCGCCGGAGAGCGTCTCAATGGCAAGCGATTTTTGGAGGATGTCGCGAATGCGCGCGGGATCGGGCGTTGCATTGGCGGCTAATTCGGCGCGGATGGCATCGTCATCGATGAAGTCGCGCCCGTTGATGTAGTAGCGGTCGATTTCGTCCCGCTTGATCAGTGTATCAAGGTAATTCATGGCGTCAAAAGTCCTTGGTTTCAGAAGTTCCTGACCTCGGAGGGAATGCCCGAAAGAATACCAAACCCCCTTCTCTCTGTCCACGGAACGCCCGCGCGCGTGCGTGGCAGAGGCGTGGCAAAGCTACGGTTCGGGGATGAAGGTTTTGCGGAACCACGCGGCCACGAGGGAGGCGGCGTAGGGCAGCTGGACGGAGAAGACGTGATCTTCGCCGGGAATCAGCGTGACGGAGCAGTCGGGCATGCATTCGGCAAACCGTTCGCCGTAGGTGTAGGGGACGATATGGTCCGCCATGCCGTGGATCACGAGAACGGGGCCTTCGTAGCGGGATGCCGTTTCGTAGACGGGCAGCTGCATGGCCGTCTGGATGTACGCCCGCCCGAGTTTGTGCCCCGTGGGCAACGTGACGGTTTCCGGGCAATGCCAAGGGTCGTACGTCGCTCCCATGGTGTTGCCGCGCAAGGCGTCATCGCGGAGGACGGCCGCCGGGGCCATGAGCATGAGGCCGGCAATCACGTTTTTGCCGAGGCGTCCCGCCGTCATCGCCGCCACAACGCCGCCTTGGGAGTGCCCGAGCAGCGAAATGTCGCCGACTTGCGGCAGCCCGCGCGCATAGGAAATCACCGCCATGAGATCATCGATTTCGTTGAGCACCGTCATGTCGCTGAAGCTGCCTTCGCTTTTGCCGTGTCCGTTGAAGTCGAAGCAGATGGTGCCCACGCCGATATCGGCAAAGGCATCGGCCACCGCCTGAATCGTGGCACTGGTCCGGTCGCCCGTAAAGCCGTGGCACAAAATGACGAGCGGCACCGTTTCACCGGGCTCCACCGCCGGAAGGCGCACTTCTCCCTCCAGCTGTCCCATGGCACCCGGAATGCGAAAAGTGGTGGCGGTCTGGGCATCCGCCATCCAGCATCCCATCGTCAAGAGCCCAATCCAGACAAATAAACGGCATTTCATGTTCCATTCTCCTTTCCGAAAAAAAAAACTTACGGCGGACGGAACCGCCCGGGCTCCGTCCGCTTGATACGCTGCGGAACATCCTACGCCGTTTCGGAGAAAAGAAAAAGCGCTTCAGTAGCAGAGCGAGAGAAGGACGGGGACGAAGGCGGAGCAGATGATGCCGTTGAGAACCGAGAAAACGGCGGTCTGCTCATCGGAGTAGCGCAGAATCATCGGCAGCGTGGTGTCTTCGCTGGTGGCCCCGGCAATGGCGATGCAGGTATAGGCGTTGGCATGATGCGCCACCCACGGAATCAGGATGAAGGAGGCGATTTCCCGCATCAGATTGCTCAGGAAAGCGACGCCGCCGGTGGAGACATCCGCGAGGCTACTGATGGAGACGCCGGCCAGACTGTACCAGCCGAGTCCGCCGCCAATCGAGAGCGCCTGGTGGGGCGGGTAGCGCAGTATCAGCCCGCACAGCGCCCCGCCGAGCAGCGAACCCGCCAGAATGCCGAAGGGCACGAATACGACGTGCCCGCCGTAGTTCCGCAGTTTCGCCAAAATGCCCCGGTTGCCGCCGACGCTGATGCCCACCGAGAACATCAGCAAATGGAGAATGCAGTCCGAATGGAGCGTGAGGGGTTGCAGTACCGTGGAAAGACCCGGCGTCACGCCGCAGCCCACACCCAGCACGAGAACCCCGATGGCGTAAAACATCATGGGGTCCAACGTGGTTTTGCGCTTCCGGGGGCCGGAGTCTTCTGCATGTCCCTTCAGCGCGGGGCCCATGTGCGGCGTCAGCGACCGCGTGCCTGCATAAACCACGAGGGCGGAACCCGCCGTGGGCAGCAGACAGAACAAAAAACTGTGCAGTCCGAGGCCGGCCAGTTGTGCGAAGAAGTCTTCCTGCAACCCCAGACCGAGTCCCATCGAGAAAATCAGCAGCAGGGTAAAGAAAAACTGCGCGAACCCGTTTTTTGCGCGCACCCTGGTCGGCAGGAAGCGTCCGACAAGGGCTCCGGCAAACATAATGAGCAGGGTCGTCATGGGGTGGGGAAAAGCGGTTCTGGCTGAATTCGGATGGTAAATCTGTTTCATCCTACCAAAAACAGTTCCCGTGTGCCTTCCAGCATCCCGCGGGGCTGACCCCGCTGTGCGTAGGTTTATCCCGCTTTTCTGCAATTTCCTCCGTGAAAACAGCATGTCAGCCAAAGACGGGGCGGCATCATTGCCGGCTGCCGCTTCAACGGTTGCTGCAGCCGAAACGTCAGGAACAGAGACGCAGAGAAAATCAGTGCGAAGGGATGGAGTTTGATTTCCCGCAGCTACGCGCGGGAGCCGGTACGGAGGACGGCCCAGGAGGTGATGTTGCGCTGCTTGAGGGAGAAGCCTATGCCGATGCAGGTCACGGGCCGCGGGTCGTTGCGGTAGCGCTCGGCATAGCCGCGGTCCTCCATCTGCTTGAGGGCGCGGACCGTTCCCTGGCGAATCTTGAATTCGAAAAGGTAGATGACTTTCGGGGTCTGCACCACGCAGTCGGCCCGTCCCTTGGCGGAGACCACCTCGCATTGGGCGGGGTAGCCCAGCATCGTGAAGATGGTGTAGATGATGCCTTGGATGTGCGCCTCCTGCACCTCGGCTTCTTTCATGTTGCCGTAGTAGAGGCTGGCGAAGAAAGCCACGAAGAAATTGCGCATACCCTCGAGGTCGTCCGCACGAATAGCGTCCTGAAGGTCTGCGACATT
>CASFKR010000156.1 GCA_949295265.1 uncultured Verrucomicrobiota bacterium | reverse complement strand
CGCTGCGGCGGGCGCGTCGGCTTCCGGGACGGCGGCGACCGTTTCATCGGCGGTTGCCGCGGCTTCCTGCGCCGCTTCCGCGGGCTTTTCTTCCGCCGCTTCCGTGCGGGAGCAGGAGCAACCGCGAACCATCGCGAAAACCACCAGAAGAATGGTAATCACGAGGACAACGATTGTTACCGACGGCGTGCGGGAAGGACGGACCAAATCATCCAAAGGTTGCAGTTGCATAACAGGGCGAAAAACAGGGGCGGATATCTTATCGAATGGTATCAGATTCTCCGGCACCGCTCAACTCTGTGCGCCCGCAGGTTTGCCCCGGTTTCGTGAAGGGCATGGGGAACCGGAAATTCGCTGCGTTCGCCCTGCCATCGATGGGTAATTTTGTCTCCCGAGGAGACGCAGAAGTGCCGAGGCAAGCAGTTCGCCAGTTGGGACGATTGGTAGAGGGTGTGGACGCAAGCGTGCCTTTTTGATGGAGGCCACTGGAGCTGCTGCGAGTGCCGCGATGTCTTCATTCGCGCCGGCTCCGTTGCGAACAAAAGCGAGCCGTCCTGTCCGTCGTGTTCGCCAGTTTCAGCTCGCTGCGCCAGTCTCGTCTCTGCCACTGAAACGGCAACGGGCATTTTACCACTCTGTAACTGAAATTCCGTTTCATGGCAGGAAATGCAGAAATATAGGATAAACCCGGCAGCGCGGGAACTGCCGTTTTGGCTGTCCTGTGGTAGAACCGGTGCAAAACCATACCGGTTGTTTCCGGCACACCGGCACACACACAGACGGCAGAATATGACAAAAAGCACCAGACAGGCGGTCCCATCCGATGCTGCATCCAGCCGGAAGGGGGATGCAAAACCGCGAAAGAAGGCACGCAGATTCCCGATATCATGGCGCAAGTGGAATTGGGTCGAACACCTGATTGCGCACCCCGAAGACGCCTCCGTCTGTCCGTGGTGGTCTTTTTTTGATGGAGGCGACTGGCGCAGCCTCCTTGCGGCACACCCTGAGCTTGCCGACAGATGCGACTGGAGCAAGCTGGAAGGTTGGGATTGGTCACATCTCCTTGCGGCACGTCCTGAATTCGCCGATTGGTGCGACTGGAGCAAGCTGAGCGGTGGGAATTGGTCGGAACTTCTTCAGGAACGTCCGAAATTCGCGAAACATTGTGATTGGAGCAAACTGGACAAAGGCGACTGCTCCCGTCTCCTGTGGTGGCGGCCGCAGTTCATACGCAAGTGCAACGGCGCGATTCGCGGATGAAGCGGACGGCTGCGGACGCCTCCGCATGATCTGAAGCGGGCGGTGCCATCGGTTTCCGCCCGGAACTGCAATCAGGATGCCCGGGCGGCATGCCGCCGCGGTGCCGGCTGCGCCGTCCGACGCCTGCGGCCGCATAACGCCATCGCCGAAGTTGTCGGGCGCGGGTGCAAAACCCCGGTCATCCGTGTGTAAAACCGGAGAGGTGCCGGGCTCTCAGCGGCAGCGTTTGCGGGATTTGCGGACGGACGGGGAGGCCGGGGCGTCTTTGGGTTTGACGGGCGGGCCGCCGGCGTCGAGGAGCGCATTGAGTTCATCGCGCAGAGCTGCCGCCCGTTCGAATTCGAGATCGGCGGCGGCCGCCATCATTTCCTCCTTGAGGGCTTCAATGGCACGCTCGCGGTCATACTGCTCCGGCGATTCCGAGGCAAAGAGCCGCTGCTCGACTTCGCCCGCAATGGAACGGACGGCCGAATCTTCGCTCAGCGTACGCGAGACGGAATGCGGCACAATGCCGCGCGCCTCATTGAAGGCGGACTGCAGTTTCCGCCGCCGCTCCGTGACGCGGATCATTTCGTCCATGGCGTCCGTACGGTGGTCGGCGTAGAGAATGACGCGGCCGCGCTCGTGGCGCGCCGTGCGTCCCGCCGTTTGGATGAGCGATGTGGCGGAGCGCAGGAAGCCCTCTTTGTCGGCGTCCAGCACGGCGACCAGCGCGACCTCCGGCAAATCCAGACCTTCGCGCAGGAGGTTGATGCCGATGAGGGCGTCGAACTCGCCTTTGCGCAGCCGCGTAAGAATCTGCACCCGCTCCAGCGCATCAATGTCCGAGTGGAGATACTCGGCGCGCAGCCCCGTCTCCCGCAGATACGCGGAAAGGTCTTCGGCGGTGCGCTTCGTGAGCGTCGTGACCAGAACGCGGTCGCCCTGTTCCGCCGTGCGGCGGATTTCCTCGATGACGTCATCGATCTGGTTGGCGAGCGGACGCACTTCCACCGGCGGATCGAGGAGGCCGGTGGGCCGGATAATCTGCTCGACCACCTCGTCGGCAATGTCGAGTTCGAAGGGGCCGGGCGTTGCGGAGACGAAGAGGGTCTGACCCAGTTTGTGCCCGA
The DNA here is from genome assembly GCA_949295265.1 of uncultured Verrucomicrobiota bacterium. Taxonomy (GTDB): domain Bacteria; phylum Verrucomicrobiota; class Kiritimatiellia; order RFP12; family UBA3636; genus JAEDLN01. The sequence continues at coordinate 2,638 of CASFKR010000156.1, read as the reverse complement.
ACTCCTCCCAGGTGAGCGGACGGTTGTCGCGCGCGGAAGGCAGGCGGAACCCGTTGTCGACCAGCACGGATTTGCGCGCCTGATCGCCGTGGTACATGGCGCGAATCTGCGGGAGCGTCACGTGCGATTCGTCGATAATCGTAAGGAAGGGCCGCGGGAAGTAATCCATCAGACACTCTCCGGGCGTGCCGCGGGGGCGTCCCGACAGCGGCTGGGAATAGTTTTCGATGCCGCTGCAATAGCCGATTTCCCGAATCATGGCGATGTCGTACTCGGTGCGCTGCCCGATGCGCTGCGCCTCGAGGAGTTTGCCGTTGGCTTCGAACCAGGCGACGCGCTCGCGCAGCTCCGCGCGGATGGCGTCGAGCCCGGCCTCGACCTTTTCCTTGGGCAGGACATAGTTGCGGGCCGGTGCGATGATGGTGCGCTCGAGCCGCCGGAGCGGGGCGCCGGTGAGCGGATCGATTTCCGAGATGGCGTCGATTTCGTCCCCGAACAGCTCGACGCGGACGGCGATTTTGTTGTTCCACGACGGGAAGATATCGATTGTATCGCCGCGGACGCGGAAGGCGCCGGGGGTCGGGTCGTAATCGTTGCGCTCGTAGCGGATTTCCACGAGCCGCTCGAGAATCTCATCGCGGTCAATGGTGCCGCCCGTTTCCAGCGTCAGGGTCATCCCCGTGTAATCATCGGAAGAACCGATGCCGTAGATGCAGGAAACGGAGGCTACGACGATGACATCGTTGCGGGAGACGAGCGAGTTGGTCGCCGAGAGCCGGAAGCGCTCGATTTCGTCGTTGATGGCGGAGTCTTTGGCGATGTAGGTATCCGTCTGCGGAATATAGGCTTCCGGCTGATAGTAATCGTAGTAGGAAACGAAGTATTCGACGGCGTTATCGGGGAAAAACGCCTTGAGCTCGCCGTACAGCTGGGCGGCGAGCGTTTTGTTGTGCGAAATGACCAGCGTGGGCATCCCGAGGTCGCGGATGACGTTGGCCATGGTAAAGGTCTTTCCCGAGCCGGTGACGCCCTGCAGCACGGCGCTGCGCTGACCGTTGCGGAATCCCGAGACAATGCGCGCGATGGCTTCCGGCTGGTCACCGGCGGGCGGGAAGGGCGATTGCAGGAGGAAAGGGGAGTTCATGCGACAGGAAAAACGGGGCGGTGCACACGCAGGCGCATCGCCCGTCGGCGGGCTGGGGCGGGGCGGAAAGGGACGCGCGTCAGGCGAAGAGCAGTGCGAGCGGCTTCGGGAAGCCCGTGACGCGATGCGGCGTGAGCGTCAGCGCACCCGTCTTTGCGTCGAAGGCATAGACCGCAAATTCGTCGGCGAGCTTGTGCGTGGCCACGACGAAGCGTCCGTCCGGCGAAAAGACAAAATCGCGCGGGAAGGGACCGTCGAGCTTCGAGATGGGCCCGGGCGTCAGGCAGCCGGTGGCGGGGTCGATGCGGAAAGCGGCAATGGAGTCGTGGCCGCGATTGGACGCGAGAACCCAGCGTTTGTCCGGAGAAACGCGGATGGCCGCGGCTTTGGTCTGCCCCGTGAAATCCGGCGGCAGCAGGGAATGGGAGTCGAGCAGTTCCGGCGCACAGTCCGGCGAGCACTTCAGCGTGTGAATGGAACTGTCCAGTTCGCACACCAGATAGACGATATCGGTGCCCGGCAGGAACGCCAGATGGCGCGGACCCGACCCCGGGGGCGCAACGAAATCGCGCGAAGGTACGATGTGCCGGAGAACGCGGCAGTCTTCGTCGATGCCATACGCAAAGACCCGGTCCATGCCCAGATCGCAGACGAGGAGCGTGGTGCCGTCGGGCGTAAACGAGGCGAAGTGCGCGTGCGGCGCCTCCTGCCGGACGGCGTTGGGACCGTGCGCGCCGGTGTGATGCACCGACGCCAGCGGGGTCAGCATGCCGGTAGCGGTGTCCACCGTGAGCACGCCGGCGTGCGCCGTGCGGTATTCCGCCCACGCGAGTTTCGTGCCATCCGGCGAGAGGGAGATGTGGCAGGGCACGGTCGGCGCCAGCGCCCACGAGGCGAGCCGGGTCAGCGATGCGTCGGCTTGCACGGCATAGACGGAAATGCCGCCCGGCTTTTTCGGGTCGGGCGCCGTCTTCGTCACATTTTCCGCGACGTAGAGAAACCGCTTATCCGGAGAAAGCGCCAGATAAATCGGGTCTGCGACATCTTCAACGCAGGACAGCGCCGTCAGGGCGCCGGTTTGTTCATCCATCTGGAACACGCGCAGACCATGGAGCGGTTCTGCGCTGTAGGAACCTACATAAAGAATCATGGCGAAAACAGAAATCGCGGTTGAGAGGGCAGGGAAGGACGGACGGGGGTGCCGCATTCCGGTGTCCGGAACGGGCGAACCAGGCGTATCGTATCCTTTTTCGGCTTTCGATACCACCGCGAACCGCACCGGCGGCCGCGGTAGGCTTATCCCGGATTTTTTCGGGATCATTGATCCAGATTTCTTGAAAGTTGGCTCCTGTAGCCTCTTTTCAAGACTAGATACTCGTGAATAGTCCGCCCATCCTTTTTCACCCGAAAGTTCAGTAAAATAACTTTGCCGTCGCTCCAATGGTTGCGCTGACTTCGTTCAGGCGGCTCTGCCGCCGAGAAAAAGTCCTTATT
>CASFKR010000155.1 GCA_949295265.1 uncultured Verrucomicrobiota bacterium | reverse complement strand
CGCCCTGCTCCCCTTCCTGCTTGGAGCGGGCATGGCGCTCCCGTGGCCGTGGCTCGGCGCCGGGCTGGCGGCCCTGCCCAAACCGGGCCGCTGGATGGAGCGCGTCAAACAGCTCTTCGCACTCCTGTTCCTCCTGATGGCGGGCTATTATGCCCTCCAGGCGTACCGGCTCCTCGCGCCCGCGAACGAATCGGCACCCTCATCGGAGGGGCTCCGCTTCTCCTCGCCCCAGACCGCCGTCGCCGTGGCGGAAACGGCGGGGCGCGACATCTTCGTCTTCTACACGGCGGACTGGTGCGGCGCCTGCCGCAAAATGAAGCGCACCGTCATGCAGGAACCCGCCGTCCAGCGCGCCCTGGAGCGCTATCTCTTCCTGACGCTCGACTGCACGGAAGCCGACCGCCCCGAGATCCGGCGCCGGCTCACGCTCGCCGGTGCGCCCGGACTCCCCCATTTCGCCATCTTCCGTCCGGCTCCGGAGACTGGCGCCGCCCCGGCTCCGGCCGATGCCGCCGCCCCCTGATGCTCCGCGCCCTCACGCAAAAACTCAGCCCCGTCTGGCGGATGACCCTGCTGGTCTTCCTCGCCCTGCGCACCGCCGACCTCGTCAATGCCTTCATCGGCATCTGGCTGGTGCCGCGCTACATCCCGGCGGACCAGTTGGGCGCGGTGCTTCCGCTGACGCAAGCCGCCAGTTTTCTGGCGCTGCCGCTCTCCATCCTCCTCATCCCGTACACGAAACTGCTCAACCTCCACAGCGAACGCGGCGAGCATGGTCAGGCGCGCGCCCTCCTGCGCGACGCCGCGCTCCTGACTGGCGGCGCGTTTCTGCTGATTCTGGCGGTTACGCCCTTTCTGCTGGAGCGCATTTTCCGCGCCTTCCAGATTGAAAACGGCCGCCTCGCCATGGCCATCGTACTGAGCGCGGTGCTGGGAACGCTCGCGCCGGTCTTCACGGAGACGCTCCGCGCTGAAAAGCGCTTTGCGCTCATCTCGCTCGCCACCATCGTCGCCGCGCCGCTCCGGCTGCTCATCATGTGCATCACACTCCCGTTGCGCGGACTCACGGGCTACTTCATCGGCCAGGCCTCGACCCCGGTCTTCCAGTCGGTCGTCGCGCTGGCGGATTTCGTGCGGCGTCACCGCGGGATCCGTCCCGCCCCGTACTGGAAGGCTGACCGGCGCGTTTTCTTCGCGTACGCTCTGCCGCTGGCCGCAATCGGCATTGCCAACAACGTGCGCGGCATGGCGGAAATGATGCTCATGGCGCTCATCCCGAGCGCCGAATCCGCCGCCTACTACCAGATGACGCGCTTCACCGAGCTGGGTACGTATATCGGCGCGACCATCGCCTTTGTCCTGTTCCCCTATTTCACGGGAGACCATGCGCGGGGACGCGCCACGGCACCGCTCCTGCGCCAGTCGATGCTGCTGACGGGGCTTGCCGGGCTGGGCGTCGCGCTCCTGCTGACGCCGGGCGGTCCCCTGCTCTTCCGCTTGGTCGGCTTCCTGCGCGACTATGCGGTCTCCGCCTCCGCCTTCGGGATGCTGGCGCTGATTGCGGCGCTCCGGGCGGTTGTCGTGTGCTTTACGACGCACGAGCTGGCGTGCGGACGCTTCCGCTACATCCGGTACTATGCGGCGCTCTGCCTCGTGGAGGCCGCGCTTGCGTGGCTCCTTGCGCGCGGTCCGGCGGCGCTCCGTCTGCCCGCGCTGCTCGGGCGCCCGTGGAGCCTCGCCGACATTCTCGTGCTGATGCTCGGCTTTGCCGCGGCGACGCTCGTCGCCGTGCTCCTCGACCTGCGGGCGCGCGCCCGCGCCGCCGCATGATTCTCACCACCCCTCCATGTTCTCCAAAGTCCTTGTCATCGGTTGTCCCGGCGCCGGGAAAACCACCTTTGCCCGTGCGCTCCGTGACCGCACTGGACTCCCCCTCTACTATCTCGACCGGCTCTGGCACAAACCGGACAAAACGACGGTTTCCCGCGACGCCTTTGATGCAGCGTTGACAACGATTCTCCAGAGCGACCGCTGGATTCTCGACGGCAATTACAGCCGCACGCTCCCGCGCCGCCTCGAAGCCTGCGATACCGTCTTTCTGTTCGCCCTGCCTGTCGAAACCTGCCTGGCGGGAGCCCTGGCGCGCATCGGGACCGTCCGCGAAGAGCTCCCCTGGGTGGAAACGGAACTGGACCCGGAATTCCGCGCCTGGATTGAAGCCTTTCCGGTGGAAGAACTGCCCAAAACGATGGCGCTGCTGGAAGCCTGCCGGGGCAAGAAGGAAATTCACATCTTCCACAGCCATGCGGAAAGCGACCGCTTCCTGCGCACGCTGCCCCCGGCGGCGGAGCCGACGACGGAAGAGTGACCGGGGCATGCCGCGTTTCCAGGCTTATCCCGGTTTTTCGGGATAATTGATCCAGTTTCTTGAAAGATGGCTCCTGTAGCCTCTTTTCAAGACTAAATACTCGTGAATAGCCCGCCACTCTTCCAGAGTCGTTGTGCTGGTTTCGTCTTCCTTTTTCTTCTTCCGTGTGTTTTCCCTTCGCTGGCTTCGCCCAGGCGGCTCTGCCGCCGAGAAAAAAGTCCTTATTTGACACCCTGGTCGGAACGTTCGTGGAGACTTCAGAAGGGGGCTACTCCGTGTGGCTCGATTATCTTAACTCATCGCGAGGCTGAGTTTCACAACCTTCCTCCGTGTGGCTCAAAAATCCGGGATAAGCCTGCGGGGAGTGGCGGTCTGCCGCCTGAAAGGATGGCGTTCCGCGCCGGGCAAGTCGGCAGACGGTGTTTCCCGGATGAGCGCATAGGTGTGCCTTTTTGACGGGGCTGCGGAAACGCTGAGAATGCAGCGATCACGGCTGCGGCTCAGCGCTGCCGAAACGCCCCTCCTGCAGGTTCTGCCGTCTCAGGCGGCAGATCGCAGCCGGAAATTGCGGTGATATCGTCAAGAGTGATAACGGTTCCGTCCGTCAGGACAAGCGTCTGATCCGGAAGGGAGATATGCCGTACCCGTCCGGTTACGCTGAAAACCGCACCGCCGGTCTTCCGTTTGTCGGGAACGAAATATTCGATGGTGGCCTCCGGTCTTTCCGGGAGGCGGGCGATGAGGGCGGCCAGGCTGCGGTTCAGGTCACCGGCCACCTGCGCGCTCAGCGTGCGCCGCCCGGTCGTCAGCCGCGCTGTTTCCTGCAACGCCGCCTCGTAGCCCGGAAGCGCGGCAAAGGGTGCAAATTGTGCGGCCCTGTCGCGTACCGGCATCTGCGCATGATTTCGCGAAACCGGATGCGGCAAGTGGAGAATGTCAGCGAAAGGATGGGTCATTTTCTGTGTCCTCCAATCTGCTCATTGCGGGCTTTTCCGGTTGCCCCCTCTTCCAAATTCATGCCTTTGAGGATGGCATTGGCACCCATTCTCTGTTTGATGTCAATGATGGTCTGCTGCAGACGCCTCTCTTTGTCCAGCGCCGCCTGTTCCGCCGCCTTTTCTTTTTCCCGGGCCGCATCATCCGTGAACAGGTCGGGTTGTTCCAACGGAGCCGCCGGAACGTCTTTTTCGTGGATGACATGGGCGGCGACAACGGTAATCCGGCGGATGAGCAGGGACGGGTCGACACAGCGGTCGAACAGGTTCATCATCGCCTCTGTGATGATTTTGCCGGAAGCCGTGTGGCGGTTCAGGTTTATCGTGCCATGCGCCTCTTTGGGAACAGGCCGCCCGTACCGGTCGATTCGCACCGCGCCGGAAATGTTCCTGCGCCGGTCCGGCTCCGTGAGATTGACTGTGTCGTACCCCACCGTCAGAACCAGCTGATCGGTTACCATCTGTTTTTCCACGAGGGAGAGCGCCAGCTGGTCGCTCATTTCGCGGGTGACCAGTTTTCCTTTGCCGAACGGATACGGCTCCTGCAGAACCTGCCCGGAGCTGATGCTGCCGCTTTCCGGCTTGTAGGCTTTGATGTCCGCAATGGCAACCGGTTCCCAGCCCCAGGCGTGGTCGATGAGAAGTTCCGCATTGACGCCGAAAGCCCGGTACAAAACCTCTTCCTGCCGGAGTGACATGCGGGCAATGTCGCCCATTGTCCGGAGCCCCAGGGCTTCCAGCCGTGCGGCATAGCCGTGTCCGATTCGCCAGAAATCGGTGAGCGGCCGGTGTGTCCAAAGTTTTTCCCGGTAGGACAGCTCGTCCAGTTCGGCGATCCGTACACCGTCTTTGTCAGCGGGAATGTGTTTTGCCACGATGTCCATGGCAATCTTGGCCAGGTACAGATTCGTCCCGATTCCCGCCGTGGCGGTGATGCCGGTCGCAGCGAGGACTTTCCGGATCAACTTCATGGCGAAGTCCCGGGCGGAGAGGTTGTACAGGGGCAGATAGGACGTCGCGTCCATGAATACCTCGTCGATGGAATACACGTGGATATCATCTGGCGAGACGGATTTGAGATAGATGCCGTAGATTTGCGAACTGACTTCGATGTATCGTGCCATGCGCGGAACGGCAACGATGCAGTCCAGTTCCAGAGACGGGTTTGCCGCCAGTTCCGGGGCGCTCGCGGATTTCCCGCTGAACCGGTGCCCCGGTGCGTGTTGTCGACGCAGGGCGTTGATTTGACGAATCTTCTGCACCACCTCGAACAGACGTGGCCGACCGGAGAGCCCATAGGCTTTCAGGGCCGGGGAAACCGCAAGGCAAATCGTCTTGTCCGTCCGGCTTTCATCCGCGACCACCAGATGGGTTGTCAACGGATCGAGTTTCCGGTCGATGCATTCCACCGAGGCATAAAAGGACTTCAAGTCGATGGCGAAACAGGAGCGCGCATTCGGGCTGCGCTCCGGGCTGTTCAGGTGCTGCCCGTCCATTTGATGTCTGCCTGCCTCCGGATTTTACGAAGGAGCGGTTGCCGTCATAAACAGCCGCGGGAACATCACGACGACTTTACCGTCGGCCCGCGGCTGGCAGTATGGGTGGAGCCGCCGCTCGACATCCGCCAGAAATCCGGCTTTTTCCTCCTCCCGCGAAAACGCGGCCAGATAAGGGCGCAGGCGGCTGCCGCAATACCAGTTGACCACCCCTGCGCATCCGTCCATGACGTGGAGGTAAGACGTCTGCCACAGGGCGAAGGAATCCGACATACCGGACAGGATGTCATAATATTCTTCCGGTTTGTGCGTAAACAGATCCTGTGTCCGGCATGTCCGCAGGGTCTCACTCCAGGGAGAATCGTCGGTCATTTCCCGGAGAATGGCTGAGATGGGCATGTCCGATGTCATCGGAATCTGGATGGCCAAAAAACCGCCCGGTTTCAGTTTCGAAAAGAGGCTGGGAAACAACTTTTTGTGATTGGGAATCCATTGCAGACACGCATTGGAAAAAATGACATCGTAAGATCCGGTGATTTCCGTGCAATCCGGCGTCAGGGTAAGCTGTTCGAAAGCCAGTTCCGGATATTTCTTGCGGGCCTGCTCAAGCATGTTGCGGGAACTGTCGATACCCAGAATTGCGGCGTTTGGGAACCGTTCCCGGAGAACATTTGTACTGTTGCCGGGTCCGCAACCGACGTCCAGGACTGCAGCGGGCGCTTCCTGCTCAATCCGGGCGGCCAAATCTTTCGACGGCCGGGTTCTTTCCTGCTCAAAGAGCAAATATTGCGCCGAATTCCATTCGATGGCGGTTGCCGTTCGAGGGTTGTCGTTCATTTCGTGTGCACCCCGTTGTCGTTCAAAGGGCGTCCCGGTTCAGGGTTCCGGTTGCGGGTTTCTGTTCGGGAACAAAAAAGAAAAAGCCAGCGGCTGTAAATACAACCGGAGGCCTGGCGGGCGGAATGACGGGCATTGCAGAGAAACGTGCTCCGGTTTGCCCGGAAGCTCTGAACAACGTTGACCGCGAAACGGGGAAGAGAATTGCCTCTTGCAAGGAAGTTTTTCCGCCCCGATTGCGCAGCGTCCTTTCTGCGTCCGTACATCCGTGGAGCATGAAAAATGGCGGAGAGAGGGGGATTCGAACCCCCGGTACCGGGTTTAGCCAGTACGGCGGTTTAGCAAACCACTGCTTTCGGCCACTCAGCCATCTCTCCGGCGGTATGCTTATTGGTCAAAATGCTACCATACCCGTCCTTCCAACGCAAGGCGATTTTCCCGTCGATTTCGCCCGGAAGTTTTACACATGAAGAGGAGGCCCATTCCGGTGCCTCCACGACCGTTCCGGCTGGGCATTTATCCCGTTTCTTTTCTGCGGACGCTCCGCGCCCCGATCTGTTTCCACTGCGCTGGCTCGTTCCGATGATTCCGATGATTCCGATGATTGCGTCAGCATTTGACTCCTTGGTCGGAACGTTAGTGGAGACTTCAGGAGGGGGCTTCGCCCCTCCGTATGGTTCAATTATCTTAACTCATCGCGAGGCTGAGTTTCACAACCTTCCTCCGTGTGGCTCAAAAATCCGGGATAAGCCTGCTGGTTGCGCTGCACTGGCTCCGCCTCCGATTGTTCCAATCACCCCGATACTCGCCCCGGGTCGCCCCGGAAAGGGTCTGAAACAGGGGAGAAAGCCGCAGAAAGTAAAGAAAATCGGCGGATTTTCCGGAAAATGATTCCTCGAAAACTGGCTCCAGGAAATGCGTTTGCAGAAATTTAATGAAAAACGTCTCTTTTGGCTTGTCCAGCCACGGCTCTTTTGCTATCTTTTGTTCTCGTTCCACCCGTTCGGAGACCCCGACGATTGCGGAACCTTCGGCGACCCTATGCCGATGTATGCGCCTCTCGCCCAATTGGATAGAGCATCTGACTACGGATCAGAAGGTTGCAGGTTCGAATCCTGCGAGGCGCGCCATTCTTACTGCGGGGTAGAGCAACCCGGTAGCTCGTCAGGCTCATAACCTGAAGGTTGTTTGTTCAAATCAAACCCCCGCAACCAATTTCTCCGCCGTTCCTTTTTCGAGGGACGGCGGAATTTTTTAGTGCGGCACCTCACGGGCTCCTGTGCGCGCGGTGCACTTGCCTGCACCGGGGGGATGTGATATCGTTTCACCCGTTGCACCGCAATGCCAGAGTGGCGAAATGGCAGACGCAGCGGACTCAAAATCCGCCGTCCCTTAAAGACGTGTGGGTTCGAGTCCCACCTCTGGCACCAACAGTCTGCAGCGGTGTGTTTGCGACCGGTTTGCGTTGTTTTCCGCGTCGGGAAAACCCGGTTGGCAGCAGCGGGGTCAGCCGGCCGGGTTCCGGTTGTGCGTTTATTTCCGCGTGAGACACTGCGGCCCCGCGAGGCACTGTGGCACCACCGCCAATGGCCGCGGGGCTCTTTCGCGGGTCCATCCCGGATTTCGAGCCACACGGAGGGGCAAAGCTCCTTTTTGAGTCTCCACTACTGTTCCGACCAAGGAGCTAAATAAGGCGTTTTTCAGGCTTATCCCGGTTTTTTTTCGGGATAATTGATCCAGGCTTCTTGAAAAATGGCTCCTGCAGCATTCTTGAAAAATGGCTCCTGCAGCATCTTTTCAAGACTAGATACTCTTGAATAGTCCGCCAATACTTTTTCACCCGAAAGTTCAGTAAAATAACTTTGCCGTCGCTCCAATGGTTGCGCTGACTTCGTTCGGGCGGCTCTGCCACCGAGAAAAAAGTCCTTATTTAACACCTTGGTCGGAACGTAGTGGAGACAGAGTCCGTGTGGCTCTATTATCTCATCGCGAGGCTGAGTTTCACAACTTTTCTCCGTGTGGCTCAAAAATCCGGGATAAGCCTGTTTTTTGGCGCTATTTTCAATTTAGCGGAAAAGGTGAGAATGGATTGGAAAGGAGCGCCCGCGAAGCGTCAAATAATACTGTTACCGAAATGGAAGAGAATTTGATTTAGGTTGCGTCAAATATGATGTTACCATTGGATTGGCATCTAAAGAGCC
>CASFKR010000154.1 GCA_949295265.1 uncultured Verrucomicrobiota bacterium | reverse complement strand
CAGCCGTAGTCCGTGACGAGGCGGCGGAGGAGCTCGGCACAGGGGGCGAGGAACTTTTCGGGGAGCTTTTGGGCTTCGTCGAGGATGATGACGCTGTTGACGATGTTGTGGAGTTTGCGGCAGCGGGAGGATTGTGCGGAAAAGAAGGATTCAAAGAATTGGACATTTGTCGTGACAACGATGGGGACGCCGTCCCAATTCTCCGTCAACTGCCGTAATGCCGAGGCATGAACGCCATCTTCTTCTCTCCATTTAGCTTCCGCATGATGCTCGAGGACGTTGATTGCATCGTCTTGCGTTTCTCCGAAAACGGTCTGGAGGACATCTGACGTCTGCTCGATAATCGTGCTGTAGGGGATTACGTAAATGATTTTGTTCAAACCATGCTTCAGCGCATGCTTAAGCGCAAAACCGAGTGAAGAGAGCGTTTTTCCGCCGCCGGTAGGTACCGTCATGGAGAAAAGACCGCGGGGTTCATCCGCTTTTTCCAACGCATATTCGCGGATGTTTCGCCGAAGTCGGTTGACTTCCGTGTCTGGAGCCGTTTTCTGCTTTTCTTCCATGAAAGTCTGGTACTGTTCCCATAACGCTTCGATGGAGGAAAAAGTGTCCGGACGGGCATATGCCCGTTTCGGATTCATAAATGCTTCTGTTGCCAGCCAGTCTGCATCCACCAGAGAAGAGAAAAGCATCCGGACCCACAAGGCTGCTTTGCGATTCGCATCCTTCATCAGAAAGGAAGGGACCATCGCCTTGGGATTTCCCGGAGGCGTTTCCGGAACCTCAACATTGGCAGTTTTCTTTTCTTCAGCCAAGTGCGAACTGAGGCTTTTGGCATCTCCTACACCATCGGGGAGCCCCGTATGATGACCGGCAACCGTGTACGCCAGAAGTCTTCCAAGTCCTTTTATATTCTCATCGAGCCAATTGGCACCTGTATAGGCATGTGGCGTGCTGTAGCCATTGCCGGACAAATATTTCTGGAAGGATTCACGTGCTTTCCCGGCGTCGTGAACCTTGCCGATGATTCTGCCGACTTCGCCTGAACCAAATGCGGAAGCGAATTTTTCGCAAAGTTCGGCGACCTTGTTTGCATGTTCCTCCAGTGTTTCCCATTCAGACTGAGGGGTACGTTCACCCGTATCGGGATCAGTCAAGGTATGAGCATAAAGGGATGACCAGGAGGACATGGCAAACGGGGAAAACAGTTTATGAGATTGGAAATGAAATGGAATTTTCCTTTTACAAAAACAAGATACCATTATCAGCTGGAAAAGGCAAGCAAAAAATCACGTTTCGGACAAAATATACTGCGGATTAAAATAAATACCAATTATGCGGGTCTTTATTTTGAAAAGAAGCCTTTTTGAAGATGTTCGTCGGCTATTCGACGGGGAACATGCGGAGGCGGATGGTGGCGACGGGCTCGCCTTTGGTGGCGACTTTGCGGCGGACTTTGGCTTTGCCGCCGCCAATGTTGGTCTGGGCTTTGCTGAGCGCACGGTAGCGCGTGGCAGGGGCGAGAATCGGGATTTCAAAGGTGCGGCCTTCGGAGAGGTCCGCATCACTCAGAAGGACCGTGGCTTCGCCCAGGAGGTCATCCTCCCGGTCCTGAAACCAGGTTCCCAGAAAATCAACCGGCGCCGCCAACAGCGCACCAGCAACCCCGGGAACCAGGTCTTCGACAATGTCGCTGCCTTCCCGGGCAGCCACTTTGGCAAAGCTTTTCCAGAAGTCCCGCAGCGCCGCGGGTTCGAGCGGGACCGTGAGCCGGAGGCGCAGCGCCGTGGGCGCCTGCAGCGTCTCTTTCATCAGAATGGCATCCGCCCAGTCCGCCGCTCCATACGTGCGCTGCTCTTTGCACGTGAGTTCATGCGCGTAGGAGCGCACCGCAAACCCCGTGCGCGGCCAGATGGCACTGCACGTGAGAATGTGGCGGGTTTCCGCTCCCAGACGGGAGCCGTTTTTGGCATGAAAGCGGATGTCTTCGAGCTCGAAGACTTCGACAAAGCGTTTTTTCTTGTCCATGACAGTGTGGAGAAAGCGGTTGCACCAGGGCAGGACCGGGCGGTGCGCCGCCCGTGTCCTGCGCAACATGGATTGTACACCATCTGCCTATACACCAACAAGCCAAAGCCGGCGCGGTGGCGGCGCAGACACGACGGACAGGACGAACAGGACGCACAGGACGAACAGGACGAACAGGACGCACAGGACGAACAGGACGAACAGGTCGGGTGGCGCGGTAATGCGGCGACGCTATCTGGGGCTACCGGGTGGTGGGGCCGCTGGGGGGCACGGTTGTGCCTTTTGCTGGGGCAACTGGGAGCGGGGCGCTGACATCGCCGTGTTGGCGTAGCGCGGAGCAGCGAGCCATCCTGTACGTCCTGTTGCCGGCTCGCTACGCGGCTTCCCTGCGCTGGCTGGGGCCGGTCGGCGGTGATCCACCGCCTGAGGAAGCCGACCGGCAGAAGAGGCGGCAACCGCCGCCCGACCGGCAGTACCAGCGGGAGTTCCCCGCCGGAGTGGGGGCTCAAAACGGGGAAACCGCTCCACGTGGTACACGCGGAGCGGTTTCGTCAGGCGTATGGAGCCGGGAAATCAGAGGAAGCGCTCGGGGATTTCCACGCGGAAGTCACGGCCGATGGCACGGTAGCCATCGTCCGTGATGCCCTGCAGCGGCTTGTCCGTGACGGCATGTACGAGCATCCAGATGCGCGCTGCTTTTTCGATGGTCTCCATCTGACCCATCGCGTTGTCAAACGAGTCCGCCGCGCAGAAGAGCCCGTGATGCGCCCAGACGACGTTGTTGTAGCGCTCCATGAGCTTCGAGGTCTCCACGGCGATGTCGCGGCCGCCGGGGACCATCCAGCGCACAACGCCGATGCCTTCGGGGAAGATGACCGGGCACTCGGTCATCGTGTTCCAGAGGGCGCGCGTAAAGGCGCGGTCTTCGAGCGGTAGCACATACGTGAGCGCAATGAGTTGCGGCGGATGCGCGTGGTAGATGACGCGACAGGCACCCTGCGTGACGCGCGATTTGACCTCGTGGTTCATCAGGTGCGTCGGGAATTCGGAGGTGGGACGCCCCCCGTCGCGCAGCCCCCAGAGAATCCGGTAGTCCGTGCCGGCGGGGTTGACCTCCGCCAGGCAGATGGACGCCTCCGGGTCGTACGGGACGTTGCGCATGAATTTGCCGGAGCCGGTCACCAGGAAGAGATGGCCGCCCAGTTCGGGAACGGATGTGCCGATGGGAATCCACGGGCCGGGTTCGTTCACGGCGGCGGCGCGGGCGAGGTCCGCTTCCTCGGGGAGGAGGTGGTAGGAGGCGTTGCCGCCGTTGCGCTCGTGGAAGCCGAGGCTGTCACCGATGCCGCACATCCGGATGAATTCGCGGACGAAGGGCAGGGCAAGCATGGGGGAGGGGGCGGCGGTGAGGCGGTCGGCGTTGATGCCGACGCGCTCGGCGACCTGCTGGAGCAGGATGCTGAGCTGAGCGAAATCCGGATTGGAGGAGGACATGTTGAACGGGAGGAAATCGGGGTCGGAAGAAATCTATGCGGATCAGGAGCGGGCGGCGAGGACCGTCTTTTCGTAGGCGAGCACTTCATCGAACCAGGCGGCGCGCTCCGGGACGCCTGCGCGGCGGCAATATTCATCCCAGACATCGCCGTAGGGGAGCGACTTGCTCTCTTCCTGCAGCACGAGCACCTGCGTGAAATCGCCGGCCGCCTGCAGTTCGGAGAGGCGCTGATTGGGCTCGAGCATCGCCGCGAGCAGCGCTTTCTGCATGTTGCGCATGCCCAGTACCCATGCCGCCACGCGGTTCACGGAGGCGTCGAAGTAGTCGAGCGCGAGCAGGATGCGGTCCGGACCCGCCAGAACGATTTCGTGCGCGATGTCGCGCAGCATGTCGTCGAGGCGGAGCACGTGGTCGGAGTCCCAGCGGACGGGGCGCGAGACGTGGAGCGCGACTTTGTCCGCAAACAGGAGCATCGAGGGGATTTTGTCGGCGATGTTCTCCGTCGGGTGGAAGTGACCCGAATCAAGGAGGCAGAGCATGTTGTTTTTCGCGGCGTAGTTCAGGTAGAACTCGTGCGAGCCGACGGTGTAGCTTTCCAGCCCGATGCCGAAGACCTTGGATTCGATGGTGACGTTGACGAGCGCGTGGTCGTACGGCGTCGCAAAGATTTCATCGAGGGCTTCCTTGTAGATACGGCGGGGACGACCGCGGTCGGCGGGCGTATCCTTGAGTCCGTCGGGGATCCAGATATTGAGTGCGGAGGGGGTGCCCAGTTCGCGGGCGAAATACTCGGCGATGCGCAGGCAGCAGCGCGTGTGGCGGATCCAGAAGGCGCGGACTTCGGGGTCTTCGCTGGACAGGGTGCGGCCGGATGCGGCCAGCGGATGCGAGAAGTAGGTGGGGTTGAAGTCGAGCCCGATGCCGAGTTTTTTGGCGAAGGCGACCCACGGTGCGAAATGTTCGGGCAGAAGCGCGTCGCGGTCCGCCCACTGACCGGGCTGGAAGATGGCGTAGGAGGCGTGCAGATTGACGCGGTGTTTGCCGGGGATGAGGGAGAGCGCCTTTTCGATGTCGGCCATCAGCTCTTCGGGATTCCGGGCGCGTCCGGGGTAGTTGCCGGTGGTCTGGATGCCGCCGGTGAGGGCGCCTTCGCGGTCGAATCCATTGACGTCATCGCCCTGCCAGCAGTGCATGGAGATGGGGAATTTCTGGAGCGTTTCCAGTGCGGCTTCAGTGTCGATGCCAAGCGATTGGTAGAGGGCCTTGGCGGAGGCGTAACGGTCGTTCATAGCGGGTAACAACAGGGTAACGAGTATCGGTAGGGTCGGTTCCGGTCGAGTGCCCCGAGCATAGCAAAAAGAAAAACGCTTCACCACCGGCCCCGGCAAACTGCCGCCTGTGATGCGGGCGGCGTTAGACCGCCCGCTCTAAGCCGCTGGCGCATGAGTCGGCCGCCCACTCCGAGGGCGGGGTGGCGGTGCCACCTCTTCTGCCGGTCGGCGTTAGACCGACCGGCCCAGGGTGCTGGCTGATGCGTCGGCCGCC
>CASFKR010000153.1 GCA_949295265.1 uncultured Verrucomicrobiota bacterium | reverse complement strand
CTTTGTGGATTCGCCGGACGGCGAGGCCTCCTGCCATCTGCTGGAGTTCGAAGAGAACCTGGCGTAACAGCCTCTATCACGTTCGTTGGGCGGCGTCTTGTCCCAGCAGCATAGTATACAAGTTTGCACTTGACGAAATTATAGTGCCTTGCTGGGCAGACACTATTCTATCCGGAAGTCTATGTGGCGATTTGCTGTTTGATAGGATGGGAGCGAATCCGCAGGAACAACCTGGATTCTGTCGGCTGGCTGCTGATGGGCGCATCGGGCTGGTTCAAGAATGAAGGGCTTGTGTATTTTGGAGCCATGGCGATGGCGGTGATCATTCTCCATCCGCCGGTGAGATATCGCCGTTTATTCTCGCGGATTGCCGTTGGTCTCGTACTGCCGGCCGTCTGGCATCTGGGTTGCCGTCTGGCGGGGGCGTCACTGGACGGTTATCTTCCGCCTGGCCAGTTCTGTGCACATCAATTCTGGGCGGCAACGTGCAGGATGCTTCAGTATATGTTCTGTTCGCCGTGGCAATATGCATTTCTGTTCCCAATGGCTTTGTTCTCTTTGCTTGTGAATCGCCGGGACAACGGCAACCTGAAAACATTGACCGTTTTCGTGCTGTTTGGCGTGGCGGCTTTTTCCGTCATCTTTTCCACGAGCGCGGCCGTTGATTTTGATTGGCATCTGAAAAGTGCGGAAAGACTCCTGTGGGTGCCGTCGCTTCTTCTTCTGCGGGAAATTGCCTGGCTAGGTTCGAGGGACGAAACGGTGTGACTTTTCGAAAATTACAAAGGAATTCCCTTCTCGCGGTTCGTTGCCGCTTGGGGTGCTGAAATCGCAATACAGTCCGACCCCTTCAGGGGCGGAATATGGGTCGCAACGGCGGCTTCCATGGCGGGCGCAAGCGCCCCGGTACTCAGGTTTATCCCGGTTTTTTTCCGGGATAATTGATCCAGATTCCTTGAAAGATGGCTCCTGTAGCCTCTTTTCAAGACTAGATACTCGTGAATAGTCCGCCAATACTTTTTCACCCGAAAGTTCAGTAAAATAACTTTGTCGTCGCACCAATGGTTGCGCTGACTTCGTTCAGGCGGCTCTGCCGCCGAGAAAAAAGTCCTTATTTGGCACCTTCAGAAGGGGGCTCCGCCCCTCCGTGTGGCTCAAAATTCAAAATTCCTCGCGCGATTTCGCTCCGCTGGCTCTCTTTTCCCTACTCCCTTCCTCCGTGTGACTCAATTATCTTAACTCGTCGCGAGGCTGAGTTTCACAACCTTCCCCCGTGTGGCTCAAAAATCCGGGATAAGCCTGGTACTGCTGATGGCCCCGCTGCGCTGGTCTCGTTGCGCTGCTATGGGACGGCGACGGGAGGCGCGGTGGAGAGGAGGGGCGGGTCGTACTGGATGGCGCAGAATCCTTCGTCTGCGTGGATGCGGTGACGTCCGTTTTCGGGATTGGCGCGCGGCGCGGCGATTCCCTCGCGGTTGTATTGCGTCTGCGGGCGTTTGGTGAGATCGCCGCCCCAGGTCTCGAGCACAAAGGCATGCGGTGCACCCGTCTGCCTGTCCGTAAGTTCAAGGCGGACCTGCACCAGATTGCCGACGGCAGCCTTTGAAACCATGTAGTTGAGAACCCACGGCTGCGGGGCGTGAGTCCGACCGTTTTCGCCGGCCGGATGAAGGAGAAAGACGGCTTCCGCGCCGGTTTCTTCGGCGATCTGATGGGGACCGAAGGAATCATGTGCCCTGCCGTCTGTGCATACGGCGACGAGAACCTTTGCGGCAGGGTGCCGTGCGATTGCGGTCACCGGGATGGGCGGCTGTTCGACCGCAGCGTCTGCCGAGAGATTCGTGACCGAACCGGCAGCCTTGGGCGCTGCCGCGAGGGCCGTCACAGACGCCGGGGCCGTCGCTGCGGACGGCTGACGGGGGGCGGCGGTGGTGGACAGCGCTGCGGTATCCAGCGTCCCGAACGCCAGATTGGGCAAATCGAGCGTGTGTGTATCCCCCGTGAGAACCTCCCGGAGAAGCGCCGGATTGTCGTGCGCCGCGCGAAACGCCTGCGCGATCGGCGCAAAAGCCGAGGGCGCATTGCCGCAGGGAAGCGCCAGGACGCGGGCACCCGCTTCGGCGGCGCGGATGGCGGCTTGCGCCGCTTTCGCGGGGGTGTCCGCTTCATCCGCCGAAACGGCCAGCGGCATGGAGGCTGCGGTGGCGGGCTTTGCGGGCTTCCGCACGGCGGACAGATATTCTTCCGCCCCGGCAGCCGTCGACTGCACCTGCAGCGTCGACAGCCGCCACAACGTGCCGGAAGCGCGGTTGCGGACCGTCCGCGGCGCATTGAGCGTGGCCGCTCCGTAGCCGGGGAAAGGCCCCGTCAGCCGGAGCATGTGCGCATGGTAGAGATTGTGCAGAAACAGCAGCTGCTCGCGGCGGCGTTTCCCGGTTGCGTCCTGCCTCCAGGCAATTGTGTTGTCTTCGAGGCTTTCCCCGTCCGCCAGCCCGCCCAGGGCGGTTGCGACCGCCTCGCCGTTGCCGTCGAAATGATGGAACAGCCACTGATTCCAGTTTTCGCGAAGCTGCGCCTCGAAAAAGTCCGGCAAAGCGGGACGGTCTGGCGCCGTCAGATCCTCCCACCACAACTGGGAGAAGGAAAAGACGCCATAGACAGGGTCGGCGCACCGGCGCAGCCCCGTCTGCGGATTGAACGCCTGCGCCCATTCGCGCAACCGGCGCTGATAGAGAATCTCAATGCGCGGATCCCACGGGGCGGCAAGCCGGAGATCGGCTCCTTCCTGCCACGCCTCTGCCACGGCATTGGACCAGCTGTTGCGCGTGGCCGGGTCGTCCAGCAATCCAGCCTGAGCCGGTTGCGGCAGAATGGCGACCGGATACATCACTTCGGCCCAGATTTTAATCCGGTTCTGTTTGCAGGCGAGGATGAACGCATCCTGAAGCGCCTGAACGCCATAGGCATCGTAGCGGCCTTCGGGAACGACCAGATTGGGAAGCCGCACCATATTGAACCCGCAGCGGGCCAGCTGCCCCGCCAGCGCGCGACCCGTCTGCACGGCATTCGTCCACGCGACCGCGCGCTCCGCCTCGGAGGTTGAAGCGGCCGGAAGCGCGGGCAGGGAGACGCCCGTTGCGCAGACAAACGTCACGGGTGAGCCGTGAATGCGCAATTCATCGCCCAGAACGGTCACGAAATCGTCCGCCGTTTCCCAGGGTTCTGCCGTTGCGCAGAGGGCCGCCGCGAACCATACCAAAAAAACCTTTTTTATCATGCCCCCATCCTACCACACCCGCCCTTCGCATCCAACGCCTCTTTTCAGCCCGCAGTTGTCCATAACTATGAACAACTGCTGCACCGCGCGCGTGCTTTACGCAGGCGGATATTTATGCGACAATCTGGCGGTTTCGGATGGAGAGAGCCTTCTCTCCCGACACGCCTTGTTCCCTCCCCGTTGTTTTCCCGTTTACGCCATGTCCGGTTCCCGGTCAGTTTCCAAAACTCCGCTTGTCATTGCGCTGCTTTCAACCCAGCACAAGGCGCATCGCGACAAGCTGCAGGGTATTTTTGAGTACGCGCAAAAGGCGCGGTGGCGGCTCGAAGTGGCGGAAAACAATCCCTTTGGCTTTTCGGTGGCTTCGGCGGCGGATTTCCGTCATTGCGACGGGCTGATTGTCGATGACGCCACGGCGCACGGCGAGATTGATTTCCGGAAAGTGGTTCCGCCGCTGGTGATGATAGATCCGGAGCCGCCGTATGCGGGGAAATTCTGCGAGGTGCGGCTCGACTCCAATGCCATCGGACGCCTTGCGGCGCAAACGCTCCTGACGGAGCATTTCGATTCGTACGCCTTTGTGCCTTCGATGCCGGCGACCCGCTGGTCCAACGAGCGCGGGCGCGCCTTCCGCGCGACCATCAACGAAGCCGGCGCCCCCTTTTTCATGATGCCGGATTCGGTCGCCGAAACGGATTGGACGCACCGGCGCGAGGCACTTGCCCGATGGATGGAGACGCTGCCGCGGCCGTGCGGCGTTTTTGCGGCCATGGATGCGTGCGGAAAATTCGTGCTCGAGGCGTGTCAGCGGGCGCAGATTGACGTGCCGGCGGGCATTTCCGTGCTGGGCGTCGATAACCACGAAATCGTCTGCGAAAGCATATTCCCCACGCTTTCGAGCATCATGCCGGATTTTGTCGGGTGCGGACGCCTCGCTGCGGAAATGCTCGATGATCTGATGCAAAACGGCAAGCCCGAAAAACCGGTCGGGCGCAAATACGGAGCCGGGATCGTCGTTGAGCGCCGCTCCACCGGGCGCATGCATCCCAACTGCGATGTGCGCGTGATGCGCGGGCTCGAGTATATCCGCAAACATGCCTGCGACGGCGTGCGCGTCGAGGACGTCGCCCGCGAAATGGGGGTTTCGCGCCGGACCGCGGAGCTGCTCTTTAAGCCGCTCGGGCGCACCATCGCCCGCGCCATTACGGATGCGCGGCTCGATCAGGTGCGCAAACTTCTGCTCTCCACCAATCTGCGCATCGGGGAAATTGCGGATCAGACCGGATTCTGCTCCGATGTGTATCTGGCGGAGCTCTTCAGGAGTCGCTTCGGGGAGACGATGCGCGCGTATCGTCAGCGCGGGCGGGAGAACGCCGCGCCCGGAAAAATGCCTGAAGACCGGTGAGGGCTTCCGCTTCGCAGATGCCCTCCAGAACGGGCGGGTGGTGGTTGAGTCCCGGGTGCCGGAAGAGGTTGAACACGGTGTGCGCGCCGCGCTTCGGGTCGGGCACCGCCCAGCAGACGAGCGCGAGCCGCGCCAGAACGATGGCGCCGCCGCACATCGGGCAGGGTTCTTTGGTGACGTAGAGGGCGCAATCGGACAGGCGCCAGTCCCCCACGGCTTCCGCCGCCTGTGTGATGGCGAGAATTTCCGCATGCGCAGTGGGGTCTTTGAGCCCTTCCGTCTGGTTGTGCGCTTTGCCGACAATCGCAACGGAGCCGTCGGGGCGCATCCGGACGATGACGCACCCCATGGGTACCTCATCCGCTTCTGCGGCCAGCGCGGCTTCCCGCAGCGCGATGCGCATCTGCGCTTCGTGGAATGTGTCGGGTAATGCGGTGAACGATACCATGGCAGCGGGGAAAAGACTCAGAGCGAACCGAACCGGCGATAGTCGCGGAGCACGCGCAAGGGTATGCGCAGGAGCAGAAAGAGCGTCAGCACCACAAAGGCGAGGGTCGTGCACGGAAAGGCGTCGATGCCCGGCACGAAGAGCGCCAGGAGGATGTCCGAGAGCACGGTGACGGAAAAGAAGGTGAACTGTCCGTAATACGACAGAATTTCCGCGGCAAGAGTCCGCACGAATCGAACCGGGGAGGCGCGTTTTGCGGCGGCGGCTTGCGAGATGTCGCTCAGGCCGAGCCACAGCGCCTCCGGCGTCGGGCATCCTGCCGCCGGGTCTGCAATGCCGTCTCCGGGGCGGGGCAGGGGAGGGGCGTGATTTTTTCCGGTTTCTTCGCAGAGCACGTGTTCCGCCGCGGAGGCGGAGGCCGACCAGTTGGCCGGGATGGCCAGCACCGCCAGGAGCAGAAGCGGCAGGGAGGTGCCGTGAAGCAGCGCCAGCCCGATGCCGACCGAGGAAAGAAACGCCGGTTTGAAGAGCAGGTGGAAAACGTAATCCAGATAAAACCCGCGCCGCGATGCGGTGCCGGACATCCGTGCCAGCGAGCCGTCCGCCAAATCCAGTATATACCCCAGATTCCAGAGAACGCCGCAGCCGAACCAGAGCGCCAGCCCCGTCCGGCTTTCCGGTGCCCGTGCGCAAAGTCCGCCCGCCAGCACCGCCAGCGGGGTGGAAAGCATCCAGCAACAGCCGCCGAGCACCGTCACGGCATTGGCGGAGAGTCCGAGCCGATGTGCCGCCAGCGCAAAGGGTTGCGCCAGCCGCCGGGCAAACAGGTTGGTGATGAGCGCCGGTTCATCCGGCTTGATGGCAGAAGAAAACGTGAACATGGCTTTGCCCGATTGACACATCTGAGCATACGGTTTTCCCTTTGCCCTGTCGAGTGCACCCCGTCGCTTCCGTTGGTCATCGTTTGGGAGCGAAGGTGTCGCCCTGTTACAGGACAAGACAGCAACCGGAATGGTGACGGAACACGTCTATGAACCTAAAAAGAGCAGTTGGAGGCTGATCCGCGCGGCGCAGCCGTGCGGATCAGGCTCCGAGTAGCGGGGCGAAGGGCGTTAGGAGGAGGCCGGGAGAA
>CASFKR010000152.1 GCA_949295265.1 uncultured Verrucomicrobiota bacterium | reverse complement strand
TGTCACATGGTCGCATTTAGTTGTTCCGAATGTGCATTTACTTGTTCCGAAAATCGCGTTCGAAGAGCTGTTAGAGGAGAAATATGCGCATTTCGGGCTGTTTGAAGACAAAATTTCCCCAACCCAGCCGCACTTACCTCTTTCGGAACAAGTAAATGCGACTAGGGTAGTCGCATTTACGATGAGAAGTTACATCCGGGACAAACCGGGCGCGGCGCTGTCTTTTGTCCGGACAGGGGTTTTGCTAAGATTGGGGGCATGAACGAAAGCCCTACCGAAAAAGCCGGCGCGCCGGCAGCTCATGTTGGCATCGTGGCCGTCGTCGGCCGTACGAATGCCGGTAAGTCCACGTTGGTAAACCGTTTGCTCGGCGAAAAGGTTTCCATCGTTTCACCGGTTGTGCAAACCACGCGGACCGTTATTCGCGGCGTGCTGACCGAGGACCGCGGGCAAATCGTCTTTCTCGATACACCCGGTCTCCACAAGAGCCGCAGCCTACTCGGCACGGAAATGAACAAGCGGGCGCGCTCCTCGCTGTCCGGTGCCGATGTCGTTCTGCTCCTGTGCGACGGTTCCCGTGAGCCGCTGCTCGAGGATCAGGGCTGGATGCAGCGGCTCGTCCGCTCCGAGGTGCCCGTCATCATCTTCCTCAACAAATCGGATCTTTCCAGCAAAGGGAAGAAGTTCCACCAGTTGTGGGATGACGCCGTCGCCGAAAGCGAGCAGCGCGAGGCGGAAGCCGCCGAACGCGCCCGCGCCGAACAGCGGCTTCCGGAGGGCGCGGCGCCCGAACCGGAGCGTCCCAGCTGGAAGCGCAAGCGCAAGGGGTACAGCCCGCCGCGCCCCCTCATCAAGCCCTTCTGGATGATCGGCTCCGCTTCGAGCGGCGAAGGGGTCGAGATGCTTCTGGAAAAACTCTTTTCCCTGCTTCCGCCCGGCGAACTGCTCTTCGACGCGGATACGCTGACCGATTACCCGCAGAAACTCGCCGTCGCCGACCTGATCCGGGAGCGCTTTTTCCTGAAATTCCGCGACGAAATCCCCCATGCCGTCGGTGTCAAGGTCGATACGATTCATCATCGGCCGGACGGCGCCGTCTCCGTGAAGGGAACCGTTTTCGTGCGGCGCGCCAACCAGAAGGGGATTGTTCTCGGCGAAAAGGGGCGGACCCTCCGGGCGCTGACCCGCGAAAGCGAGCGCGTGCTGACGGAATTCTTCGATGCGCCGACGGCTGTCGAGCTCTGGATCAAGGTGGAGCCGGATTGGGACGGCAACTTCTTCCTCCTCCGACAAGCGGGCTATCTCTGAGAAGCCCGCCTATTCGGTCTGCAGCGGGGCGGTCGACGCGTCAGCCAGTGCCCCAGGCCGGTCGGTTAACGACGACCGGCAGAAAGCGGCAACCGCCGCCCCTCCCCGGAATCGGAACATCATCCATGTGGCTTTTTCTCCTGTACGCCGCTTTTTTTTGCGGTCTGTCCATCGTTGATTCCCTTCATGCGCGGACTTTTCGCGCCTTTTCCGTCAACGACAACCGGTCGGGCACCACGCAGGTCAGTTTTTCGCTGATTGCTTCGTGCGTCGGCGGATCGGCGACCATCGGCATGTGCGGGCTGGCGTGGTCGGCGGGGCTTCCGGGGATCTGGTGGCTCGCGAGCGGTGCGCTGGGGCTGGCGTTTCTGACGCTGACGCTCTCGCGGCGCATTGCGCGCTCCGGCGCGCTTACGATGCCGGATATGGTCCGGCAACATCTGGGCGACTGGGCGATTACGGCAACGGTCATCATCATCGGCATCGCCTGGATTTCGATTTTATCGGCGCAGTTTGCCGCCATGGGTCGCGTTGTCGCCGAGTTGACCGGGTGGGGGCCCCGCGCGGCGCTTCTGGCGGGGGCGGGGTTCATCACGTTTTACACGATGCTGGGTGGACAGGCTTCCGTGATGCGCTCCGACGTCGTCCAGCTCGCCATCCTGTTTACCGGGCTGACGCTGGTGCTGGCCTGGGTCGTTGTCCGGGCGGATTCCGGTGTGTGGGGCACGCAGAGCTGGGCGCTGCTCAATGACGCATTTCCGCTCTCCCGCTGGACCTATTTCATGCTCCTGATGGGCGGCAGCTATGTGGTGTGCCCGATGCTGTTTTCGCGCTTTTTGAGCGCCCGCAACGAGCGGATTGCCTTCCGGGGCGGTTTCATCGCCGTTGCGGGGCTGCTTCTCATCTCGCTGGTCATCGTACTCATCGGCATGGGCGCGCACGGCATTCTCCCGGCAACCACGCACGAGGAGGATGTCCTGATGCAGGTTGCCGGGCGGACGCCTCTCGCGCTCAACCTGGCCTTTTCGCTGGCCATGATGAGCGCCATCGTCTCTTCGGCGGACTCCTGCATCATCACGGTGGCGACGGTGCTCAGCCACGATTTTCTCAAATCCTCGCGCGTCTTCACCTCGCGTCTGTGCATCCTCTTCGTTGCGCTGCTCGCCATCGGCAACTGCCTCCTGGACCGCAGCATTCTCGGCTATCTGCTCATGGCCAACAACATTTATGTCTGCGGCGTGGTGGCTCCGGTTTATATCGCCTTTTTCTTCCGGCGGCGGTTGCGGACCTTTCCCGCGCTGCTGGCCATCTGCGGCGGCGGTTTTCTGGGGCTTCTGTCCGAACTGACCGCCCAGCCGCTGCTGAGCTACGCCGCCATCACGCTTTCAACGGTCTTTGGTGCGCTCGCTGCGGCAACGGGGCGCACCCTGCCGGACGCACCTGCCGCTCAGCCTCCTGCCCGATGGAACCATGAACCAGCTGTTTGAGCACTTTTACCCGGAGGATACGCCGCTCCGGCGGCTCCTGTTGCGGCACAGCGAAGCCGTGCGCGACAAAGCCCTGCGCCTGCTTCAGGAAACGGCATGGGGCCGGCTCGGACTCGACCCGGAGCAGGTCAGCACAGCTGCGATGCTCCACGATATCGGCGTTTCCCGCTGTCATGCGCCCTCCATTCTGTGCGAAGGCACGGAGCCCTATCTGCGGCATGGTCTCATCGGTGCCGGGATGCTCCGGAGTCTGGCCGCCGAAACGGGGCAGGACCTCGAGCCCTATGCGCGCGTCTGCGAGCGGCATACGGGCTCCGGCTTGACTGCCGCGGAAATTCTCGCAAAGAACCTTCCGCTTCCCGCACAGGACTTTCTCCCGGAAACGCCGCTGGAAAAACTGATTTGCTATGCGGACAAGTTCTTTTCCAAGTCGAAAGACGGGCAGGAACTCTCCTGGGAAACCATCCTGACCAAATCCCGTAGATTCGGTCCTGATGTCATCGCCCGTCTTGAAGCTCTCCATGCCATCTGCGTGACGGGAAACCCGGATTGGTAATATCGGGCGTACGGCTTTTTTCAGCCGGCAGATTGCCGGTGCCGCCTGTCGAGCCGACGATTCTGCGGCTTTGCTCTTCGTTTCTTTCGATTTATCGCGTCAGCTTTGACACGTTGACCGGAACGCAGTGGAGGCTCAAAACGGGGGTTCCCCGCCCTCCGTGTGGCTCAAACCCGGGAGAGCGGGCGGCAACCGCCGTTCAACCGCCTCTCGTTGCGGAAGGGTGGGGGCATTTGGTAGGCTGTGACGTGTTCACAGATTGCTTATCCACCTTTTGAATCAAAGGATATTTTATGCTCGGAACCGCCATTACGCTCCGTATTCTGATGATCGGCAACAGTTTTTCCGTTTGCGTCGGGAAAGATCTGCCGCAAATTGTGCAATCCGTTCCGGGTTGCCAGGTTGTTCTTACCAGCGCCTATATCGGCGGTTGCTCGCTGGAGCGGCATTGGAACAATGTCGTGGAAACCGAGGGCAATCCCGAGGCGAAGCAGTATGATGTCCGCACCTGGAGCAATACCTCCAACGGCGTTGCGACCGTCAATTCTCGCGGCAGCATCAACGAGCTGCTGCAGCAGGGACAATGGGATGTGGTGACCATTCAGCAGGCCAGCCATTTCAGCTGGAAGCCGGAGACGTATCAGCCCTTCGCCGACAATCTGGTGGAGTACATCCGCAAGGCGCAGCCGAAGGCGAAAATCTGGATTCAGCAGACCTGGGCGTATCGCGCCGACGACGGCCGCCTGATGCCCGGGAGCGACTGGGGCTTCAATCAGGCGGGGATGCATCAGCGCCTGTCCAAGGCCTATGCGCAGCTCGCCGAACGCATTCAGGCGCCGGTGATTCCGACCGGGCGCGCGGTCCGGTACTCGCGCGAGCGCACGGAAGGCAAGTTTGTCGTCCCCACGCCGGAGCAAAAAGCCGCCTGCCGCTGGCCGGATCTGCCGCCGCAGGCCAGCGACGTCGTCGGCCGCTACTTCTGGGAAAAGAAGCGGGGAGCCACCGAACTCAACATCGGCGCCGACACGATTCACCTGAACCGCCGCGGCGAGTATCTGCAGGCGTGCGTGTGGTTTGAAGCGCTGTTCGGCAAGGCGCTGCCGGACACCACGTATGTGCCGAATGACATCGGTGCAACGGACGCGGCGTTTCTGCGCGCCTGCGCCCACGATGCCGTTGCGGGCGGCACGGCGGTCCTGCCCGAGGACATGGCCGACCCGCAGTAACGGCGGCTCCGCCCGGGCGGGGCGCCGCTCCGTCCCGGGCAGTTGAATTTCATCAAAAATCGGCTCTCTGAGCGGAAAATGCGGAATTTTCCGATAAAAGTTCCGCTCCCGTATTGACGCAGGGAGAGGATTTTTGGTAGTGTTTACCCCTGTTCCGCGCAATTGGCGAGATAGCTCAGTCGGTAGAGCACTGGAATCATAATCCATTGGTCGTGGGTTCGAGTCCCTCCCTCGCCACCATTCGCTCCCATCGTCTATCGGTTAGGACACATGGTTTTCATCCATGGAAGAGGAGTTCGACTCTCCTTGGGAGTGCCACTTGGGACACAAAGAAAGAATCTCCGGGAAACCGGGGATTTTTTTGTTTGCGCGGCAGCGGTTTGCGGCGGACGGCAGGGTGGTGTGCGGCGGCTGCGCCCGGGGGTCAGGCTTATCCCGGATTTTTGAGCCACACGGAGGAGGGTTGTGAAACTCAGCCTCGCGAAGAGTTAAGATAATTGAGCCACACGGAGGGGCGAAGCCCCTTTCTGAAGTCTCCACTAACGTTCCGACCAAGGTGTCAAATAAGGACTTTTTCTCGGCGGCAGAGCCGCCTGAACGAAGTCAGCGCAACCATTGGAGCGA
>CASFKR010000151.1 GCA_949295265.1 uncultured Verrucomicrobiota bacterium | reverse complement strand
TTCTCCCGGCCTCCTCCTAACGCCCTTCGCCCCGCTACTCGGAGCCTGATCCGCACGGCTGCGCCGCGCGGATCAGCCTCCAACTGCTCTTTTTAGGTTAACTCATCGCGAGGCTGAGTTTCACAACCTTCCTCCGTGTGGCTCAAAAATCCGGGATAAGCCTGCCGTGCGCGGAGGGTTGATTTTGCCGGGAAAGCGGGTTATTGTTGGTGCCGAGGTTGCGACACACCTCACGAACGGCACTCGGGTTTTCTGCGCGAAACCCTGCGCCCAACCCATCGTTTGAAGGAGATTACCCATGCAAAAGCGCTTCTTTGGTACGGTTGCCGCCGTGACGGCAGCCTGCGTGAGCCTCACACTGCCCGCTGCGGCAGATGAGGCGGATTCCCGGACGGCCCCCGTCCCCGTCAAAATTCTCTCCATCGGAAACAGCTTTTCCAATGACGCCCAGCACTATCTGGCCAAAATTTGCGAATCGGCCGGAAAGCCCGTCATTCTGGGCAATGCGACCATTGGCGGCTGCACCCTCAAGCGCCACTGGCTCAATGCTTCGACCAACGGCGTTTCCTACAGCTACAAGCGGCAGCCGAAGACGCTGGCACAGATGCTGGAAGCGGAAGAATGGCAGTTCGTCACCATCCAGCAGGCCAGCTGGTTTTCCCAGAATCCGGATACCTACGAGCCGTACGGCACAAAGCTCATCGCGTTCATCAAAGAACACGCGCCGCAGGCGGAAATCGTGCTGCACGAAACGTGGGCGTACCGCGGGGATGAATCCCGCATCCGCAAGGCGGGTCTGACGCCCTACGAGATGTTCGCCAAGGTGGATGCCGCCTACAAGAAGTTTGCCAAGGCGCACAATCTGCGCATCATCCCCTCCGGCCCGGCGTTCAAAACGGCATGGGACTCTCCGGACTGGGGGCTGCGCGTTGTCGCCGATCCGGAGACGGGCACCCCGGCTTCCGGCAAGCCGCTCCACCGCAAGGACGGCTACCACGCCAATGCGTTCGGACAGTACCTGATCGGACTCGTCTGGGCGAACACCCTGCTGGATATTGCGCCGCAGGACGTTCCGTACGTCCCGAAAGAGGTCGGCGAGCTGTACGCCGGACTCCTCAAGGAAATTGCGGCCAAGACGGTTGCCCGGCCGTAACGGTCCGCGGACGTTGTGCGCGAAACACGCCGCCGCCGCTTTTTCACGCCCCGCATGCGACCCGTGCGGGGCGCTTTGTTTTGCGCGCGGCTACGAGTGGTGTGCCTTTGTGGCGCGGCGGATTTCCAACGCAGCGAGTTTGCGCTCCCGGTTGATGAAGTAGTACGGGAAAGCAACGAACAGCGTGCCGCCGATCAGGTTGCCCAGACTCGCAAAGAGCAGGTTTTTCGCGTACGGCAAAATCGACGTCTGCCCGTGCAGCACCGAAACGCCGACGATGCTCATGTTCGCAACACTGTGCTCAAACCCGCAAATCATGAAGACGAGGATACACCAGAAAACGATGATGAGTTTCGCGGCTTCCGATTCCATGCGGACCGAGCACCAGACCGCCAGACAGACGCAGATATTGCACAAAACGCCCCGCAAAATCAGCTGGAGAGCCGACAGCGATACTTTGCCGGAGGAAACCATGTCGAAATAGGCGAGCGTCAGCCCCGAATCCGGTGCTCCGGAAAACCAGTATGTGAGCACCGACAACCACGAACCCGCGAAGTTGCCCAGCCAGCAGAAAAGCCACACTTCGCAGGCTTCCTTGAGCGTCACGCGCCGCCCGAAAAGCGCCGCTCCCATCGTCAGGTTGTGTCCCGTGAACAGTTCGCATCCCGCCATGACGACCAGACTGAGCGCGGAGCTGAAGGCGAAGGCCGCCAGCAGTTTCGCCGTCCCCAGGCTCGCCTCCAGAAAGAGACCGCCAATGGTCATCGCCACAAACGCACCCAGCGAAACAAACAGACCCGCCAGCATGCTGGAAACAAAGAAGCCCAGACGCCCCCGCATCATGAAGGACAATTTATCGGCGCCGGATGCGGCGAGCGTTTCAAAATCCTGCTGAATCATGTTTCGAGCCTGTGTTCTGTCGGTGGAACCTTGCACGCGCTGCAACCGGCCGATGTGCCTTTCTGCGGTGCAACCCGTGCAAAAACGGCACCGGATACTACCAATTTTTCCATCCCCGTCCAATTCCCTCTCTGCACAGGATTATCCCGGTCTTTTGAGCCACACGGAGGGGCGAAGCCCCTTTTTGAGTCTCCACCAACCTTCCGACCAAGGTGACCAAGCTGACGCAAGGATTGGAATCATCGGAGAAAAGACGCGCGAGCGAAGCCTGCGCAGCGCGAGGCGAAAACAGGACAGCTGGCTGCCGCACAGAACCAGCGAAGCGAAGGCGCGCCGGCGCAGGAGCGGAGTCAGAAAAGCGGAGGAGCAAAATAGCAGGACCGCCACTGCCGGAATGCGGCAGGGCGGTCCTTTTGCAGAGATGAGGCAGGATGCGAGACTCAGTTGCCGGATGTGTCCCAGAGTGGCAGGTCGGCAAGGCCCCACACCACGACGGGGGCTCCCGTCAGCTCCACCGTCACCGTTCCGTCCGCTGCAAGCGGAAGGGCTGTCTCGCGCCCGATGCAGTCCATTTGCCGGACGCCATCGCCGCGCGCCGGAAGCGCAATTTTCGTGTGCGTCTTCCAGGTGTCGATCCAGGGTTCCGGACTGGCAAACGGCTTTTTGCGCTCCGTCAGCACATATCCGTCCGCGCGGCTCCAAAGAAGAACAAAGGGACCCTTCGGCGAATCCCACGCCATGCCGCGCAGATGCTCATCCTCAAACCGGATCCACCCGCGGAAGGTCGCCTTTTCCAGCGTTTCCGCCGCCGCCACATACGCCATGGCACTCGGCTTCAGACTCAAATCGTGCTGCAACAGACCGAAGTGATACTCCCGGTTTTTCGGGTTGACCCCGAGGCGGTCGAACCAGACCGAATCAAAAAGCTGATACCAGAAGATGGCTTTGACGCCCTCCGCCTGTCCCAATGCCATCGTGAGAAATGCGTTTTCCGCGGCATTGCGGAGCGTGTCTTCCCAGTAAGAGTTCGGGTAGGTCGGTGCATATACCTCCGTGAGATACAGCGGCAAATCCGGACGTCCCAACTCGCGGAAGACCCGGCGTGCTTCCTTCAGGGAGCCGTAGTAGTTCCAATAGTTGGCGGAACCGAGACCCGTCCACGGTTCCCACGGCTTCGTTACAGGGTAATCCGGCGTAAAGTTGCCGCGTCCGGGATGCAGACAGAAGCCGTCGATGAGGTCGAACGAGCCGCATTCCTTCATCTTCTTGACGAAAGCTGTATCCATGCCGGCAAGACCCAGCCCCAGCAGTTGAATCTGCGGCCAGTCCGCGCGCTCCGCCATGGCGGCGCGCAGCGCAACGATGACCGCGCTGTAGGCCGGTGCCTGAAGCGCTTTGCCGATGCCGCCGCCTTCCATCGCAATGCCGAGCGTCGACATGTTCGCTTCGTTGCCGAATTCCCAGTACCGGTTTCCGTTTTCGGCAATCGTTTTGAATTCCTTCTCGAAATGCTGGAGCCGGAGCGTTTCGTTCGTCAGGTTCCGCCAGTTCGCATTGCTGTGGCGCATGCTGATGCGCGGCGGATGCTGGAGATGCGTGTTGCCCTGGCGCACCCAGACAACCCCCATGCGGTCCATAAGCCGCTGCACGCTTTCTTCATCGGGAATCGGCCAATAGGCGGCAATGCCGAAAACCGACTCCTCGGGGCCCGCCGTAAACCGGTGCGGCGGAAGGACGCACAGGTTCGTCCGGCGAAAGGCTTCCTCCCCCCGCTCCGGATCAGTCAGCGAAACTTCCAGGAAGTAAATACCGCGCGGTTCTTTGACAGTGGCGGAGAGCGGAAGGAATTTCGCTTCCATCGCCGCAAAATCGAGTTGCTGCGCCTCTTCCAGCAGGAGGTTGCCATCCCAGTCGCGGAGCCACGCCTTGACCTGCAGCGGCCGCGGCCTGGCCGACACATTCAGGAGCTTTACCTGCAGCGAGAGTTCCGTCGGCGAGCCGTCTGCGGCCGATTCCCAGAGCTGATAGGTCGGCAACCCTTCGAAATCAACCCCGAGCGTCCGGCCGCCCCAGGCCGCCAACACGCTGGTACAGGCGGGCGAATCGGCGGTTCCGGGAATGACGGCCATGCGGGACATAAACTGCCCCGGCTCGGCGCGTCCGATTGCCGCATGCGAAGTCGTTGTATCCACCCAGCGCGTATTGAGCCGTCCCCGGTACGCCATCACAAACGGAGCCGCTCCGCCCGTGTATTCCTGCAGGGTGCCGGCGGCCACTTCGTAGGGAACGCCGCCCGCTTCGTGCCGTTCCCAGAAGGAGCATTTCCGCACCGCCTCAGCAGCCTGACTTCCCTTCGAAAGCCGCCGCCGCATCATCGACGGATCCAGCGAAGCTTTCGGGTTGTTCGTCGAAACCCCTGTCACCATCCAAAGCAGCTCTGCATAACCGGGATGCGCGAAAACCGTCAGCGTGACCTCCGGCGGCTCTTCCACAACCGTTGCCGGATTGCCGGTCACGATCTTTCCCAGCGCATACCGGATTTGTACGCCCTGTGTGCCGTCTTCCGCCTTTACGGACCCAATATCGCGTGCGGACTCCGTAGCGCCGCGCACTTCACCCCGCAAATTCAGTCCTTCAATGGTGAGAAGCTGTTGTCCGTCGCTGTTCGAAATCTCCACGGATGCATCCGGGTGCACAGCAACCGTGACGGCATCCGAGTGCAAAAGAATGGGTTCCTCCATGGCGGAAACGCGTCCAGGCAGTGTCATCAGGGCGCCAACGGACAGAAGAATCAGCGTTGTTTTGTTCATCATGGGTGCAAGGTGGCGTAGTTGCATGATAATTTGAAACTGTTGCATTGAGGGACTTTAAAAAAGCAGAACCGGAAAATTCTGCTTTCGGAGTTGGAGAGATTCTCCATCGGACAACGTCTCCACTATAAGACAACCCGGATTCGGCTGTCAACTTTCGCCCGCGATTCAGGCTTATCCCGGATTTTCGGGATAATTGATCCAGATTTCTTGAAAGATGGCTCCTGTGACCTCTTTTCAAGACTAGATACTCGTGAATCGTCCGCCAATACTTTTCACCCGAAAGTTCAGTAAAATAACTTTGCCGTCGCTCCAATGGTTGCGCTGACTTCGTTCAGGCGGCTCTGCCGCCGAGAAAAAGTCCTTATTTG
>CASFKR010000150.1 GCA_949295265.1 uncultured Verrucomicrobiota bacterium | reverse complement strand
CCGCCGAAGTGCTCGCGCGCCGTCCCGACGTGCGTATCGCAGAGGCGCAGCTCCATGCGGCGACGGCGCGCATCGGCGCCGCCCGCGCCGCGCGCTTCCCCTCCATCGACCTTTCCGCTGGTGCCGCCCTCACCGCCAACTCGCTTTCGTCCTGGTCGGACGCGCTCAAATCGCTCTCCTTCGGCGGCGTGCTGAACCTCCCCCTGTTCCAGGGCGGCGCGCTGGCTGCGGCGGAAGACCTCGCCCGCGCACAGGCGGATGAGGCGTTGCTGACCTACCACGACACCGTGCTGGCCGCCGTTCACGAGGCGCAGGGCGAATGGACGGAACTCGCCTCCGCCCGCGCCCGGCAGTCCGATCTCGAAGCCGCCGTCACGCACAGCGAAAAGGCGTTCGACGCGGCTCTCGAACTCTACCGCGCCGGAAAAATCGATTACACCGATGTGCTCGTGCGCCAGAACGGCCTCATCTCGGCGCGGCAGAGCCTCCTCGACAACCGCTCCGAAATCTGCACGCGCACCGTCTCCCTCACCAAGGCGCTGGGCGGCCCGCTCACCGCCCCCGAGGCCTGAGAGCTCTGCGGTTTGACGCGCATCAAACGGGTTTATTAGACTGCTCGCCGTGGCAGGGGCGTGGCAAGGTGCGCCCCGACGCCCCCAT
The DNA here is from genome assembly GCA_949295265.1 of uncultured Verrucomicrobiota bacterium. GTDB lineage: Bacteria > Verrucomicrobiota > Kiritimatiellia > RFP12 > UBA3636 > JAEDLN01. Next base: position 4,778 of record CASFKR010000150.1, on the reverse strand, counting down.
TCACCAAGGAGCAGAACGATGATTCTTCCCAAACCGGTTTCCTGCGCGTCCATCGGGGACGCATTTACTCTCCCGCCCGACAGCCGCATCCTCTGGCGCGTTCCGCGTGGCAGGGGCGTGGCAGAAACGCGCGATCTGGCGGAACTGCTGGCGGAATACCTGCGCCCGGCAACGGGCTGGACGTGGCCGGTTGCGGAGGTCGCCCCCGGAGACGACCCCGGAGCCGGAACCATTCTGCTGGAGCAGACGGGAGACCCGGAACCGGATGCGGCGGGTTTCCGCCCGGAGGCGTATACGCTCGAAACGGACGCCGGGCGCGTCCGGCTTGCGGCGGAGTCGCCCGACGGACTCGCCCGCGCGATTCAGGCGCTCCGGCAGCTTTTTCCGGCGGCGATCTACGCATCGGCGGTGCAGCCGGGCCCCTGGACGCTCCCTGCGGTGCGGGTGGAGGATGCGCCGCGCTTCCCCTGGCGCGGGCTGATGCTCGATACGGCGCGGCACTTTTTCAGCGTCGATACCGTCAAGCGCTTCATTGAACTCATCGCGCAGCACCGGATGTCCGTGTTTCACTGGCACCTGACGGACGATCAGGGCTGGCGGCTCGAAATCAAAAAGTATCCGCGCCTGACCGAGGTCGGTTCCATCCGCAAAGCCACCATCATCGGGCGTCAGCGCGACCATTTCCGCCGGTACGACCGCACGCCGTACGGCGGCTTCTACACGCAGGAGGAAATCCGGGACATCGTCGCCTTTGCGGCGCGGCGGCATGTCACCATCGTCCCGGAAGTGGATATGCCCGGACACATGGCGGCGGCCATTGCGGCGTATCCGGAGCTGGGCAACGGGCTGGTGCGCCACCCGGAAGTGCGCACGATGTGGGGCATTTCAGACAATGTGCTCAACGTGGAGGCCTCCACGGTGCAGTTCTGCCAGGATGTCTGGTCCGAGGTGATGGCGCTGTTTCCCGGAAAATTCCTCCATCTGGGCGGCGATGAGTGTCCCCGCAAGGAGTGGACGGAGAGTCCGCGCGCGCAGGCGCTGATGGCGGAGCGCGGGCTGACGGAGCCCGGGCAGCTGCAGGCGTGGTTCACGCGGCAGATGGACGACTTTTTCCGTGCGCACGGGCGGCGCCTCATCGGCTGGCACGAAATTCTCGACGGCCGCGTCAACCCGTCCGCCACCATCATGGTCTGGTGGGATAATCAGGACGTGCCGGGCATTCTGCGCGCAGGGCACAACGTCGTGATGGCGACGAACAAATATCTCTACCTGGACTACTACCAGCGCGAGCCGAAGGAGAAAGAACCGCTGGCCATCGGCGGGCTGGTGACGCTCGAGCAGGTCTACGGCTTCGACCCGGCTCCCGCGGACGCGACGGGGGCTGCGCCCGGCCGCATTCTGGGTGGGCAGGGGCAGCTCTGGACGGAGTACATCGCCACGCCCGCGTACCTCGAATACATGGCGTTTCCGCGCGGCTGTGCCGTGGCGGAAATCCTGTGGACCCCGCGCGAGGCGCAGGCATTCGGCGATTTTCAGCGCCGCTTGCAGGCGCACGTGGAGCGTCTGCGTGTGCAGCAGGTGCGCGGCAGCTTCGATTAGCCGCGGCGCAGCGCCGCTTCGATGCGCCGGATGAGGCGGCGCGCCACCTCGGCTTTCGGGAGCATCGGGAGCGGCTCGGGCGCGCGGCCCGGGGCGAGGAACGTGACGATGTTGGTGTCGGTTCCGAAGCCTGCGCCCGGGCGCGTGACATCGTTGGCGACGATGAGGTCGAGCCCCTTGCGGGCGAGCTTTTCACCGGCGGAGGCGAGCACGTCGTCGGTTTCCGCGGCAAAGCCGACGAAGCAGCGCGACCCCTTGAGCGGGCGGATGGTCGCCAGGATGTCCGGGTTGGGCACCAGCGCGAGCGCCTCCGGCATCTCGCCCTTGTGGCATTTGTGGTCAAACGGGGCGGCGGGGCGGAAATCGGCGACAGCGGCCGCCATTACGAGCGCATCCGCCTCCGGCAGCGCCCGCTCCACGGCGGTGAGCATGTCGCATGCGGAGACGACGGGCACGAACGCCGCGAGCCCTGCGGGCTTTTCCAGCGCGACGGGTCCCGAAATGAGCGTCACGGCATGCCCGGCGTCGCGCGCCGCCTCCGCAATGGCATACCCCATTTTGCCGGTGGAGCGATTGCTGAGGAAGCGGACGGGATCGATGAATTCGCGGGTGGGTCCGGCAGTGACGAGGAGACGCATGGCTGGCTCGGGGCAGGGAAGAACGGCGGAGAAAAAAGAAACCCGCGCCATCCGGAACCGGACGGGGGCGGGCTCATGAAATGGCTCCGGTGGCTGGATTCGAACCAGCGACCAAGGGATTAACAGTCCCCTGCGCTACCGCTACGCTACACCGGAACGTGACCTGTAATCAGGCGGAACAGGGGGAAACGCTATCAAACGGAAAAACGCGTGTCAAGCGCGATTTTTCCCAGGTTTATTTTTTGCGCGGCGCGCGTGGATTGCCGAAGAAATCGCACCGGATCCGATGCGGCTGTTTTTGCGGCGGTGCGGTTCCGCTCGCAGACGTCGTTTGTTGCGCGGACCGCCCGCGGGGGAGCGGAGGTGGGCGCGGGGTGCGCGTGCGCAACGTGGGGCATGGGCGGGGGCACGGCGCGCGGGAAGCGGCCGTAAAGCCGCGTCAAAAGGGATTTTTCGTTTGACTTTGACCCCGCCTTTGACTAGGATGAATTGCGTTTTCGATGCGGAAGACTGTTTCGGAGGCGACTCCGGGCGGATTTCCCGCATTTTTTCTTTTCACCGTCAAAAAAGACAAAACGTAACATTCCCCGAGGAGGCCATATGGGCGTCAACACGGATCTGGAGAAGGAACTGAGAGGATTTGAGCGTGACCGCGGCATCAAGCGCGAGGACATGCTGGCCAACATCGTGGACGCGCTGCAGGCGGCGGCCAAAAAGAGCCCGTTCTGCTCGGGGGACGTCTCGATTACCATCAATCCGGCGACGCTGGCGATTCGCGCGGTGGAGCGTCTCATCGTGGATTCCACGGCGCACGGCTCGGCGTATATTTCGCTGGAGGCCGCGCGCGCCATCAAGCCGGACGCGAAAATCGGCGACACGATTGAGCGGCCGATCGACCGCCGCGTGTTCGGGCGCATTTCCGCCCAAATGGCCAAGCAGGCGCTCGTGCAGGGCATTCACGCCTCCGAGCGCGAAATCATGCAGAAGAAGTACGCCGACAAGGTGGGCAGAATCGTGACGGTGACGGTCCGGCAGATTTACCACAAGGATGCGTTCTGCGATTTGGAGGGCGGCGGCGAGGCCATTCTCAAGAGCCGCGACCGCATGAAGAACGACCGCTTCACGGTGGGCGAGACCATCCGCGCCGTCATCCGCTTCGTCGGCATGGAGCAGGATGCGCGCCGCATGGACGATGAGGAAGCCGCCGCGCAGGGTGTGCGCGGGGAGCGTCCCCGCACGAAGATGGTGGATGAGTCCGCGGGCAATCCCTGCGTGAAACTCTCCCGCACGGACAAGCTGTTCGTGAAGGCGCTTTTCCTCGAGCAGTCGGCGGAGATGAAGGACGGCACGGTTGAAATCGTGAGCATCGCGCGCCAGCCGGGCGTCCGCACCAAGGTGGCGGTCCGCTCGAACGATCCCAAGGTGGATGCCATCGGCGCCTGCGTCGGTGTGCGCGGCTCGCGCATTCATCCGATTATTTCCGAGCTCAACGGCGAAAAGATCGACATCGTGAGCTGGAACGAGAATATCGCGGAATTTGCCCGCGCGGCGCTTTCCCCGGCGCGCGTGGTCAGCGTGGAAGTGAATCCGGATACGCGGCAGATTACGGCGCTGATCGACAAGGATTCGCTCACGCCGGTCATCGGCAAGCTCGGCGTCAATACGCGCCTCGCTTCGGAGCTGGTGAGCACCGCCACGGGGATTACATGGACGATTTCCGCGCGCGAGCTTTCGAGCACGGTGAATGCGGCGGCGGCCAACGAGGCGCGGCAGGAGAAGTTCCGCCGCGAGCTGGCGGCGAAGATCCAGACGCTCTCCGAGCAGCTGGGCGTGAATCTGGAGACGGCGGAGACCATCAGCCAGCACGGCTTCCTCACGCCGGAGGGCATCGTGGAAGTCACGCTGTCCGACTTTATCACTGAAATGGCCAACGACCAGACGGATGAAGGTCAACCTCAGACCACACTTACGGAAGAGGCCGCCCGCGCGGTCTGGGCCGCCGCTGAGGCGGTTCTCCTGGGCGGTACGCCTGCGTCCATTCCATCCCTTTCCTGATTTCGACCGACATGAGACTGTTTGAACTGGCCAACGAATTGAACACCACCGCCCGGGACCTGTTTCACCAGGCCAAGGCGATGGAGCTGGAGATACCGAACGTCATCTCGACGCTGGATGCCGAAACAGAGGCATCCCTGCGAAGCGGTTTTCATCGGCGACTGGAAGCGGATGTAGCCCGGGAGGATGCGACGGTGCGCGCGGCGCTGGCTGCCAAGGCGGAAGCTGCGGCGGCGATGGTGCATGCGGCCGTTGAGGCGGATGCGGAGGCGCTGGATGCCGCCGCGGCCCGCGCCCGGGAATTCCTGAATATGGAGCATCCGCTGGAAGCGCTGCCGCCTCCGGCGCCGGTCGCCCCGGCTCCCGCGCCCGCGCCTGCAGCGGAGCCCGCTCCCGCTGCAGAAGCACCCGCAGCGACGAAGGCTGCCGCTCCTGTGCCCGCGCCCAAGGCCGAGGCTCCGGCACCTGTTCCCGCCGAGGAGCCCG
>CASFKR010000149.1 GCA_949295265.1 uncultured Verrucomicrobiota bacterium | reverse complement strand
CGTGCGGTGCGCCACGTCGCCGCCGGCGGGGGTGTGGGCCACGGCAGCGTTTTGCCCGAGGCATCGCCCCAGTCGGCGCACGCCAGAACGATGGGCGCGAGGTCGGCGGAGAGAATCTCGGGCGGTGCCGTCGGGGCGAGGCGGCGGTCTTCCTCCTGCGCCCAGAGGCGGATGCAGAAACCGGGGCCGAGGCGCCCGGCGCGCCCGGTCCGCTGGTCGGCGCGGTCGCGCGAGATGCGGATGGTCTCGAGGTGGCTCATGCCGGTATCCGGCGAAAAGCGCGAGACCCGCGCGAGCCCGCTGTCGACGACGCACGAAATGCCGTCGATGGTAAGGGAGGATTCCGCGATGGAGGTGGCGAGCACCACTTTGCGGCGTCCGGGCGGGGAGGGACGCAGCGCGGCCGATTGCCGCTCGCGGGGCAGGGCGGCGTAGAGCGGCAGCAGATCGACCTCCGGCGGCAGCGCATGGGGCGCGGAGAGGAGTTCCGCGCACGAGCGGATTTCGCCCTCGCCGGGCAGAAACGCCAGCAAGGAGCCTTCGTGCGCGGCACAGGCGCGGCGCACGCCGGCCGCCACCTGCGCGGCGGTGGAGGGTTGCGTGTTGCGCACGTCCAGCCACGAGGTTTCAACAGGGAAGAGCCGCCCGGCGGCTTCGATGACGGGGGTGTCCGGCCCGAGCATCTGCGCGGCGGCGCGTGTGTCGATGGTGGCGGACATGATGAGCAGGCGCAGATCCGGCCGCAGGGCGCGCTGCGCATCCAGCGCCAGCGCGAGCCCGAAATCCGCCTGGAGACTCCGCTCGTGGAATTCATCGAACAGGATGGCGCTCACGCCGCCGAGCTCCGGATCATCGAGGAGGCGCCGCGTGAGGAGGCCCTCCGTGAGCACGAGGATGCGGGTCTGCGCGCAGAAGCAGCGTTCGAGGCGCAGCTGGTAGCCGACGGTCTGTCCCGGCGGTTCGCCGAGGAGTTCCGCCATGCGCCAGGCGGCGGCGCGGGCCGCCATGCGGCGCGGTTCGAGCAACAGGATGCGCCCGCCCTTCACCCACGGTTCCTCAAGCAGCGCGAGCGGCGCCAGCGTCGTTTTTCCGGAGCCGGGCGGCGCGGACAACACGGCGGCCGGATGCGTCCGGAGAGCGGTGCGCAGGCGCGGAAGGGCTTCGGTGACGGGGTAGACGGGGAGCATGCGGGGGAATCAGGACTGCAGGGCGGCGCGCAGGGCGGCGGCGGAGAGCGCGGCTTCCCGAAAGATGCGCAGGGAGCCGTCGGGCGCGATGGTGACCACGGAAGAGGGCGCGCCGCCGCTGCAGGGGCCGCCGTCGACGAGCAGGTCGGCACCGGGGAGCGCGGCGCGGGCCGCCTCCGCCGTTGTGGTGTCCGGTTCGCCGCTGTGGTTGGCGCTGGTGCAGCGCAGCAGCCCGCCGGCGGCATGGCAGATGGCGCGGGCCGCCGCGTCGTCGGGGATGCGGAAGCCTTCGGTGCCGTGCGGCGTCTGCACGACGAGCGTAAGCGCGCCCGGCCAGAAGGCGTCGGCCAGTTTGCGTTCCGCGGCCGAGAGCGGATGCCCGGCACAGGCTTCCACGGCGGCGATGTTTTCCGCCAGCAGCTGGCAGGGTTTGGCCGGGTCGCGCCCCTTGGCGGCGATGATGCGCGCGAGGGCTCCGGCGGCGGCGGGGGCGGCGGCGACGCCGTAGACCGTATCCGTCGGGATGAGGGCGATGCCGCCCGCCTGGAGCAGTGCGCCGATGTCACGCAAATCGGCGGGCGTGAGCGGTACGGAAAAGATGCGCATGGATGCTCAGCCTTTGGCGTGGGCGCGCGCGGAGAGGGTCAGCATGAAGCCGAGCGCCAGCGAGAGAAAGGCGCTCATCAGCACGCGGTAATCGGGCGGCAGACAGAAGGTGACCGTGTGCGCGGGAATCCAGAACCACAGAATCGTCTTCGGCAGGAAGGAGCCCCAGACGGCGGGCGGGAGCGCCGCGAAAAAGACCGATCCGGCAACCGGTTTGCGGGCCGCAATCGAGACGTTGAACCACTCGTGCGCCAGCATCATCGGATAGCAGAAAATCAGGTTGCACCACAGCGAGATGCTGAAGCCCGTGCGCAGATTTTCGGCAAGCGTCATGTCCGCATACGGTTTTGTGCAGGCAAACCAGAGTCCGCGCGCGGAGACCGCCTGGACGCCCGCGGCAAACAGGGCGAACACCAGCGTGAAGAGCATGCCGTAGAGACCCCAGACGAGAAATTTCGGGAAGAGGTCCGGCGTATGCCAGCGCCCCGATTTGAGGCGCGATTTGAGCAGTTCGCCGAAGGTCGCGAGGATGCCGACCTTGAGGAAGCCCGAGGTGTACGGGTAGGCGTTGACGGCGGCGCCGAAGTTGCGCAGCCCGGTCAGCTTGGCGGTGAAGGAATCGCTCCAGGCGGGTGCCCAGAGCAGGCCGCCTTCCGGGGCGGCGGTCCACGGGAAAATCAGCACCAGGAGGCAGAGCGCGACGAAGAAGAGCAGGGCGAAGAAATCGGAGCTTTTCATGGCAGGGAAGGCGGACGGCTAGTTTGATCCGGCGGAGGGAGGGTCGTAGAGCGCGGCGACCTGCGCGGCGGCGCGGTCCCACGAGAAGCAGGCGCCCCGCTGCGCCCCGGCGGCCTGGAGGCGCGCGAGTTCGCGCGGGTCGGAGAGGAGCGCGACGATGTTGTCGGCGAGGCGTTCCGCGAAGGTGGCGTCTTCCCGGAGCGGCACGATGCGCGCCGCATCCCCGGCCACTTCGGCGGCGGATCCGCCGTCGGTGCACAGCACGGGCAGTCCGCTCCGCATGGCTTCGGCAATCTGGAGGCCGAAGCCTTCGTAGCGGGACGGGTGCACCAGCAAATCCGCGGAGCGGTAGAGCTCGAGCAGCCGCGCGAAGGGAACGGAGCCCGTGAAGTCGATTCCGTCCGCGGCGCCGAGTTTTTCGGCGAGCGCAGGCGCTTCCGGGTAGCGCGCATCGGCGGGACCCGCCAGGACGAGCCGCACGGGGAAAGGCAGCCGCGGCCGTGCCAGCGCGAACGCCTGTACGAGCGCCGGCACGTTTTTGTAGGGGTCCATGCGCCCGACGTACAGGAGCGTGCGCGGCGCCGGGTCGCTCAGCGCCCGGATTGGGGCGCGCCCCTCCGCGCGGAAAGCCTCGTCGACGCCGTTGTGGACGACGCGGATGCGCCCGGCTTCCGCCGCCGAAAGACCCAGCGCCGCAATGATGTCGCGCCGCGAGCATTCGCTCACCGTGAGGAGCACGTCCGCAGAGCGGGCCGCGCGGCGCATACACCAGCGGTAGACGGCGCGCAGCCGCGCCGTGCGCGAGGCGGGCGCATAATCCGGGACGACGAGCGGGATGACGTCGTGAATGGTCGCAAGGCACCGCATCGCCCGCGCCCGCCCCGCCGTGCGCGGCGAAAACGCGCCGAACGGCAGCTGGAAATTCGGCGCATGGAAGAGGCGAACACCCATTGCGCGCAGCCGCGCCGGCAGGAACAGCTGTGTTTTGGGCGAAAAGGGTCCGAACGGCACCGTTTCGCAGCGCACGTTGCCGCGCACCGCCGCGGGCAGGTCCGCGAGGAGGCGTTCGCCCAGCGCGGCATCGCGGCAGAGAAAGACGAAATCGTAATCGGGGCGGAGCGCCGGCAGGCGGCACGCGAGTTCGCGCGCACACACGCCGATGCCCGAAGGGGTCGGCAGAATCCAGCGCGCGTCGAAGGCGGCAAGGGGACGTTGCGGCGTGCTCATGCTTCGGCGACTTTCCGGTACAGGGCAAGCGTCTCCTGCACGCATCGCTCCCAGGTGAAGAAACGGGCGCGGCGCAACCCGTGCTCGCGGCGCACGGCGCGCGCGGCTTCGTCTTCGCGCAGGAGTTCCAGCGCCGCCTGCGCCCAGGCGTCCGCATCGGCGGTGTCGAGGACGCGGGCGGCGTCGCCGAGCACTTCCGGGAGCGAGCCGCCGGCGGAGGAGAGTACGGGCGTGCCGCAGGCCATCGCCTCCAGCGGCGGGAAGCCGAAACCTTCGTAATGGCTCGGGATCACATACAGGGAGGCCGCCGTGTACAGCGCCGCCAGTCCGCCATCGGGCACGAAGCGCACGTAATGGAGCTGCCGCGGGAATTTCGTGTCGGCAAACCGCTCGAAAATCGGTTCGCACCGCCAGCCCGGCGCCCCGGCAATCACGAGGTCGTAGCCCTCGGGCGCCAGCCGTTCGAAGACGTCCACGAGAAACGCGAGATTTTTGCGCGGTTCAACCGTCCCCACCGTGAGCAGGAAGGGGCGCGTAAGCCCGAGCTTTTCCCGGATGGATCGCACCGCCTCCGGGGATGCGGGCGCAAAATCGGATGCGATGCCGGGATAGGTGACGGTCACTTTTCCGCGCGTCTCCGGATAGCACGCTTCGATTTCGCGTTTCGAAAATTCGGAAATGGTCACCACGGCGTCCGCCTCGCCCACGGAGCGCGCCACGCCATGATGCAGATAGCGCAGATTGCAGGCTTCCGCAAATTGCGGGAAGCGTTCGAAACTCATGTCGTGCACCGTCACGATGGAGGCGCCGTGCCGGACGGGGCGGGACACGAAGTTCGTGAAATGGAACACGTCGGCGCGCCCCGAGAGCCAGTCGAAAGGCGGCACTCCGAGCCAGGTCCACGCCTTTTGCAGGACGGCGCCGGGTACCCAGCGGACGGCGCGCGCTTCGGCGCCCGGGACGGGCTCTTTCGGCGCGCGGCGGCGGAAATCGCAGTAGAACAGGCGCAGCCGCTCCCCGGGCGCCAGCAGCGCGGGCATGCTGTCGGCCAATACGCGGGTGTAGCGGCCAATGCCCGCCCCTTGGGCGACGGCGGGCTGATAATCAAGGCAGAATGTGGGCATGAAAAAAGCATACCACACCGCACCCGCGACCCGCTACAGCGGTGCGCGCGGCCGCGGTGCGGCATGCGGGGCACCTGGAGCGTCAGGGGGCGAACTCGAGGGTTTGCTTGAGCTCCGCGGCATCGGCGTCGCAAATCCGGAAGGCGACGCCGGGCGCTTCGGGGCGAATCCGGTAGAGCGTGCAGGCGCCGACGCGGGCTGCGGCGGCGCGAAAATCCGAAGGCCGGGTTTCGAGGGTGCCGTCGCTGCGGAGCCGGACGGTTGCCGTGCGGTCCGGTTCGCCGGGGCGGAGGAGCTCCAGGCGGTCGCCGTCGGTGTGGACGTCATCCCTGACGCACAGCAGGAATTCGACGGCGTCGCCGGTGCGGATCCGCCAGAGCCGGGCGGAAAGATCGTCCGGACCTTTCCACCAGCGGGAGGCGTCCGGCTCCGCCGTCCAGCGGTTGTGCAGGGCGGATTCGGGCGGCACGAAATCGGGCGGAAGGGTGTCGAGCGCCGTGAGAAGACGCTCCACGGGCGCGGGGGCGGCGGCTCCGGTTGGCGGCAGCGGCAGGGCGTCGAGGAGTGCGGCTGGCCAGGCGCGGCCCGGTGCGCCCGGGTCCAGCGGAATCGCCAGCCGCGTCGG
>CASFKR010000148.1 GCA_949295265.1 uncultured Verrucomicrobiota bacterium | reverse complement strand
GCCAGTCCGGAATTTCCGTGAGCAGGGGAACCGCAGTCCCGTTGTCACCAAACAGAGCCAGCCGCATGCACCCGCGATACTGGGCGTTCGTCGGCATGAACGCAAGGTTCCACGATGTCGCGGACCCTTCCGCCGTGCCGGTACTGCCGCGGGCGACAAACATGCTGGAGTTGGACGGAAGCGTCGGATTCTTGAAGCGGAAGAAAAGCGTCCAGTCGCGTTGCGAAAAGGTGTCTTCACCATAGGCGGAAAGGTCGGTGGAGATTTGCCCATCCCGGTTGAGAAATCTGCAGGAAAAGCCGAGATTGCTCTCTTGCGTAATCCGGAGCTGCGAATTGGCTCTGACCGTTCCGTGGTTTCCGTTCCCGGACGCATCGTGAAGCGTCTTGACGGGGCCGGTGTCATCAAAATGCCACAGCAACGTCATCCCGTCACCTGCAGAAAGTGCGGCGGAGGCATACTGCGTCAGTGCAAAAGCGGTCAGGAGAATGGCAACAATTTTCATGGGCTTTTGTTCCGTTTACAGGGTTGGAGAAGATGGACGGCACCGGTTTCAGTTCGCGGGCTGGATGACGCCGGAGCAGCTGGCGCGCCAATGGACGGACGTCGTGATGCAGAACTGTTTCGGCTCTCCGGGTTCGCCCGTCTGCACCGACCCGGCAAGGTTCAGATCGATTGTGGTGAGCGGCGGATCGAGCTGCTGACTGAAGATGGTGTTGTCGCACCCGCAGATGCTCACGTCTCCGGGCACGGAGAGTCCGAGCCGCGCCAGCTCAATGAGGCCGCCGATGGCAAGGATGTCGGTGTTATAGATGATGGCGGTCGGATGCTGCTTGGCGAACAGCTGTCGCGTGGAAATCTGTCCCTGCTGGAATGAGACGTCGCCTGAGGAGAATTGAAGCGTTGCGCCCTGTTTTCCGGCGGCTTCGCGAAACGCCTCCACCCGGGCGACCACGGACGGGTATTTCTTGGCGGAGGCGACCAGTGCAATCTGCTGATGCCCGATTTCGCGCAAATGGATGACGAGCTCCTTCACCGACGAGCCGATGTCGGCAAGGACGGAAGGGAGCCCCGTGCGCTCCGCCAAATCATCAAGCGCAACAGCCGGAAAATTCAGGTTGCGGATTTCATCGCACATCTTGCGGCCGGGACACCCCGCCAGCAGCACTCCGTCGACCCGGTTTTCGCGGATGAGCGCGGGCAGCCCGCCATTGCGGTCAATCACCTCATGCTGCAGATGCCAGCCTTCCGCACCCAGTCGCCCGACGATCGCGGTGAGCAGTTCATTCTGGTACGTGTCTTCCGGCAAGACCCCGTTGTCGGAAGCGACAACCAGTCCGATGGTGTGGTTCATGCCGCGCCGCATCGGCTGCGGGCGGTATCCCTCCTTTTCGGCATAAGCGCGAATGGCGTTTGCACGGCTGGAATTGATGGCACCATCCCGGGCAAGCGCACGGGAAACGGTGCTGGGCGAAACATGGAGTTCCTGCGCCAGTTGGCGAAGTGATTTGGTCATGGTTTGCGGTCAAAAATGGGGATTTTTGGGCGGTGTCTCCGATTCTGTTTCATAGTTTACAACATCTGTTGCACGATTTCAAGAATCTTTTTCGTCCGGTCATTCCGAAATCTTGCGCCACACGGAGAGCGGCACAGCACCCGCAAAAATGAGGCGCGAACAGGCGGTTTTGGTGCCTCCCGGAAGAAATTCTCTAAAAAATGTGAAAAGGGCTGAATTCGTGCTTGCATCGCATCCCGATTTTTGGCATCCTTAAATCCGTTCCGCATTTCGTTATCGGTGGGTTACCCAAGCGGTCAACGGGGGCAGACTGTAAATCTGCTGGCATTGCCTTCCAACGTTCGAATCGTTGACCCACCACCATTTTTTCCACGGCGCGCCGTGTTCGATTCCGGATAGGGATGAAGCCGTTCAAAGTCGCCTTTCTCGCGTTTATCGCTGTTGCGATTTCGATTGCCCTCTATGCGCTGTTTTCACCGTTGCTGGAGCGGCGGTCCGAGTTGGCGCATGCGCGGGATTCGTTGCGTACGGACAACGATGGCATTTCCCGCCGGATTGATGAACTCCGGCGCAAACAGGCGCATTTTGAGAATAATCCTGAATACGTGGAGCTGATCGCCCGCCAGAACGGGATGGCCCGTTCCAACGAAATTATTCTCGATTTTTCCGACCCTGAAGAGGCCGGGAAAACCGCCGCCCGCTGATTCTCCCTCATTTCGCGGCTTCCTGCGCCGTGCAACCTGCTGCGGCATTCTGTCATCGGAGAGGACGGGGCATTTGCCGCGTATGATGAGACCGGAAAGGTTGATGCCATGGAGAAACGGTTTGCCGGTTATCTCGACGAACGTCCGGCGCAAATGCTGACCATGTTGCGGAGGAACGTATGAAGGGGAGAATTTCATGTTACGCGAGCCAGGGAGGAAATCATGACAGAGACTGACAAAATTGCGCATGCCAGAGTCTATATGGAGAAACTGGCAAACGGAATCAATCCCCTGACCAATCAGGTTGTTCCGGATGCCGATCTGATTAACAACGTGCGAATTTCCCGTTGTTTTTTCTATGTGGTTCAATTGCTGAAAGACCTCGAGGAGCAGGCCAACCCCGTCCGGGAAACGGGAAAATCGGCAAAGTCTCCTTTCCGGCTCAGTTTGGAAGCGCGCGCCAAATTTGCATTTTCGGACGTCCCCATCCCTATGACTTACCTCGTCAGACGAATCAACGATCTGATTGATGTGGAGCAAATGACCCGGATTCGACGGCGTCAAATATTGGAATGGCTGATTGAGAAGGGGGCGCTGGCGGTCAAGCCGCGAACCGATGGAAAGACGGTTCATTCCGTCACCCCTGTCGGAAGGGAACTCGGAATCTCGACGGTGCTGCGGGAAACCCCGTATGCAACCTATACGGTGATTCTTTATAACCGTGACGCCCAGCAGTTCATCCTGAACAATCTTGACGCAATCATCGGGCACAGCACAAAATCCAACGGGCGGGGTTGGGCTGCTCCAATGCCGGATGACCCGTAAACGCCTCCCGATACGATTTTTGCGTTTGTATGCGATTCAAAAACGGGATCAGTCAGTTCGGGATTTTATGGAAATCGGCCTCGGGACTTGCTATACTGAAGGCATGAACGAAAGTCGCAAACTGCCTATCGGCGTTCAGTCCTTTGAAGAACTCCGCACAGAGGGATACCTCTATGTGGACAAGACGGATTTAATCTACAAGCTTGTAACGGAAGGCAAACAGTACTTTTTGTCGCGTCCGCGCCGCTTCGGCAAGAGTCTGCTGACCACGACGTTTCAAGCTTATTTCGAGGGGAAAGATGAACTGTTCAAAGGACTTGCCATCGAGAAACTGGAGAAAAAGTGGAAAAAGTATCCGGTTTTCTATCTCGATTTTGCAGGTGTCGGCGATTCGTACGCTGATGTGGAGGAAACGTTTGATATCCTGATTTGCGAAAAAGAAGGTCAATACAACAGTCAGAATATGGCGGGAAGGAGCCTTTCCGCGCGTTTTGCCGCTGTTGTAAAAGCCGCATACAAACAGGACGGTCCCGTTGTCTTTCTGGTTGACGAGTATGACAAACCCCTGCTGGGAACAACGGGTGCGGAACGCGAGCGCATCCGGGCGCTTTACAAGACGATTTTCGGCAACCTGAAAGGGCTTGGCCACTATTTCCGGTTTGCCTGGCTTACCGGCATCACGAAGTTTGCGAAAGTCTCCGTCTTCAGCGATCTGAACCAACTTATTGTTGTGGGCATAGATAATAGGATGCTCAAGATTTATGGTACGAAATCCTGTGGCAACATTATTAGTTTCACCAAAGTCAAACTGGGTTCCAACAGCCGATTCATCCATTTAACTGTGTCCGGGACAATAACGTCCTTTCAATGGATAAGGCGTACGCTACACTTTGCGGTATTACGCAAACGGAGCTGGAGACGAACTTTGCGCCGGAAATTGACGTGCTGGCGGATGAACAGGGGCTGTCCCGCGAGGCATGCCTGGACAAACTTCGCACGACGTATGACGGCTATCGCTTTCATCCGAACGGCGAGCGCGTCTACAATCCGTTCAGTTTGATTTATGCTTTCAACAAAAAGGAATTCGGTGCCTACTGGTTTGAGTCCGGAACGCCCAGTTCTCTCCTGAACGTACTCAAAAATAACGTTGACCAGTTGCGCGAACTTCCGGCACAGGACAGGATTGCCGTCGGTGTTTCCGAACTCATCAGTTCGTACGAGGATAACAATAATCCGCTGACGTATCTTTACCAGGCTGGGTATCTTACCATCAAAAGTTACGATGCCAGGCGCTTGGAGTACACAATCGATTTCCCGAATGACGAGGTGCGCTACGGTTTTCTGACTGCCCTGATTCCCTGCGTCACGTACAAAAAGTTCACCAATTGCAGAACGCTCAAAATCGCCAAAATGTCCGATGACTTCGAAGCCGGAGACACGGCGTCATTCATGGGCTGTCTGCAGGGGCTTCTCTCCGAACTGCCGTATCATGAGGGACCGGATGCGGCGGCGAAGGCGGAGAGCGTCTTCCGCAACGTGATCGCCAGCATTTTCCTGCTGACGGGCCAGATGGTCCACACGGAGAAGCACACGTCCCAGGGGCGCATCGACAGCGTGGTCGAGACGCCGGAACACGTCTACATTTTCGAGTTCAAGGTCGATAAAACCGTGGAGGAGGCGCTCGAGCAGATTGAACAGAACGGATACGCCAGGCCCTATGCGGGCGATCCGCGCATCCTCCATAAAATCGGGGCCGTTTTCTCCACGAAAACCCGCACCATCTCCGACTGGCGCGAAGTGACGGGGCGGTAGACCGCCGCCGATACTTCCGGTCGGGCGGCGGGGCTCTGTGTGGCTTAAACGGGCAAGCGCTCCCCCGGGAGAAATCGGGGGCGGACTGTTGAAGCGGGCGGTTAAAAGCGGTACGATTAACTGGTGTTGCTCCGCAAGAAAAGCTGATGCGTACAGCTGGGGCTGCGGGGCATTTCGTGAGTCGTATATCATCATGCCTGCTGAACCAGAGACTTCTTTTGTGGACCGCCATGCCGAAATCGAGCGGCGGATTTCCGAGGCTTGCGCCCGCGCCGGGCGCGACCGTGCTTCCGTGCAACTGGTCGCCGTCACAAAGACATGGCCGCCTGAGGTGGTCAATGAGGCCATTGCAGACGGACTCCGGGTTCTCGGCGAAAATCGCGTGCAGGAAGCTCTCGCCAAGGCACCGATGTGCAGCAGCGCGGAGTGGCATCTGATCGGCCCCCTCCAGCGCAATAAAATCCGCCACGCACTGACGCTCTTTTCCGTCCTGCACGGCATCGATTCCGTGCCGTTGCTCCACGATCTGGCGCGGATTTCCGATGAAACGGGACTCCGCCCGGACATCCTGCTCGAGGTCAATGTCGCCAACGAAGCCACCAAGCATGGCTTTACGGCGGAGGCGGTGCCCGATGCCATCCGCGCGATTCTCGAGGATGGCGTGCTGCGCGTGGTCGGGCTGATGACCGTGCCGCCCTGGACGCTGGAGCCGGAGACTTCGCGGCCGCATTTCCGCGCTTTGCGGGAATTGCGCCATCAGTTGGAGCAGGATTTTTCGATTGCTCTGCCGGAGCTGTCCATGGGAATGTCCGCCGATTTCGAGGTTGCCATCGAAGAGGGCGCGACGTACGTGCGGATCGGGTCCGCGCTGTTTGGTGCGCGCAACGCCGGTGCCTGGAAACCGGTCCGCTCGCCGGATTCCGATTCCTACTACCTGCAGGTCTGAGCGGCTCCGGGTCTGACTGCACCGGGTCTGCGGATAAAAAGAGACCCGTTTCAACCTGCAAGGGCTGAAACGGGAGGTCGGTTGGGAACATCCGCCGGAAACGCAGAGGCGATTCCGGCGGACGGACCGGAGTCTGCTCAGAAGCAGAGATTGAACGAAACGGGCGGAGGCGGCGGGGGTGCCGGGAGCGTCCGCGATTCGTAGATGACCGTGGCGGGACGCGTGACCGGAACGGTGGTCGTCGTCGCAGGCGTGGTCGTCCGGGTTTCGACGACGGTGCCATCCGGTTCGATGCGGCGCGTTGTGGTCGTGGTCGGGACGTAGGTCTCGTACACCACCGGGGTTTCCGTGTAGACGGTGCGCGTGGTTACGGTCTGCGCCGGTGCGGGTGCCGTAATGGCATTGAGCAGCCCGAATCCGATGCCCAGCCCGACGCCGGTCCAGAGCAGATCTTTGCCGTGGTGGCGATGATGGCGGATGCGGGGCGGCGGCGGAGCGGGGCGCGGACCGCGCGGCGGTGCGGCGTGGTGGAAGCGGACA
>CASFKR010000147.1 GCA_949295265.1 uncultured Verrucomicrobiota bacterium | reverse complement strand
CAGAGGCGCGGCGGAGGCGCGCACAGAGGCGCGAGCGGAGAGCGCGGGCGCGCGGGGTACGGAGCGCACGAGCGCGCGGGGCGACCGCGAAGGCGGTCAGAGGAAGGGGGGATTGAGGACGTCGACGACGGGACCGAAGGTGCGACGATGCTCCGGGCATGGACCGAGCTGCTGCAGGGCCGCGAGATGGGCCGGCGTCGGGTATCCCTTGTGCTGACGGAAGCCATAGCCGGGATAGCGGTCATCAAGCGCGTCCATGATCCGGTCGCGCGTCACTTTGGCGAGAATACTGGCCGCCGCAATCAGAAAGGAGTGCGAATCGCCCTTGACGATGGGTTGATGCGGAATGGGGAGTCCCCGCACCGGCAGACCGTCAACAAGCGCGAAAGCCGGGAGTCCGCCCGGCAGGGATTCAAGGGCGCGCTTCATCGCCAGATGCGCCGCGCGCAGGATGTTGAGGCGGTCGATTTCTGCGGGCGACACTTCGCCCACAGCCCAGCGGATGTCCGGGTCCGTGGTCAGGACCCCGTAATACGCCTCCCGCTGCGCGGCGGTGAGCTGCTTGCTGTCCGTGAGCCCGGCAAGCGCACCCGCGCGCAGAGCACGTGCGTGTTCCGGCGCGATGGAAACGGCGCCCGCCGTCACGGGACCCGCCAGCGGGCCGCGTCCGGCCTCATCGACGCCGGCGAGCGCCTCGCCCGGGTGTGCCGCCCAGAACGCCTCTTCCTCCGCAAGCGGCGCACCGGTTCCGGCAGGTTTGCCGGTCCCGGCTGTCGCGGATGCGTCCGCTCCGCCCTGCGCGCGCTTCATCCCGTTCAGCGGATGAACCGCTCCAGATCCGGCTCGCTGCCGATGGTCTTGACAAGCGCCTTCAAGCCGTCCGCCGCCTCTTTGGTGCAGACGAGCGTGGCGTCCGGCGTATGCACGATGACGAGGTCCTCCGCGCCCATGATGGCGACGAGGTGGTCTTCCTGCGCATTGACGACGGTGTTGCTCTTGGAAGCGAGGGCGCGGACGAGTCCGTGGACGGCGTTTCCTTCGGGATCGCGCGCAAAATGGTCCCCCGCGCTGACCCAGGTGCCGACATCATCCCAGCCGAATTCGCCGCGGATGGCGACGAGGTTCTCCGCCTTTTCCATGACGGCGTAATCGACGGAAATCTTCTCCAGCCCCGCATACCAGCGCGCCAGTTTGTCGGTGAAAGCGGGGGTTCCGAAAACCGGCACCAGGTCCTTGCGCATGGCGCTGAGTGCCGGGCAGAACTGCTCGAGCGCATCGCAGAACGTATCGGCGCGCCAGACGAACATGCCGGAATTCCACCAATAATCGCCCGAAGCGAGGTAGAGGGCGGCGGTGCCGAGATTCGGCTTTTCGACGAAGCGGTCGACGCGGCGGAACCCTTTCGGGATATCGGCGCCGCGGAGGGGGCCCTTGACCTTGACGTATCCGTAGCCCGTGGCGGGCATGGTTGGTTTGATACCGATGACGCTCATCACGGGGCGCCTGGCGACGAGCGTGAGAGCGCCGCCCAGCACGGTGCGGAAACCCGGCGCATCGGCGATCAGGTGGTCGGCCGTCAGGATGCACAGCGACGCCTCGGGGCCGCCGCGCGAAATGACCCAGGCGGTTGCGAGGGCACAGGCGGCGGCGGTATCGCGACCTTGCGGCTCGCCGAGGATATTTTCCTCGGGCACGCCGGGCAGCGCCTCGCGCGTGGCGGGCACGAGATCGCGCGACGTGATGATGAGCACCCGCTCGGGCGGAATGAGCCCCTCGAGACGTTCGACCGCGTGGCGGATGAGCGGCTTGCCGCCGAAGAGGGTTACGAACTGTTTGGGGCGCGAGGCGCGACCCACGGGCCAGAAGCGCTCTCCGCGGCCACCGGCCAGGATTACGGCGAAAACATTGTCTGTCATCTTCAAGACGATGTCGGCGACGCGGGCGAGTCCCACGTCCGGGTCGGAATGGATAAATCTGCGGCCGGTCCGCGCCAGCGCCGGTGGGCCCAGAGGTATTGCTCCGGGTGGCGGCGGATGAAACGCTCCGTGACGATGCAGATTTGTTGCGTAATGGCGCGGATATCCTGCTCGCGGTCGCCGCTCGGCGTAATGGAAATGGGTTCGGAAGCGGCCATTTCGAACTGCATGGGACCGCGGCGGAAACAGACGCCGAAAATGATGGGGGCGCCCGTCATCAGGTGCATCCGCGCCGGAGAAACGACGGTTTTGGCGGGGCGCCCGAAAAAGCGCACCTCAATGCCGTTGCTGGCGGCATGCTGATCGCAGATAAGCCCGAGGAACTTGCCGCTTCGCAACGGGCGAAGCAGCGCCAGACGGTCCTGGCTGTGTTTGGCGACAATCTCGATGCGGCGGCGCGGATTGCGCTTTTTGAGGAAGCGCTGCGCGTAGGGATTGTCGAGATTGCGGGCAACGGCCACCAGCGGCTTGGAAAAGGAAATGATGTGGCCGCTCAGTTCCCAGTTCCCGAGGTGTGCGGAAGCGAAGATGAGCGGCTGTCCCGGCTTGTTGATGAGGGCGCGGGTGGCCTCGGGGATATCCTCCGTCACATGCGCGGCGTACGTTTCCGGCGTGATGAGCTTCATCGCCTTGAGCGACTCCACCGAGAGCATGGCAAAGCTCTCGAAAGAAGCGCGGGCGATGCGTTTGGCTTCGGACTCATCGGTCGTGATGCCGGAGAGGAGCACATTCGTCCACGCCGTACGGCGCCGCTTGGGCAGGAGGAGCCAGGAAAGGCGTCCGACCCCGCGCGAGAGCGAAAGCGCAAGCCGCGCCGGCATGGCGTCGACCATGCCGACGGCCATGAGCAGCGGCAGCACCTCCAGAAATGCGAGGACGCGGGATTGCATGGGCGGATTTTCCCGCCGGGAGCCTGCGGGAATGCGGAAAGAGGCGTCAGTTAGCGGGTGCGGCGGGTGCGGCGGCATCCGGGCGCACAAGTGTGATGTTCTCGACATCCCGCCACATCGAAAGCGGCAGCGTCACCTTTTCGGAGCGGACGTTATCCGGCCAGAGCGCGTAGACGCTGATGCGGCCATAGCGCACCTTGAAGCTGGTATCGCCCAGCGACGGCGCATCCTTCCAGCGGAAGGCGGCACGCCCCTCGCCGCGGTACCGGATCTTGGCACCGCCCGGTTCCGTATGCACGTTGATTTGCGTGGCGCACCCCGCGGCAAGACTCAGCGAGAGAACAGCCAGAAGAGACAAATTGCGAAGCTTCATGAGCAGAATAAAAAGTCAGATAAAAATAAGCCCGGCGGCGGACAATGGGCCGCGCCGCCGGGGAAGGGATGCGGCGAATGCGCAAGGAGCGCAAACCCCGTTATTCATCGGCAATGCCAAAGTGGTTGGCGAAAACCTCCTCGATTTCCGCCATGGCCAGATCGGCGTCGTCGCCGGTCGCCGTGACGGTCAGAACCGTGCCGACCGGCGCCTCGAGCGTCATCAGACCGAGGACGCTCTTGCCGGAGACGGAGGTTCCGCCATTTTCCACCGTGATGTCACTGCCGTACTTCTGGCACACCTTGGCGAGGGTGCCGGCGGGGCGTACGTGCATCCCGTACTTGTTGACGAGCGTGAGCTCTTTGACAATCGTCACAGAAGCAACTCCTATCTTCGGTAGAAAGATTACTCGTCGTCATCTGCAGGCGCAGCCGCCTCCGCATCGGAGGGCTTGCCTTTGACGCGAGTGTTCTGCCGCTTCTGCGAGGCCTTGCGCAGACGGGCGTCGGCGATGTCGAAGAGCGCATTGATGGCCGCGAAGGCGTCCAAATCGGCAGCACTGGCTTCCACCGTTGTGGCCTGACCGCCCTGAGCGGCAAGCGCAACGCTGTACTTGGGACCCTCGGAATCGAACACAATGCGCACGTGCTCGATGGCAGGGAATGTGGCGACCAACTTCTCCGCCATCTCGCGAGCATGTGCTTGCACGGCGTCATTGAGCGTGATATGGCGTACGGTGATTTCAATTGGCATGTCAGCCTCCTTTGTTGGTTGTTGCGGTGTCCGCGACGCGGGCACCGGGGATTACATGGTAAATTCGTCGGTCAGGTACAGGCGGCGTACCTCCGGATCATTGACAAGGGTATCGACGGGCCCCTCCCGGAAGACGGTCCCGCTGAAAAGCATGTAGGCGCGGTCGACGATTTTGAGCGTTTCGCGCGCATTGTGGTCGGTGATGAGAATCCCGTATCCCTCCTTGCGGAGTTGCTCCACGACGTCCTGAATATCGCGAACGGCGACGGGGTCGACGCCGGCGAACGGTTCGTCGAGCATCAGGATTTTGGGGTTGCGCACGAGGGCGCGGGCGATTTCGAGTTTGCGGCGTTCGCCGCCGGAAAGGGTGTAGGCGTACTGCTTGCGGACCTTTGCGAGATCGAAGCGCTCGAGCAGTTCCTCGAGGCGCGCGCGGCGTTCGCGGCGCGACTGCGCGGTCGTCTCCAGAATCGCCTTGATGTTTTGCTCCACCGAAAGTTTTCGGAAAATGGACGGCTCCTGCGCCAGATACCCCAGCCCGGCGCGGGCGCGCTTGTAAACGGGGAACGGCGTGACATTGCGCCCGTCGAACCAGATGGTGCCGCTGTCGGGATACACAAGCCCCAGCATCATGTAGAACGAGGTCGTCTTGCCCGCGCCGTTCGGCCCGAGCAACCCGACAATCTCGCCCTTGTCGATGTAGATGGAGACATCCTTGACGACGGTGCGCCCCTTGTAGCTCTTCACCAGATGGCGGGATTCGAGCGTGTGGACGGCAGCCTCGCCGGACTCCGGGGTCTGTTTTTCTTCTCTGCCCATGAATGCGAACGCCTTTCCCGCGCGTCAGTTTGCGCGGATTTCCTTGAACGAATCGGGGTGCGCTTCCACGCCCACGCCGTTCTCGACGACGACGCGCTCGTCATTGAGCCAGATTGAAATGCTTTCGCCCGTCAGCCGCTGCTCGCCTTTGCTGACCATCGGATGATCCTGCAGGATGATGCGCGCGTTTTCCCGCGTATAGGTCGCGCGGCCGCACTGCGCCCGGATGTCATCGCTGGTCATGTCGACGTTGCCGACGCAGTCCACGCGCTTCACATCGTTGGTATTCTCGAAAAAGAGAATCATGCGGTCCGCCTTGAGGACGAACTCGGGGTCGGTCACCACGACGTTGCCGATGAACAGGGCGATCCACGACTTGTAGTCGAATTCCAGCGAGTCGGAGGTCACCGTCGTCGGCGTTCCATCCCCGTTGCGGCTGCCCATGGAAAACGGCGTGCGGCTGTCTCCGGCCGCGAACGACGCCGCAACCAGACCGAGCGCAACGAGGCTTGTGCAAAAAATCTTCTTCATGGCTTCTCCAGCGCTTCCACCGTGCTGCCCGTGCGGTGCAGCCGGAGGACCGCATTCGTCTCAATACGGACCAAAAACAATTCGCTCATCCACGTCAGGTTCGTCCCGGAGAGCGTCACCCCCTTTTTGTCGAGGGAGAAAAAGACGGGGCCCTCGCAGACGGCGGTATTTTTCTCGGGATTGTAGGCGGCGCGGTCGGCTCTCGCCTCCCCTTCCTGTTCGCCGTTTTCATCGTACGCGATGACGCGCACATTGCCTGCGGCGTGGTAGGTGCCATCCTTTCCGACGGACGCCTGATCGGCGCGAAACAGCTCCTTGACGCGTCCGTTTTCGTGGCGCTGAATCGGCAGCCGGATATTCGTGATCACCTGTCCCTCGAACGCAAGCGGCGTAGCGGGCGGCGCCGCCGGCAGCACCGGCGCCAGCGCGCCGAACGCCAGCGCGGTCAGCGCCGTGCGCAGCATCGTTGCGGGGGAGTGGAACTTCATGAACGAATCAGAACAATCGAAAAAGGTCAGAAATCAGAACCGGGGCAGCCGCGGGGGCAGCCGCCGTCTTTCGGGGCGGCGGCCGCTTTCCGGGCGGGCTTGAGCTCGAGTCGCGGCTCCGGAACGCCGCGCGCAATCTCCGCAATCGCCGTCAGCTGCTTCCAGAGCGGACCGACCGCCGCAAACGGCAGGCTGTTCGCACCGTCGGACAGCGCCTTCTCCGGATGCTCATGCGTCTCGAAGAAAAGTCCGTCG
>CASFKR010000146.1 GCA_949295265.1 uncultured Verrucomicrobiota bacterium | reverse complement strand
CAGCACCCGAACCCCGACCCGTCCAGGATTGCAAAAGTAAACGCATCGAATCAGGTGCGTTTACTTCGGCAATCAAGGGCTCAAAAATCCGGGATAAGCCTACGGCGCGGGTCTCTTGCGCGGAACCGGGTGCTATGGTATGCTAATGCCATGAAAGTTTATCCCGCAATTGACCTGCGGAACGGCAAATGCGTCCGCCTTTTACAAGGAAAGGCGGAGAAAGAAACGGTCTATGGTTCTGCACCCGTCGAACAGGCGCTCGCCTGGCAAAACGGGGGCGGGCCTTTTTTGCACATCGTGGATTTGGATGGCGCTTTTGAGGGTCATCCGGTTCATTTGCCTCTGTTCCGTGAACTGGCTGCCGCACTTACGATCCCTTTCGAAGTGGGTGGCGGCCTTCGTACGGATGAAGATGTGGCTGCGGTCCTCGATGCCGGAGCCGCCCGCGTTATTCTCGGCTCCCGCGCCGTGTCCAATCCGGAGGCGGTGCACCGGCTCGTCGAGCGGCATGGCGCCGAACGCATCGTGGTCGGCATCGATGCCCGCAACGGGTTTGTGCAGGTAGCCGGGTGGACGGAAACCACCGCCATCCGCGCGGAAGACCTCGCGCAACGGCTCGCCGCACTCGGTGCCCGCATCTTCATCTACACCGATACGGCGACGGACGGTATGCTCAAGGGACCCAACCTCGAGGCCGTTTCCGCCTTCGCCCGCGCCGTCCCGGATTGCGCCGTGGTCTCTTCCGGCGGCATTCATGCGCCGTCGGATCTTGCCGCGCTCGCCGCGCTGCACCTGCCCAATCTCGACGGCGTCATCATCGGCAAAGCCCTGTACGAAAACCCCGAATCTCTGCGCGACTACCTCGCTGCCGCTTCCGGAGCCTCCTGCCCATGATTCCCTTTCCCCCATCCGGGGAAGCGGCGCCCAGCTGGCCTTCCAGCCAGTGGACAGAGCAGGAAATTGACCACACTGCGGTCGCCCGTCTCATGACCGGATTGGGTCTCGGTCGCCCCGTTGCGCGCATTCTTGTCGGTCGCGGGTACAGCACCCCGCAAAGCGCCGCCGACTTTCTCAGCCCCCGTCTGGCCGACTGTCTGCTCCCGGATGCCCTTCCCGGCATTTCGCAGGCAGCCGATGTCATCGACCGCCATCTTGCGGCAAAATCCCCCATCATCGTGTTCGGGGATTTTGATACCGACGGCATGACGGCCGCCACGATTCTGCATACGGCGCTCAGGCGCATCGGCGGGCGCGCCTCCATTTTCATTCCGGACCGCATCCACGAGGGCTGCGGCGTCACGCCCAATGCGTTCGGGCGCTGTCTGCGCGAGCATCCGGACACGCGGCTCGTCGTGACGGTGGATTGCGCCATCACGCGCGAAAGCGTCTGCACGGATGCCGCCGCGCGCGGCGTGGAGCTGGTCGTCACAGACCATCACGAGAATACGCTCGCGATGTCCTCGGCGGTCGCCGCCTGCGTCAATCCGTGTCTGCCGGGGACGCCCGAGGCGCTCCGGCATCTGTGCGGCGCGGGGGTCGCCTTCAAGCTGGCGCACGAGTTGGCGCGCCGCCACTTCGCTTCGCCCCAGGAGGGCGCCGCCTTCATGCGCGCGCTCACGGCGCTGGCCGCAGTCGGCACCATCGGCGATCTCGTGCCGCTGGTGGGCGAAAACCGCATCATTGCCTCGCGCGGTCTGGACATCCTGAACCGGCCGCCGCACGGCGAGCTGGCCGGCCTCCGCGCCCTGCGCAATGTCGTCGGCATCCGCGGCGTCATCGATGCCAGCGCGCTGGCCTTCGTGCTGGTGCCGCGGATCAATGCCGCCGGCCGCGTGGGCAATCCGCGCGTGGCCATCGACCTGCTTTCGGC
Organism: uncultured Verrucomicrobiota bacterium; assembly: GCA_949295265.1. GTDB lineage: Bacteria > Verrucomicrobiota > Kiritimatiellia > RFP12 > UBA3636 > JAEDLN01. The sequence goes on along the minus strand of CASFKR010000146.1, from coordinate 4,237 downwards.
GCCGGACAGTGCCACGGCCCTGCCACTGGCGCGCCAGCTGGCCGCCTTCAACAATCTGCGCCGCCAGGAAGAGGCGGCCGCCGTTCAGGCTGCCCAGAATCCAGACGCCGAGGTCACCCCCGCCATTGCGGGCATGCGCTCCGCCACGATTCTCTACAACCCGGAATGGCATCCGGGCATCGTCGGCATCGTGGCATCCCGCCTCTCCGCGCGCCACCACCTGCCGACCATCGTGCTGACCGCCGATGAAGAGCCGGGGCTCCTGCGCGGCTCCGCCCGCTGCCCGGAAATCCCCGGACTCGATCTGATGGTCCTGCTCGACCAGTGCCGCGACTTTCTCACCGGGTTCGGCGGACACCGCGCGGCCGCCGGGCTCACGCTGCCGCTGGAAACGCTGCCCGACTTCTGCCGCCGGTTCGTCGAGGTCTGCTGCGAGGCGGAGCGCAATCTGGATATGCGCCCGGAAAGCCGCATCGAAGCGTGGATCCGTCCCGAGGAGGCGAACGAGCGGCTCCTCCTCGAAATTCAGAAGGTCGGCCCCTTCGGCACGCTCAATCCGCCGCCGCTCCTCGGGCTGCGCGGGCTCACGCTCGCCACGAGCCCTCTCCGGTTCGGGCGCTCCTCAGTCAACTGGCGGCTCGATTTTCAGGAGACGCGCATTCCCGGCATCCTCTTCAATCAGGAGGTCATGCCGTTCCGGGAAGGCGACCGGCTCGACATCGTTTTCCGGTACAATCGCGACAATTTCGGGTCCCTGCAGTTCCTGGTGCGCGATATCCGCCCCTCGGCAACGGATTTGAACGCCTTTTTCCCGGATTTGGCGGAGGACGGCGCGATGCTCGCGGCCGAGCCGCTGCCACGCCCCTGACGCACCCCTGCCATCGGGCTTCCTTCTTCTTTTCCTTCTGACCACCTGTATCGACTGTTTGCCATGGGAGTTCAAGAAATTGTTCAGCTGGCGAGTGCCTTTTACGGCTCGGCCACGCTTTTTGCCGCGCTGGATTGCGGCGTCTTTGGCGCCATTGAGACGCTGGGCGGCACGGCCGATGCCGCAGCGCTGGCGCAGCACCTCGGCGCCAGCGAGCGGGGCATGCGCCAGCTTCTGGACGGTTGCGTGGCGGTCGGGCTCCTCGAAAAGGAGGCGAATGGCAGCTACCGCAACACGGAGGCGGGCCGCCTCGCACTGGTGCCCGGCGCACCGGCCGATCTCACCAAGGCCATCCGCTACAATCAGGACGTTTACCCGGCCTGGGGCAAGCTGGCGGCGTTTGCCCGGACCGGAAAGCCCGTGGAGCGCCCGGAGGTGCATTTGGGCGAAGATGCCGAACGGACGCGCCGGTTTGCGCTCTCCATGCGCGGCCGCGCGATGGCCATCGGGCGCTCCGTTGTGCCGATGATCGACCTCTCCGGGTGCAAGCGGCTCCTTGATCTGGCTGGCGGTCCCGCCGCCTACGCCGAACTGCTGGTGCGCGCCAATCCCGGGCTGAGCGCGGTGACGGTCGACGTGCCCGCCGTGGCCGCCGTAGCCGCCGAATGCGTGGCGGAGGCGGGGCTGCAGACGCGCATCGAATGCCGTCCCGGCGATTATCATACCGATGAATACGAGGCGGGCGCCTACGACGCCTGCACCATTTTCGGCGCCCTGCACCAGGAATCGCCGGAGCAGATTCGGGACATTCTGGGGCGCGCACAGCGGGCGCTGGTGCCAGGCGGTCGGCTGTATGTTCTCGACATGATGACCGATGCCACGCATACGGCTCCGGCTTTTTCTGCGCTCTTCGGGCTCAATATGGCACTGACGACGCAGAACGGCTGGGTATTCTCCGATGCGGAACTCAAGGACTGGATGCGCGAGGCGGGCTTCACGCCGGGCGACACGCGTGCCGTGCCCCCGCCGATGCCGCACTGGATCGTTTCCGCCGTGCGCAACTGAGGCGCGCCGGGGTTACCGGCGGAGCGCCTCCGCCCAGGCGGCGGAAAGGTGCAGCCACTGCTCGAGCGTGAGCGCTTCGGCGCGCGCGTCGGGCGCGGCGCCCACGGATTCCAGCAGCGCGCGAATCCGCTCCGCCGGCAGCGCGTAGGCCCCCGCCCCGCGCATGGCGGCGGAAAGCTGTTTGCGCCGGTGCAGAAAGGCGGCTTTGACGAGCCCTCGGAAGAAGTCCGCCTCCGCGCGCGGCAGCTCGGTGCGGTGATGCCGCTGGAGGACGCATACGGCGGAGGTGACCTCCGGCCGGGGAACAAAACAGGCCGGCGGCACTTCGCGCACGATGGCCGCATCGTAGCTCTGCTGCAGCCACACGGAAACGGCGCCGCGCTCCGGCTCGCGTTCGCGTGCGCAAAACCGCTCGCAAACCTCCTTCTGGAGCAGGAGCGTCATGCGCTCCGGCGGCGTGGCCGCCGTCGCCGCTTCCACGACGACGCGCGTGCCGACCGAATACGGGAGGTTCGACACCAGGTGCGTAATGCCGCTCCCGAACAGTGCGCCGTAATCAAGGCGCAGCGCATCTTCAAAGAGGAGCGTGCAGTGAGGACGCTGCCCGAAGCGTTCGCACAGAATCGCATGCAGCGCTTTGTCCTTCTCGACGGTCGTGAGCTCGACGCCCGCATCGAGAAGCGCTTCCGTGAGAACGCCGAGTCCCGTGCCGATCTCCAGCACGCGCGTTCCCGGCTGAACCTGCGCCGCGTCGATGATGCGCTGGATCATGTTGCGGTCCGTCAGAAAATTCTGCCCCAACGCCTTGCTGGGACGGATGCCGTGCGCCGTCAGGAAGGCTGAAATTTCCCGGGGACTGTACAGATTGAGCGACATGGATGATGCGCCGGAGCGGGGGAGGCGGTGTGCGGAAATCAGTCGCCGAAATCGATGGAATGGACGCCGTCGGTATGCGGGTCGTCGCCGCCATGCTCGTGCGGTGCGGGCGGCGGGACGATGGAGCGGTCCTGCGCAACGCGCTGCCGCACGGCTTCATAAAGCAGAATCGTCGTTGCTGCGGCGACATTCAGCGAGTCGCATTGTCCCAGCATGGGGATGCGCACCCGTTTGCAGGCCGGCGATTTCAGCCAGGAGTCGGTCAGCCCGACCTGTTCGCTGCCCACGACGACGGCTGTATTCCCGGTAAGGTCGCAATCCGTGTAAAACGCCTCGGCGTGGGGCGTTGCCGCCAGAATCGTGAAGCCGCGCTCCTGCAGAAACGCCAGCGCCTCGGGGGTGGACGTTTCCGCCACGGGCAGGGAAAAGAGGGTGCCCACGGAGGAGCGCACCACATTGGGATTCTGAATGTCCGTACAGCGGTCGCAGACGATGACCGCCGCCGCGCCCGCCGCATCGGCCGAGCGCAGAATGGTGCCCAGATTGCCCGGTTTTTCGATGGATTCCGCCACGATGACCAGCGCATGCTCCGGGAGTTTCAAATCCGAGAGCTTGAGCCGGATTTGGGGACCGACCGCAATCAGACCGTCGGGACGGTCCCGTGCGGAAATCTTTTCAAAGACGCTGGGGATGACCTGCAGGTGGAGGGCGCCGCCCTGAACGCACCGCTCAATGAGCGTGGGCTCGTGTTTTCCGAGGAACAGGTCAGGGCAGGAGACGATGGTGTGCGGGCGATACCCGTTGTCGAGGGCCCGCTTGAGTTCCCGGTAGCCTTCGATAAGCAGGGCACCGGCTTTGTCGCGGTGCGAACGGGTGCGAAGGCGCGCAATTTCCTTGATGCGCGGATTGGAGGGGCTGGTGAGTTGCAACGGACGCGAATTCATGCCCTCATTCTACCATCAGACCCCTTGTCCCGCCAGCGCACGGCCGCGCAGGCTTATCCCGGATTTTTGAGCCACACGGAGGAAGGTTGTGAAACTCAGCCTCGCGAAGAGGTAAGATAATTGAGCCACACGGAGGGGCGGAGCCCCCTTCTGAAGTCTCCACGAACGTTCCGACCAAGGTGTCAAAGCTGACCGGTTATCGGAATCATCAGAATGATCGGAGCTGAGCCGCGCGAGCGAGCCGAAACAGGACGGACAGGACGAACAGGACGAACAGGACGGACAGGACAGACAGGACGGCTCGCTCTTGCGCGCGACGGAGGCAACGCAAGCGAAGCCGGCGGGCGGGACTTTCCTTCGCTTGCTCACGACTACGCCTCCGATGATTCCGATATGATCCCGTCCTGTCCGCGGCGGCTCGCCGTCCTCGGAGTGGACGGCCGACGCCTCAGCCGCTGATTAAATCTCAGGCGGTGGATCACCG
>CASFKR010000145.1 GCA_949295265.1 uncultured Verrucomicrobiota bacterium | reverse complement strand
CCGCGCGCGCCCAGGGGCCGTCCCCCGCCGACACCTCCCCGGCGGCGCCACCGGCGCCGGCGCAGCCCGCCACGGCGAGCGCCAGATGGAAAAAGCGGTATCCGTACACGCGGAATCCGAGACCCGCGCTTCCGCACGGAAAGCGGTCTTCCGGAAGCGCAGAAGGCTCCAGCCCCAAGGGCGGCTCAGCCGTGGCATTCCCTTCGCGCTGCATCTGCAGCCGCAACGTCTGCCGGACGTTGCCGGACGCCTTCACCGTGCGGCGGATGAGCACGGCGGCGGGACCCTCCAGCGGCACGCAAACCTCGGTCTGCACTTCGATGCCGCCCGCGTACGTGCACGCGCACACAATCCGTCCATGGAGCAGATCGATGGACTGCGCCCACCGCTCGGGCGCTTTCAGCCGACGCCTGTCGACCTCCAGTTCGAGCCGGTAGTTCCCGAAGGGGATCAGACTGCAATTCTGCGCACGGTCGTACCGGCGGCCTTCGCGCAACATCGGTTCGCAGGGGACTTCCTCCATCGGCGGCATCAGATCGCCGCAGGGGCCGACGCGCAGACTCAGGTCTCCATTTGCCAGCAGCGGCGGAACATACCCGGCAGGAATGCCGGCACCCTCGTGCGTCACCGTAACCACGTGCGAAGAAGCTTCAAATTGCATAGCAACGACTTTCTGTTGATGAACGGTACAATAAAAACGTTATCGTCTGAAAGAGATGCGGCCCGGGGTTGCGCGTCAACGCTCCGAATTTCCGCGCTTTACCCAAGCATAGTCCGTTCTCCCCTCTCCTTTCAACCGTCTTTTCCGCGCCCGGCTCCGGATTTCCTGAAGCCCCGCTGTGAACCACCGTTTTCAGGATTTTCCGGCGGACGCCCGCGCCCCGGGTAGCGTGCGCGGCGGCGCGCAAGGCGCGGCGGCCCCGCCGGCATTCCGACGTTTCCGATGTTTCTGATGATGCAAGGGTGCTGATTTGTGATAGTATAAAGAGCGGATGCAGACCCATCCGGCGGATTTTCAGCCGTTTACCGGCGCCGCCCGGGGCCGCCACCCGTCAACCACTGCGTAATTTCGATTCTTTTCCGTTATGAATGGAACGCTCCTCCTGCTGCTCTGCACAGCAGCCTTCGCCGCCGCTTACTTTTTATACGGCGGCCTCCTGCAACGCCTGCTCGGCGTCGATTCCGCCCGCGCGACCCCGGCACACACGATGCGCGACAACATCGACTACGTGCCGGCACACCCTGCGGTGCTCTTCGGACACCACTTCGCCTCCATCGCCGGCGCCGGCCCGATTGTAGGGCCCATCATGGCGGCCTATTTCGGATGGGGCGCCGTCGTCGCCTGGATTGTGCTCGGCTGCATCTTCATCGGTGCCGCGCACGACATGATTACGCTGTACCTCTCCGTCCGGCATCAGGGTAAATCCATCGGCTCCATCGTCGAAACCGTGCTGGGCAAGCCGGGACGCCTCCTCTTCCTCATTTTCTGCTGGTCGACGCTGATTCTGGTGTGCGCGGAATTTACGCGGCAGGTCGCGGCGACCTTCGTTCCGCACCCGGAAGTGGCGACCGCCTCGCTGCTCTTCATTGCGCTGGCCGTCTGCTTCGGCATGGCCGTCAACCGCTTCCACATGAAGGTACTGCCCGCCACGCTGATTTTCGTGCCGCTCATGTTCGCCTGCATCTGGGTGGGCATGGCCTTCCCGGCGGACCTCACGAAGATAGAGGGCGTGGACGCCGCGTGCGCCCAGAACATCTGGACGATTATCCTGCTCGTCTACTGCTATCTGGCGTCGACGCTCCCGGTGTGGCTGCTCCTGCAGCCCCGCGACTACCTCAATTCGTACCTGCTCTACGTCATGATGGCGCTCGGGTTCCTCGGCGTGCTCGTGGCGCGCCCCGTTCTGTCGCTGGAAGTCTTCCAGGGCTTCGAAGTGAAGACCGCGCAGGGCGTCACCATCGGTCTCTTCCCGTTCCTGTTCATTACCGTGGCGTGCGGCGCCTGCTCCGGCTTCCACGCGCTGGTCGCTTCGGGCACGACCGCCAAGCAGATTGACAACGAGCGCCACATCCGCCCGGTCGCCTACGGCGGCATGCTCCTCGAGGGCGTGCTCGGCATTCTCTCGCTCGTGGCGGTCGGCACGCTCACCTGCGCCGCCCTCACGGACAAGCTCGGCACAATGACGCCCGTTTCGCTCTTCTCGGAAGGGCTGGCCGGCTTCTGCGTGAAACTCGGGCTTCCGTATGAAGCCGCCTTCTCCTTCATGTGTCTGGCGGTGGCGGCCTTCCTGATGACCTCCGTTGACACGGCGACCCGCCTCGCCCGTTTCACATGGCAGGAACTCTGCACCATCCGCATCAACACCGATGCCAAGGGCGTGCCGCTCGAGAAGGTGCCGCCGTTCGTACGCTGCATCTCCAACATGCACGTGGCGACCGGTCTCGTCGTCCTCCTCGTGGCGATGTTCCTCTTCGTAAACCCCGAAGCCGCCAAGAGCCTCTGGAACATGTTCGCCTCCGCCAACCAGCTGCTGGCCGCGCTCACGCTCCTCACCGCTTCGCTCTGGATGCTGAAAAATCACAAGGCCTACTGGGTGACGCTCGCGCCGATGCTCTTCATGCTCACCGTGTCGTCGTACGGACTCTATCAGTTGTTCCGCACCTCCAGTTCGGGTCTCCTGAAGTCCGTGACCTGCATCCTGCTCTTCTTTGCCGCGTTGCTCATCCTGCTGGCCATCACAAAGTTCCTCGCGCACAAGCGCACGCAGACCGCCGAAACCAACGCCTGATGCGGCTGCGCCGATTCGCCCGCTGCACCTCAGGTGCCACGCCCCTGCCACGTACGCCGCGGCAGGGGCGTTCTGTTTCCGGACGCCGGATGCCGCGCCGCGCCTCTGATTGACGGTACAGAATTTTGGCCATGACTTACCAAAAATGGTATATTTTGAAAATAAGTGTCATTTTCAGGTTGAACTTTCCGGATTTCTTCATTACAGTACCGAAAAGCCCAATATCCGGGCTTGCTCTAATCATTCTGCTTCCTGTTGTGAGGTGCCCCATGAGCAACCGCCTCTTCTGCCTGTCCGCCCGTGTCCGCTCCCCTTCCGGTCTCCGGCACTGCCTCGCGTCTGCAATCCGGCGGCTCGTCCCGGCGGCCGCGCTCCTCGCGGCCGCGCCGGCGCTCCCCGCCGCGCAGGAGCTCGCGCTCTTCGACGCGCAGGATCCGCGCGCCGCATGGACCTTCGACAACGGGGCGGAGTTTCCCGGCGCCAAAGGCGCACTGCGCGTCCGCGAGGATGTCGAGCCGCAGTTCCGCCCCTGCCTGGAGCTGCAGGCGGATTTCCGCGGCGGCGGCAACTACGTCCAGATGGGGCGCCCCCTGCCCGAAGCGGACATCGAAGCCGTCTCCTTCTGGCTGAAAGCCCCGGCGGAGACCCGCGACATCACGCTGCGGCTGGTGGACGGCACGGACCAGTGCCATCAGTTCGTGCTGGGCATCGAGCCGCACGGACGCTGGCAGCGCATCTTCTTCCCGGTGGCGCATGCGCTGGAGCAGGCGGGCAAAGGCGCGCCGCTCCCGATGGTGCGCCGCTACGAAGGCTGGGGCGGCGCGCGCGACGGCGCATGGCACAATCCGGGCAAGGGGCTGTACATTCTCTCGGGACGCAACGTCACGGGCGAGGCGGGCACGGGCTCGCTCCTGATTGCCGGGGCGCGCGCCGTTCTGGCGCCGCCCACCACGCTCGTCACGCGCGAAGTGCGGCTGGATGAATTTCTGCAGGGCGGCGAGCTCGACTGGGGCTTCAACGACGGGCGCGAATTTCCCGGCGCCAAAGGCGGCGCCGAGGTCGCGGAGGATGTGCCGGAGCCCGGCGCCTTTGCGGTGCGGCTCCGGGGCGATTTTTCGGAGGGCGGCGCCTACGTCTCCGGCGAAAAGCGGCTCGGAGGGCTGCCCGTGCGCGCGGTACGCATGCGCGTACGCACCGAAAATGTGCGGCAGATCAACGTGCGCTTCGGCGACGGCACGGGGCAGTGCCACCAGGGGCGCGGCATCGCGCTCACGCCCGACGGCGCGTGGCACGAACTGGTCATCCCCGTGGCCGACGTTGTGGGCGGCGAGCATTGGGGCGGCGCCAACGATGGGCGCTGGCATGGCGGCGCGCAATATTTCTCGCTCATTCTCTCGGCGGGCTCCGCCGCCGACAAAAAGCCGGAACTCCTGATCCGCGACATCCGTGCGGAGATTGAGACGCGCATGACCGTCGCCGGAGAACCCTGGAGCGACGGGTTCGAGGCGGGTGCCGCCGCGTGGCAGGTCGAGGGCGCCGGAACCGCGGTGTGCAACCCGGCGGCGCCCTACGAAGGCGGCGCCTGTCTGCGCACGGCCCGCACGGAAGACGACCGCAACCGCGCCTTCCGCGTGCTGGGTCCGGTCTTCCCCGCCGGTGCCGGGCGCTGGAACCTCAGCGGCGCCGCGCGCCCCGCGCTCTATTCGCCCGACAACAGCTTCGCCGTGCGCCTCGTCGCCCTCGCCCTGGACGATGCGGGGGCGCTCCTGGAGGCGCTCCCTGTCGCCGATATCACGCAGGGCGCCACGTGGCGGACCTTCGCGCGCGAAATCCGCTTCCCCGCCGCCACCGCCAGGGCGCGCCTCGCCGTTGAATGGCACAAAACGCACGGCACCTGCGATTTCGACGCCCTGCGCGCAACACCCGTCACGGAGGCGGAGCCCGATCCCATCGTGGACCGCATCGAAATCTTCTCCGATGTGCTCGGCAACCTCTTCTACCCGGAGCAGCCGCTCACCTTCCACTTCCGCGTCCGGACGCTGCGTCCGCTGCCGCCCGCCGCGCGCACGCTCCGGCTCACGGCAACCGACTACTGGGGTGCGGAATGCATCGCCACCCGGCGCGCCGCCCTCCGCACGGACGGCACCGACGGCGCCTTCTGCGTCTACACCGGCTCCGTCACGCTCGACCGCGACGCCTTCCCGGTGGGCCGCTACCACGAGCTGCGCGTGCGCTTCCACGCCGACGGCTATGCGCCGCATGATGAACACAGCGGCTTTGCGCGCCTGGCGGAAGCCGAATCCCGGAAGTACGACCCGCATCGCATCCCCTTCTCCATCCGCAACTGGGACAGCCGCATCCGCGACTATTTCAAAATCGCCTCCCGCATCGGGCACCGCCTCATCGGGCTGTGGGGCGACTCCGGCATCAGCGACGTCGTCGCCCAGGGCGACCTCTGGTACTCCGGCGCCCGCTCCGCCGAAGTGGAGCGCAACGGCTGGGCGAACATCACCGAGGAAGAACTACGCAACGACACCCGCGAATTCATGCGCAAACACGGGCGCAACGGCATGGCGTGCCTCACGCTCGGCAATGAGCCCAACGAAAACCCCGCCAAAGTCGCCGAAAAGGTGCGCGCCTACCGGATTGCGTACGAAGCCGCCAAGGAGGTCTGCCCAGAGGTCCCCGTCGTCGCCACCTCCGTCCCTGCCCTCGAAACCTTCTTCGAAGCCGGACTCCACCAATACTGCGACGCCTTCGATTTCCACGTCTACGAATCGTGGCGGAATGTGCGCGAGGGCGTCCGCCGCTACAAAGAGCTGATGCGCAAATACGGCGTCGACAAGCCCGTTTGGTGCACGGAGCTGGGGCTCAACAGCCAGGGGCAGACCCGCTACGCCGTCGCCTGCGAAATGGTCAAGAAAATCACGGCCTTTTTCGCGGAAGGCGGCGCCAACGTGTCGTGGTTCACGATTCTCTATCCGGACGGCGCGGGCAAAGCGCGCGGCACCTCCGGCGATGCGCACAACACGTTCGACTGCCAGTACTCGCGCTACAATCCGCGCCTCGACGGCATCACCTACTACTGGATGATCAATGCCGTCACGGTGAAGCGGTTCGTCGATGAGGCGCGCTACCCGGGCGACGTGCATGCCTTCCTGTTCCGCGATCCGGAAACCGGAGAGTGCCTGCAGGTGCTCTGGACGGAAGGCGAGCCCGTGGACGCCGCCCTTCCGCTGCCCGCCGTCCGCGACGGCGTGCTGCGCATCGCCGTCGACGGCGACTGCGCGCGCCTTCCCGTCGCCCCGGCGGCGGCGCAACAGCCCGGCACCCTGACACTGCGCATCGGCGAGCCCGTCCTCCTGCGCTACCGGCCGGTCGACAACTATACGGCCTACGAGGTGGCGGGGCTGGGCACGGCCTCCGGCGAGGTGACGGTGGACGGGGA
>CASFKR010000144.1 GCA_949295265.1 uncultured Verrucomicrobiota bacterium | reverse complement strand
AGAAGGGGGCTACTCCGTGTGGCTCAATTTTCTTAACTCATCGCGAGGCTGAGTTTCACAACCTTCCTCCGTGTGGCTCAAAAATCCGGGATAAGCCTGAATGGGGGCACGGTTGTGCCTTTTTGATGGGGGCTCTGGGAGTGCTGCGCTACATGCGGTAGCGAGCTGTCCTGTCCGTCCTGTACGTCGTGTACGTCCTGTCTGCACTTGCTTCGTTGCGCTCCCTTCGCCGGCGGCTGTGCCGACGGGCAAGCGCCACAGCCGGAAACGGAAAACGCCGCCCCGCAAGGCGGAGCGGCGTTGGCAGGGGCGCGGCAGCGCGTGGGCGCCTCAGACCGGGAACATCCAGTACCGGAGCGTGTAACGCCCGTGGCGGATCTGGTACTTTTCCAGCGTGTCGGGACCGCAGGAACGGGTGCCCAGACCGCGGAATGCCGCATCCAGATTCAGCGTCACTTCGTCCTGCGGCACGAGCTCATTCGGGTGAAGCGCCGCTTCGAGCACTTCCGGCGGCAGATGCGTGGCATTGAAGCCGAAGAGCGCGCCTTCCGCCTGAATCTGCAAGCCGTGACCCGACTCGTCCGTCAGCGTGAGCCACCGCGTTTCCTCGTGGTGGCCGCATTCCTGCGGCACGATGTACGGGAAGAACTGGTCGGTCACCGTCGAAGCGAAGGTGCCCACAAAGCAGGCGTCCTTGCGGTCGGGGTACGATTCGAGCGGACCCAGCCCGTACCACGTCAGGTGCTCGTAATCCGCACCCAGACGCATCCGGACGCCGAGACGCGGCAGGTCCTCCAGTCCCTTCGGGACGGTGAAGGTTTCTTCGCACAGGATGGCACCCGCCGGCATGATCTGCATGACCGACTTGTGGCGGATGGCGAGCGGATTGCCCTTGCCGCGCCAGTCGGCTTCACGCACGAGGCGGAAGATGCCGTTCTGCATGCCCGCCTGGGCGCGCACTGGCGTTTCCTCCATGGCGAGCAGTCCGTCGCGGCACCAGCGTCCGTACGCCTTCCAGCAGTTCTTGCTTTCCGCTTCGCCGCGGGCACGGATGCCTTCGTTGTCGGTGGGCGCATGCCAGAGCGTAAACTCAGGCCCATTGACGATGAGCGGTTTGCCCTGCACATCGAGCGTGCACAGAAGCCCGTTCTTCAGGTCGACGGAGGCCGTTACGGGACCCGCCGCCACCTCCGCCAGCGAGTCATCCTTGCGGGACGGAATTACCTGGATGGGTACGGGGTCTTCCGAGAGGGCTTCGGGTTCGCGCAGTTCGAGTTTGTCATCCACCGGGAGCGGCAACGGCAGCTGGTCCCAGGCAATCTGGTGGCCCGCTTCCGCCCAGGCGCAGGCTTTCTTCGTGTTGGCCGAGATAAAGAGGAAGGCCTCTTCGCCGGGGGCGAGTTTCGGGAGCTTGGCGAAATCGTAGCCCTGGAGCGACAGCGTCTTCGTCTGCTGCGGCGCAATGTCCAACGCGGGCAGTTTGCCGGAGGCGACGGGACGCCCTTCGACCTCCACGGTCCACGTGGCCGTCAGCCAGTCCGCCGACTGGAAGTAGTCGCGGTTGGTGACCGCTACCGTACCCTTCTCCAGATCCGCAGCCGCAAAGACCACGGGCTGCACGATGTGCTTGAAGTCCCACATCTGCGGCTTGGGCGTGCGGTCCGGCTGCACCATGCCGTTGCAGCAGAAGTTGACGTCGTTCGGGAAGTCGCCGAAATCGCCGCCGTAGCCCCAGAACGGACGCCCCTGCTCATCCTTTGTGAGGACGCCCTGCTCGACCCAGTCCCAGATGAAGCCGCCCTGCAGCCCGTGGTACTTGTAGAACAGGTCCCAGTAATCGCGCAGATTGCCGCACGAGTTGCCCATGGCATGCGAATATTCGCACATGATGAAAGGCCGGTCGTCCGGGACTTTCGTGACAAAGCCCTCGATGTCGCGGAGCGCGGAGTACATCGGGTTGATGATGTCCGTGGCGCGGTGGCTGATGGGCGTGCCGAAGATGCCCGCGCCCTGAGCCCAGCGCCCGTGCATCGCGCCTTCGTAGTGGAGCGGACGCGACGGGTCGTAGGCGCGGATCCAGTCCGCGAGCGCGATGTGGTTTTCGCCGATGCCGGTTTCGTTGCCCAGCGACCAGATGATGACCGAGGGGTGATTCTTGTCGCGCACGACCATGCGGGAGCCGCGCTCCATGAACTGGGTGCGCCAGGCATGGTCGCGGCAGAGCGTCTGGTAGTTGTCGTGCGCTTCGATGTTCGCCTCGTCCACGAGGTAGATGCCGTATTCGTCGCACAGGTCGTACCACGAGGAGTCATCCGGGTAGTGGCAGGTGCGGACGGCGTTGAAGTTGAAGCGCTTGAGCAGCAGGATGTCCTGCACGCTGGTTTCGTACGGGACGTATTTGCAGTGAATCTGGTCGAACTCGTGGCGGTTGACGCCGCGAATCATCACGGGCTGCCCGTTGACGAGCAGCTGCCGGTCCTTGACGCGGACATCGCGGAAGCCGATGCGCAGCGCCGTCGTTTCCACGATCTTGCCCTTTGCGTCCTTGAGCGTCACCGAGAGCTTGTAGAGCGTCGGAATTTCCGCCGACCACGGTTGGATGCCCGGGAAGGTTGTTTCCAGCGTGGTTTCGTACTCGTTGCTGCGGAAGTCCTCCGTGCCTGTACCGGTGAGCGGCTTCTTCGTGAGGCACTTGCCCTTGGCATCGTAGACGCGCGCCTCCACCGTCCAGTCGTCGTTCTGCTCCGGCTGGCGCGCGTAGTTGGTCTTGACGGCCACGCGCAGCGTGCCCGCTTTGTTTTCGACGTCGTAGCCGGCCGTGGCATGGACGTCTTCGAGGTAGAGGCGGTCCTGCGAGTACAGATACACCGAGCGGTGCAGCCCCGCTTCCATCCAGTGATCCTGGTCTTCGACGTAGGAACTGGCGGACCAGCGGATGCAGACCACCGCCAGATTGTTGACGCCGGCGCGCACCTTCGCGGAGAGATCGAACTCCGAAGGCAGACGCGAATCGGTCGTCATGCCGATGAGTTCTCCGTTCAGGTAAATCCACGCCATCGATTCCGCCGAGCCGATGTGGAGCACCGTGCGGCGCTTGAGCCAGGCCGCAGTCAGCTTGAACGAAGTCCGGTACACGCCTGTGGGATTTTCCTTGGGCACGACCGGCGGCTGGTTCTTAAAGGGCATCTGGACATTCGTGTAGTGCGGATGCGAGTAGCCCTGCGTGCAGAAATCGCCCGGGACCTGGATTTTGTCCCATTTCGAGGTGTCGGTATCATCGGCGATTTCGGCCGCCGTGACGTCTTCCGGCTTTTTGTGGTAGGCGAAAGACCACTTCCCGTCGAGCAGTTTATACCACGGGGATTGGGCGGGCTTGAGGTCCAACGCCTTTTCCTCCGCAGGGTACGGAATCAGATTCGACCGGGGCCGGAGCCGATTCATCGAAGTCAGTTCCGGAATTTCCCAGGGGCGCGCAAACAGTGTACTGTCCAGCTTCATGGTGATGACGTGATTGGGTGTTCAGGTGAACGGTGCGGACTATTGTACCAATCCAGACAGGGCGGGGGAAGAGGTGAAACGCATGAATTTCCCATGAATGAACATTTTTTTTTTCGGAATGGAAACGGAGCTGGAGCGTGGTTTTCTCCCGCCGGCGGCCGCACGAAAAACAAAAGCGGCGACGGGGCATGGCACCCGTCGCCGCGGAACAGACAGAACAGAGCATCCGTCCGGAAAATCGGCTTACCGCATTTTCTTCATCTCGAATTGCTTGCCCCGCAAAGCATCGCGCGCAAATTCGCCCCAGTAGGGTGTCGGCTCATAATCCCAGTTCAGGAGCATGCGCGGTGCGGAGCGCGGGTGGAAGCACCAGCCCGTCCAGTTGATTTTGTACTTCTGGATGAAGCCCAGCATGTCCGGCACGAACGTGTAGGGGTCTTCCTGCGCCGAGTCGGGGATGAAGTTCATGACGCCTTTCACTTCGGCACCCACTTCACCCAGGAAGACGGGATACTTTTCGAGCACCGGCAGCATCCGGTCCCAGCCTTTGTGCCAGTGGTAGGTGTGCCACGAGTACATGATACCGTTGCCGGTCGGGTCCTCCAGCGCATAGCCCTCCACGACGCCCGTCAGGTCATTGGCCCAGTGCAAGCCGCCCGCAATGCAGATGTTTTTCGCACCCGTGGAGCGCACGGCGTCAACGAGCGCCTGCATGCCGACCGATTCAAAGCCCTGGTTTTTGCGCTTGTCTTCGTCCGACAAAAAGGCGGATTCATCCACACCCTTTGCGGTGCCGACCCAGCCGCCGTTCTTCCAGACCTCCCAGCCGATGCCGTGGGGCTCGTTGAACAGATCGAACAGCACGGCCGGATGGTTCTTGAAGTGCTCCGCGCAATCTTTCCAGAAGGCGGCATGCTCTTCCTTGGGGGCGCGGAAGCGGTGCAGGTCGATGACCACGTAGACGCCGCGGTTGGCCGCCAGCGCAACGATGCCGTCCACCTTGTCGCGGAACGCCTTGCCGCCATCGTTCTGATACGGACTCTTGCCCCACCAGTGCGCTTCGTTGATGGGAAGGCGCAGGCAGTTGGACTTCCAGTCCTCAATGGCGACCATGGTCGATTTTTCCGCCTGTGCATCGTGCGGAATCGTTTCCAAGCCGTCGATATTGACGCCCTGCAGCCATACTTCCTTGCCGTCGGCGGTCACGAGCCGGTTGCCCTGAACGCGCAGTTCCGGCGGAAATTTCGAGGGGTCGGGCTTCTCCGGCGGCACATAGCGCGCCGCTTCCATACGCTTGCGCGCCTCGCGCTCCGCGAGAATCGGCGCCGGGTCCGTGGCCCGCAGCACGAAATCATCGAGGTCCATCGTGCCCGACTTCGTCTGGAAGAGCGTGGGCATGATGACGAGCATCGCCGCGCCTTCCGGCACGAGGAAGGCGCGCCGCCGCTCCGACCAGCCTTTCGTGTTTTTCTGCAGGTAGTCCGGCGACGGATTGCTGCCGAGCTTTTTGCCGTCGGCATCCCGGAATTCCAGCAGTACGCGCGCGTCAAACCACGGCTTGTCGCCGCGCTTGAGGTTGCTCACGCGCGCTTTCCAGGTCAGCTCGAGCGCCGGTGTATTGGTCGGCAGATAATACTCCCGGTAAACCATGAGCATTTTGTCCGGCTCATGGGCGGTGAGGCGCAGGAAGTGGTTGCCGTCTTCTTCGTGCCAGGAGGTGTAGCTGTTCAGCCCCCAGCCGCGCGGCGCATCCCGCTTGGGGTCCTTTTCCTCGAAGGAGCCGTTGGCAATGAGCGTGCCGTTTTTCTCCAGCATTTCCGACGCGCGGGCGCGCTGGCGGTCGACCTGTGCCGCCTTGCGCGCCGCCGCTTCCGCCTTGCGCTTTTCCGCCGCCGCCCGCAGCTCCGCGCCGTCGCAGGGCGTCAGCGAAATGTCATCCAGATCAAACGAGCCGGACTGCACGTTGAACAGGCAGGGCATGAACTTGAGAATCCGCGCGCCGTCCGGCACGAGAAACTTCTTCGAAACTTCTTTCCACTCTCCCTGATTCCGCTTGAAATTCGGCGCGGGCGGATTGGGCGAGACCTTGTTGCGCGCTGCGTCCATGAACTCCATCATGATGCGCGCATCAAACCACGACTGGCTGCCGCGTTTGAAATCATGCAGACGGTACCGGAACTTCAATTCCAGCGCATCGACGCCCTCCGGAATGGCGATCTCCCGGTAGAGCATCGTCATTTTGCCCGGCTCCGACGCCGTCATCCGCAAAAAGCGGTTGCCGTCTTCGTCGGTGCCGTATTGGCCGCCTTGTTTGAGGGTGGGCCAGCCTTCCGGCCAGGTTTGATCCGCATTGGCTTCTTCGAAGCCTGGATTGGGAAGGTCGAGCGCTTCCGAACCGTGCGAAAAGAGAGGGAAAGCACTCAGAATACCGAGTGCCATGGTGGTAACTGCGAACAGTCTCTTCATAATCAGGATAGGGGTTATGGATGAGAATTACTGGCATGATAACAGACCGCCCGGTGAAGTGCAACGGAAAAATAGACACGAATTATACATGTGTAACTTCTCATCGTAAATGCGACTACCCTAGTCGCATTTATTTGTTCCGAAAAAAAACAGGATGCGTCTGGGTTGGGGAAATTTTGTCTTCAAAGAGCCCGGAACAAGTAAATGCACATTCGGAACAACTAAATGCGACCATGTGACATTATGGCGCATTTTGGCCCTGAATTAGTCGCATTTACTTTGTCAAGTAACTAGGTTGATTCCGGTTTTCTGCATTTTCCACCGTGGAAGCAGCGTCCCAGCCAAAGAAAGGCGGCAAAATGCCCGCTGCCGTTTCGCCCGATGGGGCTGCTGAGGCTGCTGGGGGCACGGTTGTGCCTTTTTCTGGGGCTACTGGGGGGCACGGTTGTGTCTTTTTCTGGGGCTGCTGTGCCTACTGGGGCTACTGGGACCGCCGCGCTGACTCTACATCAGGCGGTGGCGTGCCGTCGTGTCTGTCCTGTTCGTCCTGTTCGTCGTGTACGTCCTGTTCGTCGTGTTTGTCGTGTTCGTCGTGTTTTCGGCTTCCGCTGCCCTTGCTTCGCTGCGCTGGCTTTGCTCCGCACCCTTCGCTTTACTCATCTTACGCACTTTCGTTCGACCCCTTCAGGGGCGGATGATAGAGAGTTTCACGCCTCAGGATTCGCTGGCGCTCATCCCGAGGTTAAGCATGATTCGCCCCCTTCGAGGGTCGTGGCGGCGCTGTACTTTACTTTCTTTTACGGGCGCGTTGCGCCCTTACTTCGCTGCGCTGGCTTCGCTCCGGCGTTTCCCGATGCTTCCGATCGCGCTTAGGCGCCGTAGCCGAGAAAGGAGGGAACTTCGCCGATACCGTCTAAAACGGGACATCCGAGCGTTTCCAGCCGCTGGCGCGATTCATAACCGGAGGCAAGCAGAATGCAGGAACAGCCCACCGCATCTGCGACCTCTTTGTCGTGACTCGTATCGCCAATCATGCAGGTGTCGGCGGGCCGGATTCGGTGCGCCTCCATGAGGGCATGCGCCCGCGCGACCTTGGAGCCGGCGCCGGGGTCGGAAAGACCGACAATATCCGTGAAGAATTCCCGAATGCCGCGTTCCTGCAGGAGGCGGCCGACGCGGTCCTGTTCGCCGGATGTGACCACATACATATCCACACCATGCGCGGACAGACATGCCAGCGCGGGGCGTGTTTCCGGAAAGAGCCGCGCGGTGGGGTCGCTGGCGAAGGCTTCAATGAACTGCGAAGCCATCTCGTCCCAGTTTTCGTTTTCGAGCGAAAAGCCCAGCGCCTCGTAGTAGCGGCGCACGGGAATCGTGAAGAGTTCCCGGTGCCGTTCGATGGAGACTTCGGGCATCTTGCGTTCGCGCAGCAGCAGATTGATGCCGTTGACGGCGGCGCGGACGTCGTCTTGCAACGTGCCGTTCCAATCCCAGAGAATGTGGCGCGGAGGTTGCATGGGGATGTCAGACGGTTGCGCCGCCGGCCTGATTGGCCGGTGTGAACACGGAAATGTCGAGGTTCAGGCCGCGGGGCGCCAAATCGCCGTAGAAGGTGGGGATGGCCCCGGTGGGGGTAAAATAGCCCTGCACCTTGCCGCGGGAGTCGAGCCCGGTCTGTTTGAAGACGAAGAGGTCCTGCATGGTAATCTGCTGTCCCTCGAGGCCAACGACTTCCGTGATGGCGACGACCTTGCGGGAGCCATCGGAGAGGCGGGACTCGTGGACAATCAGGTCGATAGCGGAGGCAATCTGCTCGCGGATGGCGCGCGATGGCAGTTCGATGCCGCTCATGAGCACCATGGTTTCGAGACGGGCGATGACATCGCGCGGCGTATTGGCGTGCACGGTGGTGAGCGAGCCGTCGTGACCGGTATTCATGGCCTGGAGCATATCGAGGGCCTCGCCGCCGCGGCATTCGCCGACGATGATGCGGTCGGGGCGCATACGCAGGGCATTGCGCACGAGGTCGCGGATGGTAATAGCGCCGCGGCCTTCGATATTCGGCGGACGCGCCTCGAGGCGCACGAGATGCGGCTGTGCGAGGCGCAGTTCGGCGGCGTCTTCGATGGTGAGGATGCGTTCGTTGTGCGGCAGGTAATTGGACAGCACGTTGAGGAACGTGGTCTTGCCGGAGCCGGTGCCGCCCGCGACAACGATGTTCTTGCGCAGCAGGACGCAGATGCGGAGAAATTCGCACATTGCCTCCGTGAGGGTTCCAAACCCGATGAGGTCGCGGTCGAAGAGCTGCCGTTTGGCGAATTTACGGATGGTGATGCAGGGGCCGATGAGGGAGAGCGGATGAATGACGCAGTTGACGCGGGAGCCGTCAGAGAGGCGTGCGTCCACGTAGGGCTGCGATTCATCGACGCGGCGCCCGAGCGGGGAGACGATGCGCTCGATGATGGCGAGCACGGAAGCCTCATCCATGAACGCCTGATCGGTGAGCTCGAGGCGGCCGCGGCGCTCGACGTAGATGTGGTCGGGCCCATTGACCATGATCTCGGTCACGGAATCATCGGCGAGCAGGGGCTCGAGGGGACCGAGGCCGAGTGCCTCATGGAGAATTTCCTCGCCCAGGGCAACGGCATCGATGGAAGGCGGGAGTTTGGCGCGGATTTCCTTGACGATGGTCCGCACCGTATCCTCGGCGCGCTTGTGCAATTCCTCGGCGGAGACGCGCGAAGCGGTGAGGCGCTTGATATCGAGGCGGGTGACGAGTTCGGCGTGGATTTGCTGCTTGATGGAGCGGCGCAGCGCCATTTGCGCAGCATCGGGCGCCGGGGTCGGCGGCGGTTCGGGCGCGGGTGCG
>CASFKR010000143.1 GCA_949295265.1 uncultured Verrucomicrobiota bacterium | reverse complement strand
GTGTGCTCGCGGGCGGCGAGGCGAAGCCCGCGCCCGGCTCCGCGCCCGCCGCGCGTGGCAGCGGCGTGGCACCCGTCGTGGCCCTCTACCGCTACCGCATCCCGGAGGCGGAGAAAACGGCCGCCCGCCCCGCAGAGTTCGCCAGCCCCGTGCAGCGGTATGTCGTGGAGGATGCCCGTCTGCCCGACGCCATTCGCGCCGGGGTGCAGCGGCAGGAGCAGTCGTATCGGGTGCACCTGACCATCCCGCTGCAGGAACTGGGGCTCCAGCCCGATACGCTTCCGGGACGCCGTCTGCGCGCCGACTTCGGCGTGATTTTCGGCGATGCGGAGGGGACCATCAATGTGGCGCGCTCCTACTGGGCCAATCCGGAAACCGGGCTTGTCAACGATGAACCGGGCGAGATGCAGCCGCAGCCGCATCGATGGGGGTTTGTGACGTTTGAAGCGGAGACCGACCGATGAAATCAGCGCTTTCTTTATTCCTCTTTGTCGCGGCGCTTGCCGTTTGCGCTCTGGCGGCCCCGGCGGCCCCCGCATCGCCTGCCGCTCCGGCGGCGCTGCCGTTACAGCTGCTTTTCGCCGGGCACCAGTCCAACCCGGGCGGCATCCCTTCGGATCGGCCCGGCTTCTGGAGTCCCGGCATTGCGTACGATGCGCCGTCGGGGCTTCTCTTTGCGGCGGCAGGCGAGGGAAGCATCTGCGCTTATCGCGTCGACGGCACGCGCGTGGCGCGCTATCCGCTCCCGGACGCCCCCGCATTCGAGCGCTTTGATACGATGACGCACTGCGGCAACGGGTATCTGCTGGTGCTCGCGGGCGGCTCGCGCGGGGAGCGCAGCCGCGGCGTCGTCTACCGCATCCGAATCGGGGCGCCGGACGGCACCCCGGCGGAGCGGGTGCCGGGTGTGGAGAACATCAGCGGCATGAGCGCCAATGCGCGCGAAGGCAAGGTGGTGCTGGTGCGCTGGCGTCAGCCGCTGCTGGAGCTCGACGCCGCCACGCTCGCCGTCCGCGGGCTGGGCCCCGTTCCCGGGGGCGAACTCGCCGACGCCTTTTACGTCTGCTCCCTCCTGTGGGGCAAAACGCCCGAGGGCGCCGATTGCCTGTACTGGGTGTACCGCCACCATCGGCTCCATCTGTTTGACCGGCAGCCGGACGGCACTCTCCGCGAGCGCAACGATGCGCGCTATCCTGCCCCCATCTCCACTGTGGAGCGCGCCATGATCGAAGGCGATACACTCTGGTACTGGAACAGCGGCGATACCATCGCGCGATGGAGTCTGCGCACCCTCGCCGACACGCCCGGCGTCGTGCACGGGGGCGCCTCCGGGCACTTCCTCGGAAAGGTGCGCTGGAACCGCGAGATGAAACTCAGCGGCTTCTGCGCGCTCGGCGGCGGTCTGTATGCCGCCGCCGCCCATCACAACAATGCCGTCTACATTCTCCGCTGGAATGCGCAGACGCAGAAACTCGATGAAATCCGCCGCTTCGGCACCGTGTTCGAGCCGGAGGTGCTCCTCCTCGACCGCCGCGGGTTTCTCTATGCGGACGGGCTCATCTGGAGTTTTTCCGATGATGCGCTTGCCCCGCCGCGCCACACGCAGCCGGTCGCCCGTCTTGCACCCGCCTGGAAACGGAAGGGGCGGCGCGATGTGGCGGGCGTTCTCCGCCGCGATGGCTCCGCACTGATTCTCAATGCGGAGAACCGGCAGTGCGGCTTTTCGTACGGTGCGCTCGGCCAGGACATGGAGTGGTTCGGTTTGCAGCGCAAAGGGGAGGACCTCCTGCGCGAGCCTCCCGCCGCAGGCTCGCTTCTGCAGCCGCGCGCGGACGGCGGCTGGGATCTCCTGCGCGTGCGTCCGGACGGCACCGCCGCCGTCTATCCGCTCAACCGCGCCGCCGAACCCCTGCCCGAACCCGCAGGAGAGGCGCGGTTCCTCCTGCCGGATGCTGTCGGCACGAATGCATGGCCGCAGCGCATCCGTTCGGTGGCCGCCCTGCCCGATGGCGGTGTACTCGCCGTCGCGGACGGACGTCTTCTGCGCTTTGCACGCCGGCCCGACGGCGATTTCCGCCGCACGGCAACGCTCGCCATCCCCGTCGCGCACGATGCCTGCATCGCCGTAAGCGGCACCCGCCTCTGCGTCACAGATCCGGAGCAGGGTGCCCTGCGCATATATGACCTGGCCTCCGGCACCCTCCTGGCGGAGCGTACCGGGCTCGCGCACCCCACGCGCGTCGCCTTCAACCGGGACCGCATCTGCGTCTACGAACGGGGCACCGGCTCCCCCGCCTGCGGCCGCCTCACCAAATTTCTCCTCTCCACTGCCGTGTCCGCGCCCTGACCCGACCGGGTGCTGTCGCGCCCCGGGTCCATCGGAGGAATCGGGCACCTTCGTGCCCCGGACACTGCGCTACTGGAGCTACGGGGGCCATTGGGACTACTGGGAGTCTCGCGCTGTCTCCGCTGCGCATGTCGGCTTCGCCTCCGCCGCTGCGCTCGCGTGTGGCAGCGAGCCGTCCTGTCTGTCGTGTTCGTCCTGTACGTCCTGTTCGTCTTGTTCGTCCTGTTCGTCGTGTACGTCTTGTTCGTCCTGTCTGCGGCTCGCTGCGCTGGCTCCGCTGCGCCGCCAGAATTGTTTCAAATGAGGGGTTTTGCTATGGTGACCCCGTTTCCGTTATGATTGACAGAACAGGCGGTCTGACGGAACTACCTTACTCCCCCCCATTGAAAAACATCAGGTTTTGCAAACCATGAACGAGAAGCTGTCGAGCCTCCCGAGTCCCTACGCGCTGACGACGGACAATACAGAGTTGGTCTTTGTTAAAAAGGATGCCCTTTGGCGTGTTGCCCACTACGGCGAACGGTCCAATGTTGCGGCAGATGCGGTCCTGCTGACCGAATGCCGCTACAACGCAGAAAGCTTTGGCCGCGCCACCCTGGAGACATATCCGTCCTTTGGTGCCGATTATGGCGACAATGACGGCCAGATGGGCATGTGCAAGTATGGCGCCATTCAAGCGCAGCATGCCGACGGCAACACGACCATCCAGTGGCGTTGCGCCGATGCGTGGCTCGCCGCCGATGAAGAAGGCGTCGAACACGTGGTCTTCGATCTGGAGGATACTACGCGGCCCTTCCGTGCGCGGCAGCACTTCCGCGCCGTCAAAGCCGCCGACGTCATCGAAACATGGGTCGAGCTCGAGCACGACGAGCCCGCGCCCGTGCGCCTGAGCATCATGGATTCGTTCGGACTCGATTTCGCCAATATCGGCACGGAGTTCGAAGTGCTCTCGGTGTGCGGACAGTGGGCGTGCGAAGCCGTGCAGGATTCGACGCGGCTGGCGCGCGGCCAGCGTATCGACCTGGGTTCGCGCTCGGGTGTGCGCGATGCGTGGGAAAACAATCCCGCCGTCATGGTCAGCCTCGGCTGCCCGCTCGATGAAGACCGCGGCACCGTCTTTGCGGGCGCGCTCGCATGGCCCGGCGCCTGGGAAATCTCCGTCCAGCACACGCTCCACCACACCCTGCGCGTGCGCGCCGGTGCCGCCAACCTCTCCGGCGCCTACGTGCTCGACGCCGGCAAGCGCCTGACGCTCCCCAAGTTCATCTTCACCTACTCCACGCAAGGCATGGGCGGCGCCTCCCGCGCGCTCCACCGCTGGGCCCGCGGCTGGCACCTCCCGCACGGCAAAGTCGTCCGCGACGTGCTGCTCAACAGCTGGGAAGGCGCCTACTTCGATTTTACCGAAAAGACCCTCACCGACATGATGGAC
Source organism: uncultured Verrucomicrobiota bacterium (assembly GCA_949295265.1). Taxonomy (GTDB): domain Bacteria; phylum Verrucomicrobiota; class Kiritimatiellia; order RFP12; family UBA3636; genus JAEDLN01. The sequence continues at coordinate 2,543 of CASFKR010000143.1, read as the reverse complement.
GGCACCGCGAAACTCGGCGGTGAACTCTTCGTCATCGATGACGGCTGGTTCGGTCGCGGCGCGCATGCCCGCAATGATGACACCTGCGGTCTGGGCGACTGGATCTGGAACGAAGAAAAACTCCCGAAAGGCCTCGCCTATCTCGTCAAGGAGGCAAATGCCCGCGGACTCAAACTCGGCCTCTGGTTCGAGCCTGAAATGGCCAACACAGCCAGCGACCTCGCCGAGGCGCATCCGGACTGGATTATCCGCGAAAAGAACCGCCCGCTCCGCGTCGGCCGCGGCAAGTCCCAGGTCGTGCTCGATATGTCGAATCCCGCGGTCCGCGATGCCATCTTCGACCAGGTCGACGCCGTCATCCGCTCCGCCAACGGGCTCTCCTACATCAAGTGGGACGCCAATGCGGACTTCATGAATGCGGGTTCCACGTATCTGGACGCCGACCACCAGGCCAACATCTGGTTCGACTACACGGTGGGCGTCATGGAACTCATTGCGCGGCTGCGCGTGGCACACCCGGAAATCGTCTACCAGGCCTGCTCCTCGGGCGGCGCCCATGCCGATTACGGCTGGCTCGCCTACGCCGACGAATTCTGGGGGTCGGACAACTCCTGTGCGCAGCAGCGCGTCTTCATCCAGTGGGGTGAAGAGCTCTTCTATCCGGCCTGCTGCGTGGCCTCGCACGTGACGGTCTCCCCGAACCACCAGACGCACCGCACCTCCCCGCTCAAGTTCCGCTTCGACGTCGCCTTCAGCGGCCGTCTCGGCTTCGAGCTCCATCCGAAAGGCATGACAGAGGAGGAAATCCGTTTCTGCACGGACGCGGTTGAATCCTACAAGCGTTTGCGCACGACGATCCAGCAGGGCGACCTCTACCGGCTGGTCTCGCCGTACAAGAACGACCATGCGGCGCTGATGTTTGTGTCGGCGGACCGTCGCAAAGCGGTGGTCTGTGTCTACGGCATGGCGCGTCTGGCGATGCAGGGCAACCCGGCGCCGTTGCATCTGCGGGGGCTTTATCCCAACTTGCGCTACCGCATTACGGAGATCAACAAAGCCGCTGAGAGCCACATTGGTCCCCTGGAAGGCAAAGCCTTTGGCGGCGATGCCCTGATGACGCAGGGTCTGCCCTTCACCTTAGGCAACGAAGACGACTCCCTCGTCCTCGAACTCACCGCCGAATAACCCCCGGTCCCTCCGGTCCCGGCTCCCTCGGTCCCCCTCGGTTCCGGCTCCTCCGGTCTTCGACCTCCGGTCCCTCGGGTCTTTCGCCCTTGGTCCCTCCGGTCTCCGGGGCTCAAAACAAAACAGCGGACGGTTTTGCCGTCCGCTGTTTTGTTTTAGCTCTCTGATCTTTCTTGCTGTGGAACAATATTTCAATTCACGCCCCCGCGTGGGGGGCGACACAGTTTCCCCGTCTTCCAATGCGCTCTCAGCAATTTCAATTCACGCCCCCGCGTGGGGGGCGACGGCGCCGGGCTCAAGCCCCGCCACGTCGACGAGATTTCAATTCACGCCCCCGCGTGGGGGGCGACCCTCGCAGTCAGTGCATTAAAAGCGGCGGCCACATTTCAATTCACGCCCCCGCGTGGGGGGCGACCCGATTACGCCCCAATGACGAACTCCGATATCATCATTTCAATTCACGCCCCCGCGTGGGGGGCGACGCCGTCGTACTCAAACGTGTCGCCGCCCTCCGGCAGATTTCAATTCACGCCCCCGCGTGGGGGGCGACCATCGTGCGGTTTCTCTCCGCCGTTGTGCAGGGAATTTCAATTCACGCCCCCGCGTGGGGGGCGACGACCTGCTCTTGCGCACAGAGGCGTCCATCATGATTTCAATTCACGCCCCCGCGTGGGGGGCGACGTCTGCTCGCCTATGAGCAGGTCAGGAAACTGATATTTCAATTCACGCCCCCGCGTGGGGGCGACCCGTCGGCGTCCGCAATGAGGACGTGCTGCGGGATGTTTCAATTCACGCCCCCGCGTGGGGGGCGACAATACGAGTTTCTGCACGAATCTGCCCGATCCGGTTTCAATTCACGCCCCCGCGTGGGGGGCGACGCAGGGGGTTGACGGATGCCGAAGACGAGGAAAAGTTTCAATTCACGCCCCCGCGTGGGGAGCGACGGGCAGTCGGCCCAGTAGAGGGTGTAGGTGTTGGCATTTCAATTCACGCCCCCGCGTGGGGGGCGACGAATATCTCCGTATTGCCTCGCACGTTTGCAACGATTTCAATTCACGCCCCCGCGTGGGGGGCGACGAGCCGACCGCGTCCGAGCTGCTCGACCTAGCCGTATTTCAATTCACGCCCCCGCGTGGGGGGCGACCGTAGTAAGCGTGTTCGGCATGGCGTTTTAGCGATTTCAATTCACGCCCCCGCGTGGGGGGCGACCGCACCGATGCCACGCCGCTGCCACAGTACCGGGATTTCAATTCCCGCCCCCGCGTGGGGGGCGACTGCCTTGCGCTGGGGATGCGGGACAAGGATTTTCTATTTCAATTCACGCCCCCGCGTGGGGGGCGACGGCGGCGGGGATGCCG
>CASFKR010000142.1 GCA_949295265.1 uncultured Verrucomicrobiota bacterium | reverse complement strand
ACCCCGGTGTGCGCCACGGATCCGGTCAGCACCTTCAAGAACTGGTACGGCGATGTGCCGGAAGGGCAGGAGAGGGCCAATCCGCTCACGGTGACGATGAACAGCCCGAAGACCATCTACGCCGACTTCTCCCGGCGCTGGAAGTTTGTCGATGGCTCGACAACGCAGGTGACCGACGGGAATTTCGTCCTGTTGCTTTCTTCGAACAACACAGCGCTCGGCAACGGCTCCAACACCGCAGGAAACGCCTTGCTTGCCGGAGGCGGGAACCTCGATCTCACGAACCTTGAGGCGGAAACCGGCGTCGCCATCAAAACCATCGGACGGAATTCGTTCAACAGTTGCACCTCGCTCCGCTCGGTGATCCTTCCGGAAACCGTGACCACCCTTCGCGAATTCACCTTTACGGGGTGCAGTGCCCTCACCAACATGGTTCTTTCGTCCCATGTCGAAACCATTGGCGAAAACTTTGTCTCAAACTGCCCCGAACTCCGCTCGCTGTCTCCCGCATTGCCTTCATCTCTCCGGTCCCTGGGATATCGCGCCTTTTACCGGGCCACTGCCCTGAAGATTGACATCAAGCTCTCATGCCCCGAGATGACCTCCCTGCCGCAAGGGCTGTTTCATGGCTCCGGGATCACCTCTCTGGATCTGTCGGAAAGCGGGATCACGACCATTGACCGCGATTGTGCAGTCGACGCGACATCGCTCACCAATGTCGTGTTCTCCCCCGGCATCGAATCCATTGGTGAACACTTCGCCTACAATGCAACGTCCCTGCGTACGGTCACCCCGTTCCTGCCGGATACGGTCAGACACATCGGCTGGGGTTCTTTCCGGAATACGAACCTCACGGGCGACCTCCGGCTGGCCAATCCCAATGGCGTGACGCTGGAGACCGATACATTCCGAAACTCGAAAATCAACTCCGTTGATTTATCGGAATCCGGCATGACAACGATTGTTGCACGAACCTTCGCAGAATGCAGTGAACTGACCGCTGTCAAACTGCCGCTCCGGCTCACCACCGTCGCGACCTCAGCCTTCTCCGGTTGCAAAAATCTCCGCACCGTAGATCCCTTCCTGCCGAGGTACGTGACCACCATCGGCGAAAGCGCCTTCGATGGTTGCTTGTCCATCACCAATGACCTCACACTCTCCTCCGACGCGCTGGCCTCGGTTCCGAACCGCTCGTTCTACCGGATTCCGCTGAAAAACGTGACGCTTCCCAAGCAGGCGCTCACCTTCGGTCGCGAGGCTTTCAATGGATGCGCCCCCAATGCCGCATTCTGGTTCTACGGGGAAGCGCCCGCCTCGGTGAACGCAACAAGCGTTTTCAATACCGGTTCCACTGCCAATCCGGCGATTCTGTATGCGCCCCGCAAACTTGATGCAGATGGCTGGGCGACGTATACGACGGAGCTGACCGACAGCGATCTCACAAAAGCGAGCTATCCGGGTCCCGCCACCTTCGGTGTGTACGAAAACAGCGGCTATCGCCACTGGCTCGTCAACTGGAATCCGCCTCTCGCTTCCGGACCCGCCGTGATGACCGTGCAATAACCAGGCAATCGCGCCCACCCGACAAACAAACACCCTCCGCAAAGGATGCCGCTGCGGAGGGTGTATGGCAATGCCGGGGCGGCACTGCCGTCCGCCGGCGTGGGCGGGGTCAGTCGACTTGGTCGAAGACGCGCACGTGGTCGACCGTAAAGCAGTCGGGCAAATTCTCCTTTTTCAGTTTATCGGACGGCGTGTCCATGTTGCCGTAGCGGTAGCCCTGGCACTCGGTGGTCAGCAGAATAAACTGCTCCACGCGGGAAACGGGTGCCGAGGTGCGCGACGTCTCCTTGCCATCGCAGTAGAAGACATAGCCGTCCTTGCTCCAGTCCACGCCGAAACGGTGCCACCCTTCCGGATCCGTTTCGAGTGTGTACCGGACGCGGCCCGCCTCCTTGTACTGGGAACCATAGCCGCCGAAGATATTGCCGCTGGTTGCCTCGGGCAGACCGAAACATTCCATGATGTCGCACTCCACGCCGCAATATTCGGGATTGTAGGCGGTGCCGATGGAAGGCGACTGCAACCAGAACGCCGACCACCAGCCGGGCTTCTTCTGCAGTTTGCAAAGCACCTCATAATATCCGTACCGGTGCATGAATGTCGGTTTCTTGATTTCCGCCAGCGGCCAGATAGACGTCTGCCCCCACGGATTTTTCCCCATTTTGCTCGGCGCGTCAAAGGAATTGGCGCCCGTCTGCAACTGGGCCGAACAGAACTGTCCGTCATGCTCGACGAGGTGGATCTCCAAATGACTCTTGCCATCCAGCACAATCCCCTCATCGGTATACGCGGCAAACCGTCTTCCCCAGAAATTCAGGCGGAAGTCCCATTTGCTGCGATCCAACTCGGTACCATCGAATTCATCATGCCACACGAGTTTCCACTGTTTCCCTTCGGGAAGAAAACTCGGCTCATGACCCTCCAGCGTGTACGTTTGCATAATCATTGAATTAGAGGTGAAAGGAAACGGGTAAACCATGCAGTTCACCGTTCCTTTGCTCCTATTTTACCCTTCTTTCCGCACGGGAGCAACCGCTGAAAACGCACAGGTTTTTTTTTCCCCCGGGATCGGCTACCCCATGATGAGCCACACGTTGCAAAGCCGGCGCAGCGCCCCGGGAACAGGACGGCACGACGGCTCGCCATCACACGGCGCAGAACCGACGCGGCACTCCCAGCAGCCTCAGCGGCCCCGGCCGCGCCCGTTTGGCATTACCCGCGGCGTCTCGCCACCCGGCGCCCCGCTCAGTTTTTGCGGAGGACGCGACCGCCCTGCCCTTCCTGGCGGCTGGCCACGGGCCGGGGCTTGTTGTCGGCGGCTTCGGGCTTGGGACCCCGCCCCTGCATCATGCGGCTGGCCACCACGGCGAGCATGGTCACGCACATCATGAGGGTCGAGAGTGCGTTGATTTCCGGCAACTTCGGGCTCCGCTTAATCATGCCGTAAATCTGGACCGGCAGCGTGGAAGAACCCGCACCCGAGACGAAGAAGGTAATCACAAAATCGTCAATCGAGAGCGTAAAGGCCAGAAGACCGCCGGCGACAATCCCCGGAAGCAGCAACGGGAACTGAACCTTCCAGAACGTCTGCCAGTGCGAGGCCCCCAGGTCCTGCGAGGCTTCCAGCAGACAGCGGTCGAAGTCCTCCAGCCGCCCCAGCACCGCCATGGCGACGTAGCTGATGCAGAAGGTCGTATGCGCCAGGTAGACCGTGAAGAGCCCCTGCTCCAGTCCGATGGAGATGAAGAACAGGAGCAGACTGATACCCATGAGGATATCCGGAAGCACCAGGTGCGTATACAGGATGCCGTAGTGGAGGCTCTGCAACCGACCCTTGTAGCGGTTGAGCGCCAGTGCCGCAAGCGTGCCGAGCACAACGGCGGAAAGCGTGGCGGCAAAGGCGACCTTGAGGGTGTTGCCGAGCGCGTGCCAGATGGTACTGTCCGAAAAGAGGATTTTGTACCACTTGAGAGTAAAGCCCTCCCACGTTCCGGAAAAGCGGGAGACGTTGAAGGAGTTGATGATCAGGACGGCAATGGGGATGTAGAAAAAGAGCAGCACCGTCCAGAACACCACGCGGGAAGTGGAATCCATCCGTTTCATGCGCGGACTCCATTTCTCCGGCGACCGCCGGAATTACCGAAGTTCTGCGCCTTCTGCGGCGCATCCAGCGCCGCCACCACATCGGTATCCACGGCACCGATATGGCGCTTGCGGTAGATGAGCCAGCCAATGCCGGGCGGCAGGAGCACGCCGAGCATCAGGAGCGCGGAAAGCGCCGAGGCATGCGGCAGATTGCGGTCCGGAACGGCCCGCTGATAAATCTTCGAGCCGATCATCTCGCTGTTCGGACCGCCGACCATATCAGGAATCACGTAGGACCCGAGCGAGGGAATGAGCACCATCATGACGGCGGAGAAAATGCCCGCGCGGATGCCCGGGATGAAGATGTGCAGAAAGACGTGAAGCGGCTTTGCCCCGAGGTCGAGCCCGGCTTCAATCAGGTTGAAATCGAACTTTTCCGCCGCCGCATACAGCGGCAGGATGGCAAAAGGCAGATACGTGTACACCATCACCAGAAGCACGGCAAACACGTTGTAGAGCAGCTGCGTCTCCGGTTCCAGAAACGAAAACTGCCATCCGAAAATCGAATACGTCTGGTGGAGCACCTTCGAAACCCAGCCTTCCGGGTGGAGCAGGATGCGCCACGCGAACACGCGGATCAGAAAACTCGTCCAGAACGGCAGAATGACGAGCCCCACGAGGATGGAACGCCACCGGTTGCTCGTCCGGGCCAACGCAAACGCGCACGGAAGCGAAATGGCGATGCACAGAAAGGTCGCCACAAAGGACAGCCAAATCGTGCGCCAGACAATCGCCGGATAGTTCGGGTTCGAAATGGTCGACCACGTCTTGAGCGTCCACCCTTCCCCGATGCCGCCCGTAATCGTCGTCGGCCGGAACGTCAGCAGAAAGACGATAATCGTCGGCAGGATGAAGAACACGAACATCCAGACCAGCGAGGGCGACGTGAGCAGGATTTCGTGGAAATGGTGGCGCACCCGGCGGAGAAAGGGCAGCTTCTGCCCCGGACGGATGTACTCAGACGGTGCCGTTGTCATGGTCGGCCTCCGCTGGATGTTCATCCGCCCCGGCGGATGTCGCTTCCCCTTCTTCGGTGACGGGATAGCTGAGCAGGTTCTCGTCCTTGGCATCGTAATTTTCGAGCATGAACCCGTCATCCGCATGCCAGGAGAGCCAGACCTTCTGATCCCAGAGAATGGGCTGCTGGTCGAGCAGGTAGCGGCTGTGCACCTGCAGGACGGACAGTTCCCAGCAATCGTCCTTGCTCTTGCCGTTCCAGACCCAGAAGCGCGTGTAGGCGCCCTGATAGACCAGCTGATCGACGGTCACCGGGAAGACGTTCACCTTGCCGTCGTGGAGATTGACCGGCTTGTCGTGCGTCAAGTGCATCTTTTCCGGCCGAATGGAAAGATAGACCTTGGCGCCGAGCTTGATATGCTTGTCGTTGTAGCAGACAACGGAGCCGAAATCCTCGACCTCGATGCGGCAGTATTCCGAATCGATGAGCTGGGTCACCGTGCCCTCGAGGAAGTTCGTATCGCCGATGAAGGCTGCGACGAAGGAGGAGCGCGGTGCCTCGTAGAGGCGTGCCGGGGGATCGAGCTGCTCCACGCGCCCGCGGTTCATCACCGCGATGCGGTCGCTCAGGCTCATGGCTTCGCCCTGATCGTGCGTCACATACAGGAATGTGATGCCGACCTTGTCGTGAATGGTATCGAGCTCAATCTGCATGTGCTGGCGCAGCTTGAGGTCGAGCGCCGCCAGCGGTTCATCGAGCAGAAGAATCTGGGGTTTGAGCACGAGCGCGCGGGCGATGGCGACACGCTGCTTCTGACCGCCCGAAATCTGCGTCGGCTTCTTGTGCGCCTGCCCGGTGAGCTGAATGAGCTCGAGCATTTCATGCACGCGCTCGGCCACTTCCTCCTTGGAAAGGCGTGCCAGCCGCAACCCGAAGGCGATATTCTCAAAGATGGTGAGGTGCGGAAAGAGCGCGTAATTCTGAAACACCGTGTTCACGTGCCGCTTGTTCGGCGGCATCCGTGTGATATCCACGCCATTGAGCAGAATTCGCCCTTCATCCGGCTGTTCGAAGCCTGCGACCATGCGCAGAAGCGTCGTTTTGCCACACCCGCTTGGACCCAACAGGGAGAAGAATTCTCCCTTCTTCACGCCGAACGTGACGCGATCAACAGCCGTCAGGCTCCCGAAACGCTTGGTCACGCCGTCAAACTCCAGGTAATCCGTCAACTTCAGAACCCCAGAATGCACGGGCCAACGCCCGTGTTGCTTGTTAAAAGAAAAAACCGCGCACGACACGCGGCGTTTGACGAGAACGGTTTGTTCGAAAAATGGTCGGGGTGTCGAGATTTGAACTCGAGACCTCTTGCACCCCAAGCAAGCGCGCTACCAGGCTGCGCCACGCCCCGACGGGTTTCGAAAGGTATCGCCTACCCACAGGGGTGACGACGGCTACAAACCCTACCAGAACTTCGGGGCAGGGTCAACGGGAAAATTTTGGCGCGGGTTGCGTCATAATTACGGTTACCGAAAAGTGAAAAGGGAAAATTAAGGTTGCGTCATTTAACATGTTACCATCATACTTTTGGGACTATGCAAATGACACCCATCGAAAATCAAGTCAATAAGAACGTGTTTCGGCGTTTATATGCCCAGCAAAAGACAAAGAAAGACAAAACGAAAGTT
>CASFKR010000141.1 GCA_949295265.1 uncultured Verrucomicrobiota bacterium | reverse complement strand
GCTCCCGCCGGCGGAACCGAGCGCGAGCGTGCCGCCGCGCCCGATGCGCACGGGCGGCAGCGTCCCCGCCGCCTCGAGCGTGCCGTGCGCTTCCACGAGCAGATTCGAAGAGGCGGCCAGCGACCCCTCCACGCGCAGGGTGCCGCCCCGGACCGCCGTTTCGCCGGAATAGGCTTGCGTGCCGCAGAGTGTCAGCCTGCCGGCGCCCGCCTTGATGAAGCGGACGGGCGCCTCCACCCCGTCCGCAATGGTTCCGCGGAAGACGGAGTCGCCGCCCTGGAGGACGCCGAGCAGCGTTTCGCCTGCGGCGTTGGGTTCGATGCGCGCCGCCGGATTGGCGGATTCCAGTCCGGCGAGCAGCACCTCGCGGCCGCCGGGAATGCGCAGCGCGGCGGGTTTGCCCTCGCCAAAGCGCACGGGCGTCATGCCCGCCTGAGAGAGCGCATCCGCGGCGATGTCCACGACGCCGCGCCGCACGTGGAGCGATGCGCCGACCTGCGCGGGGCGCAGGATCCGCAGGATGCCGGTACCCTCCGGAGCGGTATTGTCGAGCACCAGCCCGCCGCCGGAAATCCGCCCCGCCAGCACATTGGTCTGCCCGTCCGCGAGGTCGAAAACGGCGTTGTTGCCGCCCACCTGAATGTCGTTCTGCAGGGTGCCGCCCTGCGCGAGGCGGAGGCGCCCGTTGAGCACGAGTGCGGGCCGCACCGTGTAGGGAATCGACTGCATCGCGACGGCGCGGTGCGGCTTGCGGTCGAGCACCAGTTCCCAGGCGCCGGGCTCGCCGCCGACCGCCAGCACGCAGGCGCCGATCTCGAGCCAGGCACCCGGCCGGAAATCGACGGGGAGCGAAGCCCGTGCACACACGGCGACGTTGGTTTCGCGGGTGGCCGTGACGCCGTCGAGCGTATTGACGAAATACGGCACCGGGTCGCGGCCGGTCAGCTCGAGCGTGCCGCCGCCCACCACGACGGGTCGGCCGGTCCAGGGAATCCGGGGCATGGAAAGCGTGCCGACGCCCGTTTTCGTGAGCCCGAAAAAGCCGCCGTTTTCATCGGCGACATTCGACTGCAGAGAGAGCGCGGCGCCCTCTGCGGTGTGGACGATCAGGTCGGATCCGGCTTGCCCGAGCCGGAGCGTCCCGCCCGCGACGGTGGCGCGGGCGACCTCCCCGGACGCCTCTCCGGCGGCTTCGTTGGAAACGAGGATTGCGTTTGCCGCGAGCGTCAGCGAACCGTCCGGCGGGAGCGTGAGCGCGGTTTCCGCCGCGGTGCGCGGCACGATTTTCAGCGTGTGGACGGTGCTCCGGGTGCCGGGTTCCCAGGTCAGGACGCCCGAAAGCAGGGCATTGTCGCGCGGCGAAGCGGGTCCAGCCCCGAGCGAGTGATAATCCTCATACGGCTGCAGGATGCCCTGTTCGTTGGCGACGGGCCAGTCGTTCCCGTTGAGCGTGAAGCGCGCCCCGCCCCAGATGCCGGTGCGGTAATCGTTGCGCGCGGGGGTGCGGAACCGCGCATGGCCGACGGTGCGCAGCGAAAGCGCCGCGCCCTGAAGCGTCTGCGCGCCGGGCGCGGGGCGCACCGATTCGAAGCGGAGGATTTCCGGGCCGGGGCGCGCGCCCGCTGCGTTCCGTGCCTCGCGCAGAATGAGCTCGCCTCCGCCGATGCCCGGGATGAGGGCACCCACGAACAGGTTGGTGCCGGATGACCGGACAAATTCGATGGTGCCGCCTTCAAAACCCAGCGAAAACGAAGAAGCCTGCCCCGCATCGGTTTCGACGGTGCCGCCCAGCGGCTCGGAGAACACGATGCGCCCGCCGCGCGCGAGCAGGGCGCGCCCCGTGGAATTGCGCATGCGCTGCGGCGCTTCCGCAAACAGGAGCGTACCGGGGCCGTCCTTGGTGAAGGTGGAGGCGCCGTACGAGTTGAGCCACAGCCGGACGGAACGGTCGAACGTGAAGGTGGCATCCGGGTCCTGCACGAGGAAGGTGAGGCTTCCGTTGGAACTTTCTTCCAGCTGGAGCGGCGTCGTTGCCGGCAGCCGGGTGAAATCGCGGCCCGAAATGCCGAAAACGACGTCGCGGTTGGGCAGGTGGAGCGGACCTGTGCCGAGGTTGCGCGGCGAATCGACCCAGAGTGAGCCCGCCGCAACGGAGAGGGTGCCGGTAAAGGCGTTGTCGCCGCTCAGGCGGTAATTGCCCTGCAGGGTGAGGGCGCCGTCGCCGACGACGGGCCCGGGGATGTGCTTGCCCTCCTGCCCTTCGCCGCCATTGTTGAGCATGGCGGGTTCTTTGCCCGGCTCGGTCACGAGCGTGCGGCAGGGGTTGAGCACGCCGTGATTCCAGCGGGCGAGGGACAACTGCGCGCCGGGTGCGAGATGCACCGGATTGAAGGGGTCTCCGGCGGCGGTTTCTTCGATGGAGACGGCGCCGAGATTGAGCCGCGAGGTGGCGGATTCTGCGCGGACAGTTCCGGTGAAGCGGCTCGGGGCGTTTCCCTGGAGGAGCGAAACGGTATTGGGCGAAGCGGGCCGCCCCACGTTGGCGAGCGTGATGTTGCGTCCGGAAACGGGTCCCGCCAGCGTGATGCCCGGCGAATCGCCCTCCTGCGCAAAATCGATGTCCAGGCGCGCGCCGTCGGGGATCCGCATGGGCGCGCGGATGCAGAGCCCCGCCCGCCGCGTGCCGCTTTCGAGGCGCGCCGGCCGGGCGTGGTCGCCGGTGGAGAAGACGAGCGGCTTTTCGCCCTGGAGCGTCACCGTTCTGCCTTCGGTATCGACCCGGATGGCGCCGACCGTGGTTTCGCGCCCGTCGCCATGGAGTTGCACGGTGATGTCGCCGGGCAAACCGTACGAGAAGAGCGCCTCGGCGCCCGGCGCATCGGGTACGGCACCGCGCCAGGAGGCGGCGTCGTGCCAGGCGGCCTGCCGGTCGGGCGCGTCCCAAAGCGATGCGGCGGAAAGCGCTGCGGCGGGAAGCGCGGCGGCCAGCAGCAAACGGAGTGCAGGGTGTGGGCGTGGCATGGGGGTGGCTCAGGAACAGGCCCAGGCGGAGGGGCGGGGGCCGAGGTCGAATTCGAGGGTGCCGCCTTCGAGGATGGCGGTATGCGGGATGGCGGTTTCCCGCCAGGGCTTTCCGTTGAGGCGGACGCTCTGGATGAATTTGTTCTGCGGCGAGGCGGCGGGCGCGAGAATCGTGAAGGGCGCGCGGCCGGGCTGGTGCAGGACGCTCTTGCGGAAGACGGGGGCGGTCAGCTCGTAGGTGAGCGTGCCGGGGAGGAACGGGTAGAGGCCGAGCATCGTGAAGATGCACCAGGCGGAAAGTCCGCCGCCGTCGTCATCGCCGCAGACGCCCATGAGGTCATCGCGCCACCAGACCTGGAGCAGCTGGCGCGTGCGTAGCTGCGTCTTCCAGGGGACGCCGATGCGGTTGTAGATGTACGGGATGTGGAGCGAGGGTTCGTTGCCCATCGCGTATTGTCCGACGAGCCCCGTGGCATCGGGCTGGAGTTTGTAGAAGTCCCAGATGTCGCCCGCCGGGGAGACGTCGAAGAGCGCATCGAGCCGCGCCTCGGCGGCGCGCGCGCCGCCGAGCGATGCGATGACGAACGGCAGATCGTGCGGCGCGCCCCATGCGTAGATGTGGCCGTTGTTTTCCGCGTAGTAGTCGCGGGCGCCCTGGCCGCCGCCGAAGGTGTAGTCGACGGGCTCAATCCACCGCCCGTTGCCGTCCTTCGGGTGGTAATACCCGGCATCGGCTTTCCAGAGGTTGCGGTTGGTGCGGGCGAGCGGACGGAAGAAGGCTTCGTCCCCTTCGCGCCCGAGTTCGGACGCCAGCTCCGCGCAGCACCAGAAGTCGTACGAGAGGTCGAGCACGGCGGCGACGGACTGGCGGCGCTCGCCGGGATTCACTTCGGGAACGGTTTCCCGTTCGCCGGGGCGAAGCGACGGGAGGAAGCCGTGCTTCCAGAAAAAGGCGTCGAGCGCATTGGGCGGACCCTTGACCCAGGGGACGAGCGAGCGCGTCTCAAACGTGCGGCGCAGCGCGTCGAGCGCGCGGTGCGCGTCCGCCTCGCGGAGGAGTCCCTTGCGGAACCCGTCGAGCAGGATGGACGCCGGGTGGCAACCGAGCATGCAGTGCGAATCGCCCAGCGGCGAAGGGAAGGTGGGGACCGCGCCGCTCTGCTCCGCCATGCGCACGTAGGAGAGGAGGCGGGCGCGGTGCTGCTCCGGCTCGAGGATGCAATTGAGCGGATGGAGCGCGCGATAGGTGTCCCACGACCAGTCATCGGCCCAGAACGGGGCCTCGCCGTCGTCGTGCACCTGATCGTCGTACGCCGAGAAATAGCGTCCGTTTTCGGAGAGCAGGACGGGGCGCTCGCGGCAACGGAACAGCGCGGTGTAGAAGACGGCGCGCTCCGCATCGGTGCCGCCCTCGGTTTCGATGGTGCCGGCGCACTCCGTCCAGGCGTCGCGCAGGGCTTCGGCGACCGCGTCGAAGGTCGTGCCTTCGGGCAGTTCCCGCGCGAGGTGGGCGGCGGCCTCTTCCGGGCTGATGAGCGAGACGGCGTAGCGCAGCTCGAACGCATCGGCGCCCTCGGGCAGTTCGATGGTCAGCCCCGTTTCCGTTTCGGCGATGCGGCAGGGGGGCGGCACGGTGGCGGCGAGGCAGACGCGGAAAGCCGTCGCGACGGGCGGCGTGTCGGCGCCTGTGATGCGCCACGAGCCGTCGGGCGCCTGCGCCGCCTGCAGTGCGCCGCGTCCGCATGTCCGCAGGTGGCAGCGGCGTGGCAGCGGCGTGGCACCATCGAAGGCGACGGCGAGGATGGCGGCGTGTTCCGTGACGGTTGCGCGGATTTCCGCGCCGCTTTCGAGGTAGGTAAAGGCCTGCTCGTGCGGGGTGATGCGGCTCTGGCAGATGTGCTGCAGGGCGTCCGGCGCGGCGTCGCCCGCGAGGGGCAGGAGGCGGAAGGCGCGCCAGCCGCGGTGGGAGATGAGCTGCAACGGATGTCCGTCCGTCGTGAGGACGCGCGGGTCCTTGTTGGGCGGCACGAGGCGCAGCATTCCGTGCGGACGCTGGAGAACGGGATAAACGGGAACCAGCATGTGCGAAACGGTCCCGATTTCCGGATGAATGGCATCGTAAGCTTTCATGTGGCAGGGGCGTGGCCCGGTCAGCGGAGAATGAGATCGCCGACCAGATCGAGTTGTTTGGAATGGACACCGGAGAACCAGCCGTTGAAACCGACGCGGCCGTTGCCGTCGTCTTCGTTGAGAATGAGGGCGAGGCCCAGATTGGCGCCGGGTTCCGGTTGGAAGGGGGCGAGGAGTTTCCAGGGGATGGCGAGTTCGACGTCGCGGCGGTTCGCGCTGCTGCGGGCGGCGACCTGCACGGCGACGGGACCGGTGGCGACGGAAGGATGCGCGGAAAGGTAGCACCAGGCGCGGGAGCCTTCGGGCGTATCGCTGACGGCCAGATCGATTTTGCCGGTCTTTTCGGCGGCGGTGCGGCAGGGGTCGATGAGCAGCTGGAGTCCATCCTGATCCCAGATGCGGCTGTCGGCGTGGGGTGTGCGGAGCACATCGTCGGTGACGGAGACGAACAGGTAGAGCGCCTCTTCATCCCAGGCGGCGCGCCAGGAGGCGCTCAGGTCGTCGGGGCCCTGCCACGGGGCGTCGGTGCGGCGGAAGCGGAAAACCTGTTCGGGCAAATCGATGAACTGGGTGGTCGCGCGCCGCCAGCAGGACTCATCGGCGGCACCGTCGATGACGGGGGCGGCGTCCATACGGGGAGCGGCGGCAAAGCCGCCGGCGTAGCGGGTCCGGGAGACGGCGCGTCCGTCGGCGTCGGTGCCGGTGACGCGGACGCTGTAGAGGCTCAGCGGATGGAAGCCGTCGAGCGTCACGCGGGCGCGATGCGTTTCGCCCGGCTGGATGGTGGCGCGCCCTTCGCGTTCGCCGCGCAGGAAGGTTTCGGGCGGGTTCGGTTCCTGGAGCCGGTAGGAGCCCTCGCGCATGGGGCAGGTGCCGAGCAGTTCGAAGACCCAGTCGATGCGGGCGGGTTCTGCGCCGTTGTTGCGGAAGGCGGCGCAGAGGCCGCCGTCCGGCTCGGCGAGCAGGGTGATGCCGATGGCACCGAGTACGGGCAGATTGAGCGTGAGTTCGGCCGCCGCGGGGGCGTCCGGCCTAGTGCGGATGCGGATGCGCCCTTCGCGGGCGTCGGTTTCGGCGGGGGCGGCGACGCTGCAGACGAGCCCGCCGGCGCCGTCGCGCTCGAGGGCGGCGCGCCAGCCGGGCGGGACGATGACCTCGAGTTGCTCCGGGCGCAGCGGGACGGCGGACGCCAGCGGGATGCGGACGGTGCCGCCTTTGAGAATGG
>CASFKR010000140.1 GCA_949295265.1 uncultured Verrucomicrobiota bacterium | reverse complement strand
CCGTGTCGAGCAGTCGCAGGACGTCGTCGACGGTCAGCACATCGGGCAGCGAGCGCGCCGCCCGCGGGGCGCGGGTGAGGTCGACCGGGTTTTCGGGAAGGCGTCCCGTGCGGACGAGCCCGGCGAAAAAGGAATGCAGGGCGGAGCGTTTGCGCTGGATGGAGCGCGGCGAAAGCCCCGATTGCGCGAGAGCGACGAAGTAGGCGCGCAACGCATCTCGCCCGACGCCGCACCAGTCCTCCGCCGACGGCGCTTCGGCGCCCCAGGTGAATTCGGCGAATTGCCCCAGGTCGCGCGCGTAGGCTTCCGTGGTGTGGTCCGATGCCTCGCGGGTGGTCCGCAGCGCCTCCAGGAACGCGCACAAGAGCGGATCGCGCCGGGCGAATGCGTGGAGCGGCTTTCCGGTGGCAGAGGCGAGGCAGGGGCGTGGCATGGGTGTGGCGCTGTCAGTCGTTGTGCGCCGTCGGCGGCGGTGCGGCAAAGACGGCGGCCCCGCGCGGCACCGGCAACTGCTGCACGCCGAGTTCGGCGGGGGCGGCGCCGTCCGCCATCAGCGCCCGCAGCAGGTCGTTGAACGTGAAGGTGTGCAGGTCGATGCGCGCCGTGTAGCAGGAGGGCCGGTCTGCCACGGGGGCGATGAGGTTGACGCGTTCGAGCTGCGCGACCACATCGCGCAGAAAGCGCGCCGAGCAGATGTGCGTGCGGGCGTAGGCGTCGACGTTGAGGAGGCCGCTGCGCCCGGGCGTCAAATCTTCGGCGAGCGTGTGCAGGAGGTCGGCGGCGAGGCGCACCCGCGCATTCATCGACGGCGGTTTCGGCGTGGCGGGGCCGGGATGCGTCGAGGCATTCTGCACGGAGAAGGACAGTTCAGCGGCTCCCAGCAGAATCTGCCACGAGATATAGACCCAGATGAGGAGCACGGGCACCGTGGCGAAGGAGCCGAAGAGCGCACTCTGGCGGGCAACCCCGATTTGCAGGACGATGCAGAGCTTGAGCCAGAGCATGACGCCGATGGCCGCCGCCAGGCCGCCAACCAGCCCCGGAACGAATTTGACGTGCGTGTTGGGGGTGGCGCGGAGCAGGAAGGTGAATGCGACGGTGAGCAGGAAAATCACCCAGACCGTCCGGAAAAGCCCCGTCTGCAGGAGCGGCTGAAGGACGGCGCTGTCCGTGAGCCGGTGGAGATGCTCGTTGACCGTCGCCATGATGGGGATGGAGGCGGAGGCCGCGGCGAGGAAGGGGATGAGAATCAGGAAGGAGAGGTAGTCCGTGAATTTGCGCAGGAGCGGACGGTTTTCGGAGACGCCCCAGAGGCGGTTGAACGTCTTTTCGACATCGGCGATGACGAAAATGGCGGTCCAGAGCAGGCAGAAGAGGCCGAGCCCGCCGAGGGCGTTGAAATTCAGATCGGCGATGGTATCAAAGCCCTTGTCGATGAGGTGCATGATGCGCTCCTCATTGAACGCCATGGGCTCTGCCGGGGCAGCCCCGGCAACCGCCGGGGTCGCCGCCTCTGCGGGCGCGGGCGTCCCGGCCGGGAGCGAGGCTTCGGGGGCGCTCTCCGCAGCCGCTTCCTCCACCTCCTTTTCCGCTTCGATGCGTTCCCGCTCCTCTTCGAGCCGGAGGATGATCTGCGCCTCTTCAAAGCTGCCGGCATCCAGTTCGGGGAACTGATTCTCTTCGGTGGCCAGGAAGGAGAGTCCGAGGTCGGACGTCAGGATTTCGTGCACCGCCTTTTTGGTGCGGAAGCGCAGTTCATCCTCCACCATGACCGTTTTCATGAAGAAAAGGATAAGTGCGATGACCGGAACGATGGAAAGCACGGTCAGATACGTCAGCCGCGAGGCATGGAGCGGACAGTCATTGCGCAGAAAATCGCGCACCGTGAGCCAGAGGATGCGGGCGAGCTTGACGGGGATGCGCTTCCAGACGGGGAGGGTTTCGGGATTGATATCCCAGATGCCCGTGCGTGACCGTTTCGGCCATTTGGCGGAAAGGCTGCGCAGACGTGCGCCCAGCCGCCCCGTGGCGGACCGGATGCGTGCGGAAAGAGCGGAAACGGCGGAGGAAAGACGGCTGAAAACGGGGCGCAGAAGGGTGCGCGCCTTTTCGGTCCATTCAGAAAATGCGGAACGGGGCATGGCGGAGCAAAGACCGGTAGGTTGGCCGGCGGGGAGGGGCGTGCCTAGACGGACGGACGGTCCCCGTGGAGATACTTGATTTCGTTGGTGAGCACCACGCCGCTGTTGAGCGCGACGGCACGGCGCATCAGGCGGATGAGGCTCACCACATCGGAAGCCGTCGCCCTGGCACCGGCACCGACGATGTTGGCATGGCGTTCGGAGACGAAGGCGCCGCCCACGTGCATGCGTTTGCAGTTGGCCATTTCGGAAAGCATGCCGGCCGGGCGCATGGGTTTGGGGGGATTGCGGAAGACGCTGCCGCAGGTGCGGATGCCATGGAAATCGAGCCGTTTGTGCAGGGCGTGCATGCAGCCGCTCTGCACGGCCGCGGGGGTGCTCTTGCGGAGGCGGATGCGGCAGCACACGATGATGCGCCCCTTCAGTCCCGGGGTTTCCCGGTAGCCGGGGCGCAGTTCCGCCGCCGGAATGCGCCGGAGCACGTTGTCCGCGTCCAGGAGGCGCACTTCCGTGAGCACGTCGCAGAACGCGCCGGCCGGCGTGCCCGCATTCATCGCGCACCAGCCGCCCACGGAACCGGGGATGCCCGCCATGAACTCCAGCCCGCTCCAGCCCAGCGTTTTGCAGTACTGGAGGAGCGAGGGACCCGGCGTGGCCGCCCCCACGTCGAAGACGCCTTCCTCTTCATGGCTGACCGGAATGATGCAGGAAAAGGTTTCCGAACGCGCCAGCCGGATGAGGGGCCCGTAATAGCCGGTTTCGGAAAGGAGCGTGTTGGTGCCCGCGCCGATGACGGCGAGCGCCTCGCCCGCGCGGGCGGCGGCGCGCCCCGCCTCCACGAGCTCCGCTTCATCGTGGATTTCCCGGAAGCGCGGTGCGGGCGCCTCCGTGCCGAAGCCCGAGAGCACCCGCGTTTCCACGGGGGTGCCGGCGGCCGGCGGATGCGGCAGCGCAGCCAGCCGCGGCGCGAGCGCATCGACGTCGCCCGCGCCGATGACGAGCACCAGATCGCCTTCGCGAATCGCCTGGCTCAGGTAGCGGAAGGCGTCTTCGAGGCTGTCGGCCAGCCGCGTCCTCGGCAGGGGTGGCGCATCGTTGGTGGCGACGCCGTCCATGTCCGCATTGCGCCGGAATGCCGCATACAGGTCTTCGATGCTGCCGCCGGGAATGGGCGGCTCAGAGGCGGAGAAGACAGGGCAGAGCAGCAGCTCGTTGACACCGCGAAACGCATCGGGAAAGGTTTCGAGAAACTGCTGCGTGCGCGAGGGACGGTGCGGCTGGAAGACCGCCACCATCCGCTTGTGCGGGACGCAGCTTGCCGTTTCGATGAGCACCCGGATCTCGGTCGGGTGGTGCGCATAGTCCGTGAGAACCTGGAAACCGTCCGGGTTGCCGACGAACTGGAAGCGGCGGTCCGGCAGATGCGCCCGGTTCGAGAGAATGGCCGCGGCGCGCTCCGCAGGAACGCCCAGCGCATCCGCGGCGGCAATGGCGGCCGCCGCATTGAGCAGATTGTGCCGCCCCGGCACCGGGAGAAAGCCGGTGAGGCTCCGCCCGCCGGGCAGATGCAGCGCGAAATCCGACCCGTTCGCATGGGCATGGGTCTGCTCCACGCGGAAATCCGCCTGTTCGGAAAAACCGAAGGAGCGCGCCCGCGATGCGTCCGGCAGACTCCGCACCAGCGCCGCAGCCCGTCCCGGGTCGGCGCAGTAGACAATGGGGCCTGCCGTCTGCGTCATGCAAGAGCGGAAGACGTCTTCAAACGCTTCCACGCTCCCGAAATGGTCGACGTGGTCGAGCTCCACATTGGTGAGGACCGTGAGGGACGGATGGTACAGCGCCAGCGTGCCGTCGGATTCATCGGCCTCGACGACAAAGCGCGGCTTCGGCTCCGCCCCCGCGCCCGCCCGGATCTGCCCGAGCGCGCGGTCGGGCACGTGGGAAAGCGCGCTGAGCGGCGAAACGCGTCCGCCGATGCACCAGCCCGCCGCATCGTCCGTTTCGTGCAGGATGAGGGAGAGGAACGTGGCGGTGGTCGTCTTGCCGTGCGAGCCGCAGACCGCGACCATCGAAAACAGCTCGCTCATGGCGGCGAGGACTTCGCCGCGTGTCCAAACCGGGACGTGCGCCTGCACCGCGGCATGAATTTCCGGCTCATCATCCGGCACCGCCGGTGTGCGGACCACGAGATCGTGCCTGCCGGACGCCACGTGCGCAACCTCATGCGCATGCGCCACTTCGATGCCCGTCGCCTCCAGCCAGGCCGAGTAGGGGCTCGCATGGCAGTCGCATCCGCTGACCCGCCAGCCCAGCCGGTGCATCACATGCGCCAACCCGGCCATCCCGACGCCGCCGATACCGACAAAATGCGCCGAGGCAGGCGGAAAGAAGGAAAATGAGGACATGAATAGAGGCGGAAAAGGCCGGGTAATGCTGGGAAATGCCTGTGAAGGGTCTGCGGTAACGGATTGTAGCGAATCCCGGGGATTGCCTCAAGAAGAATCAGGTCGGACGGCGGTGCGGCGCCCGGTGCGGCTGGAGCGTGATGAGAACGCGGGTCACGACGCGGTGGCAGGGGCGTGGCACGGGTGCGGTGAGGCCGACGGTCAGTCCGGAGGCGTCTTTTTGAATGCGGAAGTCGAGCGGCGGGGTGGTCTCCAGCCGGGCTTCGAGGTGCGCTCCGCGCAGCTGCACCACGCCGGGCGCGTCTGCGCGGTTGCGGCGCACGGTGCGCAGCCCGGTATGCCAGACGAGCAGCTCTGGCTCATCGCCCGTCCATTCATCGGTGATGACGAGCGTTGCGCATCCGGCCGTTTCATCGATGTGCAGGGCGACGGTGCGCTCCTGCCGCCACGGGAACACGGGAACCGGCGTCAGCGTGTCGGCGCCGGGCGGCAGCTGCGCGGTGTGGACGCACCCGGCGCGCAGCGTGGCCTCGCTGCCGTCGGGCGAGGCCGCCCAGGCGGTCAGGCATCCGCGGTTGGCGCGTCCCAGATAAAACGCCGGCCGGCCGTGTGCGGGATGCAGCGTGGAGTGCCCGGACGCGCCGATCTTTTCGAACGTTTTCGGCATGCCGTACCCGGCTTCCACGAAGAGCGGTTCATCGGCGACCCAGCAGAGGCATTCGAGTTCGTCGCAGTTGTGGTGCCCCCACGTGTACCCGGCGCGCAGCAGCAGCAGCGACTCCGTGGCATTGGCGTGGCAGTGGCGGACGAGCCCGCCGAGCCCGTCGAGCGATGAGAAGCCGGCCGGGACGAAGGCACGGGGCACTTCCGTTGCGGGGGCGACGGGGCAGCTGCCCGTCCAGCCGTTTTCAACGGAAAGCCACGAGAGCGCGGCGGCGAATGCCGGGTCGTGCGGCTCGAAGCCGATGGCGAGGGCCGCATAGGTGTGCCAGCCGAGTTCGGCGCGGTGGTCGCCGAGCGTCGGGAGCATGCGGCGGTTGCCGTGGCGCGGATCGCGCGGGGTGACCATACGGAGCGCGGCGGCGCACAGGCGGCGGAAGGCTGCATCGCCGAACCAGTCGGTGCAGCGCGCGTCCCCGGCGCGGGCGCAGCGCTGCTGCTCGAGCGTGAAGAGCGCCAGCGTGCGGAGCACATGGTGGTAGTAGGTGTGCGATTCCTCCCAGATGCCGGAACGCGGGTCGGAAAAGCGCTGCAGCTGCATCCGGAGCATCGCATTGGCGCGCGCGAGCCACGCCGTGGCACGGGCGTGGCACGGGAAGCGCAGGGCGAGTCCGCCGCAGAGGCAGTACACGTCCGTGAAGAAGTTCATGTTCGGCATCCCGAGGCAGGTCGGCTCGGAGGAGGCCTCATCGGTCCACGGGAGCATGGTGCGCTCGCCGGGATAAAACCAGGGGCGTGCGCACAGGTCGGCGAGGAAGAAAAACGCGTCTGCGAGGCGCGCGGTCAGGGGCGGGAGGTCCGCCGGTTCATCCGGCAGATGCGCGGGCAGCGCACCGCCGCCGTGCAGGAGCGCCTGGAACAGGATGGCCAGGGGGTAGACCACGCGCAGCGTGACGGGATTGGTGCCGCCGGGGCCGCGCGCCGCGATGTAGCCGCCGGCGAGGACGGCGAGTTTGTCGCGCAGGCAGGTGAGCGCGAGCTGCGCCTCTTTCGGGCGGTCCAGGTGCGCGAGGGCGCGCTGTACCGGCGCCGGGAAGGCGGCTGTGAGGGCGATGTGCTGCGGCGGGAGGTGTCCGGGCGGCGGCAGCAGCGCGGGCGCAGCGGTCGCCAGCGTGGATTTGGT
>CASFKR010000139.1 GCA_949295265.1 uncultured Verrucomicrobiota bacterium | reverse complement strand
CGGGCTTCTGCAAGCACATTGAAGTGACGCTCACCCGCGACGGGCACTGCCGGGTGAAAGACGACGGACGCGGCATCCCCTGCGACACCTATTCGCAGCTCAAGGAAGACGGCACGCCGGGACCCCTCCACGGCAAGAACACGCTCGAAGTGGTGCTCACCAACCTGCATGCGGGCGGCAAGTTTAATGCGGGCGCCTACAAGGTCTCCGGCGGTCTGCACGGCGTCGGCACCAAGTGCGTCAATGCGCTGTCCGACTACTTCGAAGCCGAAGTGCGCCGCGAAGGTAAAATCCACCGCATCCGCTTCTCCCGGGGCAAGCTCACCTCCAACAGCGTGGAAGTCGTGGGCACCTGCCCGCCGGACGAGCACGGCACCATGGTCACCTTCCATCCCGATCCGGAGATTTTCCACGATGACGACGGCAACACCTATTCGTTTGAATGGGACCGCCTCAGCAAGCGCTTCAACGAGCTCTCGTTCCTGAATCCGGGCATCGAAATCTCCTTCTCCGAGGAATCCTCCGGCAAGCACGAAGTCTACCGCCACGACAACGGCATCCGCGGCTACCTCAACGAAATCACCGCCGGGCAGCCCCGCATCACGCCCGACATCATCCACATCGCCGGCAATCTCAAAAATGAGAAAAACAGCGATGAATTCCTCGATGCGGATATCGCGCTGCTCTACGTGGAAGGCCGGAGCGACTGCTCCATCAACTCCTTCGCCAACAACATCAACACGATTGAAGGCGGCACCCACATGAGCGGCTTTTCCTCCGCGCTCACTTCCGCTGTCAACAAAGCGGCCCACAACGCGAAGGTTCTCAAGGACAAAGATAAGTTCTCCGCCGATGACATCCGCTCGGGGCTCGTGGCGGTCGTCTCCGTCAAACTCCCCAATCCCCAGTTCGAAGGGCAGACGAAAACCAAACTCGGCAACAAATACGCCCAGTTCCTGGTCCAGAAGGTCGTCAACGACAAGCTCTCCACCTACTTCGAGGAGCATCCCGGCGTCGCGAAACTGATCGCCGAAAAAGCCGCACGGGAAAATGAACTGCGGCGCAAAATCGAAAAGCTCATCAGCGATACCAACAAGCAGAATTCTTCCACGCACTTCCTCGGGAAACTGGCCGACTGCTCGAACCGCGATCCGCGCCAGCGCGAGCTCTTCCTCGTCGAGGGCGACTCCGCAGGCGGCTCCGCCAAGCAGGGCCGTGACCGCCGCTCGCAGGCCATCCTGCCGCTCCGCGGCAAGGTGCTCAACGTGCAGCGCGCCTCGCTCGAGCAGATGCTCAACAACAACGAAATCAAGTCCCTGATTTCCGCCATCGGCGCCCACTTCGGCAATCCGCCCGATGACGCGGACAACCCGGATGCCGCGGAGGAAACCGAAGGGACGGGCACCGCCACCGCGGACGCCAAAGGCAAAAAGCCGACGGTGGTTCAGGCCAAGTACTTCGACGTCTCGAAAATCAAGTACGACAAAATCATCATCATGACCGATGCCGACGTAGACGGCGCCCACATCCGCACGCTGCTGCTGACGTTCTTCTGGAACAAGATGCGTCCGCTCATCCAGCAGGGGCACGTCTACCTGGCGCAGCCGCCGCTCTACCAGATCCGGCGCGGCAAAGAGCAGCAGTACATCGAAAGCGATGCCCAGCTCACGCGCCGTCTCGTCACCATCGGCGCCAAGGATTTCTGCTTCCGCAGCACCGACGGCACGCACACCATCTCCAACGAGCAGATGCCGGGCATCCTCGAACTGCTCGCCGCCGCCGAAGATATCTGCAACCGCCTCAAGAAGCAGAACGTCGACCTCAACCGCTTCTTCCGCTGCCGCAATCCCGAAACGGGCGAATTCCCCCATTTCCGCGTAACGACGGACACCGACGGCAACCCCGTGGACCACTACGTCCACCTCATGGACGAAGCGCTCGCGCTCAAGAAGGAAACCGCCGAAACGCTCGGCTGCCCCATCGAAGAACTCGATGATGCGGAAAATCCGAACTACACGTGCACCGAAATCCTCCAGGCGAATGAACTCCGCCGCCAGATGGACGTGCTGCGCGACACCTACGGCTTTGAGCGCGGCACCTTCTGGGGCAACCGCGACGGCTCCCCGCTCGGCGAGCTCGTCGATGAAAAGGGAAAAGCCACCCCGATTCACTCGCTCTTCGATTTCCTGAGCATCATCCGCGAGCGCGGTCGCAAGGGCCTCACCGTCCAGCGTTACAAAGGTCTCGGTGAAATGGACTACGACCAGCTCTACGAAACCACGATGGACCCCGCCAGGCGCAAACTCCTGCGCGTGGAAATCGATTCGTTCAACGAAGCGGACCGGTTCTTCTCGATTCTGATGGGGGATGAAGTCGGCCCCCGCCGCCGCTTCATCGAGGACAACGCCCTCTCCGCCGCGCTCGACGCCTGAGCCGCGCCCCCCCCCGCCCTTCCGCTTTTTCCCGCCTGAAACCAGCGTCAGAAACCCTTTCTTCTCATGGACGAAAACGACTCCGACAACACCACCGTCACGCCGGCGGACGCACCCGCCGCGACGGACGAATTCACCCCCGCCGAAACCGGCGTCCGCCCCATTAAAATCGAGGACGAGCTCAAGCAGTCGATGATCGACTACTCGATGTCGGTCATCGTCGGGCGCGCCCTCCCCGACGCCCGCGACGGCATGAAACCCGTGCACCGCCGCTGCATCTACGCGATGGGCGAAACCGGCAACACCCACGACAAGCCCCACAAGAAATCGGCGCGCGTCGTCGGTGAGGTCATGGGTAAGTACCACCCGCACGGCGACTCCTCCATCTACGACACGATCGTGCGCATGGCGCAGCCCTTCTCGATGCGCTACAAACTCGTGGACGGCCACGGCAACTTCGGCTCCGTCGACGGCGACGGCGCCGCGGCCATGCGCTACACCGAAGTGCGCATGATGCAGTTTGCCGAGGACATGCTCGAGGACATCGAGAAAGAGACCGTCGACATGGTCTCCAACTACGATGAAACGCTCGAAGAGCCGACCGTTCTGCCCGCCAAGCTCCCGAACCTCCTGCTCAACGGCTCGATGGGCATCGCCGTCGGCATGTCCACGAACATTCCGCCGCACAATCTCAACGAAATCTGCGACGGCGTCTGCGCCCTGCTCGACAATCCGGAAATCACGATTCCGGAGCTGATGCAGTACATCCAGGGGCCGGACTTCCCGACGCAGGGCAAAATCTGCGGCCTTTCCGGCATTCAGGACATGTATCTGCGCGGACGCGGCTCGCTCTGCGTCCGCGGCCATGCCGAAATCATCGAGGCGGGCCGGCACGAACAGATCGTCATCCGCGACATCCCCTACGGCGTCAACAAAGCCGACATGGTCGCGCGCATCGGCGAGCTGATCCGCGAGAAGAAGATCGAAGGCATCGCCGATGACGGCGTGCGCGACATCTCCAAAGACGACGTGCGCATCGAAATCGACCTCAAGCAGGATGCCAATGCGCAGGTTGTCCTCAACCACCTCTACAAGCTGACGTCGCTGCAGACCACCTTCGGCGCCATCATGCTCGCGCTCGACCACGGGCGGCCCAAGGTCATGAACCTCAAGCAGCTCCTGCGCTGCTACGTCAACCACCGCCGCGAGGTCATCACGCGCCGCACGCAATACCTGCTGCGCAAGGCCGAAGAGCGCAAGCATCTGCTCGAGGGCTTCCGCATCGCCGTGGACAACATCGATGAGATTGTCCACATCATCCGCTCCTCCCAGAACGATGACGAAGCCAAGGCCCGCATGCTCGAGCGCTTCGGGCTCGACGACGTCCAGTCGTCCGCCATCCTGGAAATGCGTCTGCGCCAGCTCACGGGCATGCAGCGCCAGAAGATTGAGGACGAATACGCGCAGGTCCTGAAGAACATCGAGCACTATCGCTTCATCCTCGCCAATCCGGTGGAAATCGACAACATCATCCGCCAGGATTGCGCGGACATGAAGAAGACGTACGGCGATGAACGCAAGACGGACATCGAGCCCGGAGAATCGGAGCTCGACATGGAGAAGCTCATTCCCAATGAGCCGTGCGTCATCACGCTCTCCCGCCGCGGCTATGTAAAGCGCTGCAGCCTGACGGACTTCCGTATGCTCTCTCGCGGTTCCAAAGGCTACACCGGCGCGAAAACCAAGGAGGAAGATGCCGTCTTCCGGATCTTCACGCCCAACACGCACGACCGCATCCTGTTCTTCACCGACCGCGGGCGCGTCTACACGCTCAAGGCGTGGGAACTGCCGGAGGCGGACCGCACCGCCGAGGGCAAGGCAATCCAGAACATTCTCAAGCTGCAGCCCGCCGTCCTGGGCGAAGCGCCGTCCGACGGCGCGGACCGTCCCCTCCTCCGCTCGGCCGAACGCGTGGTCGAAATGCTGGTCGTCCCCGATTTCAAGGGCGGTTCCGAAGACGTCATCAAGGAAGCCTTCGAAACGAAGGCGCTGGTTTTCGCCACCCGCAACGGGCGCGTCAAGAAGACGATTCTGCGCGACTTCCAGAACATCAACCGCAACGGCATCATCGCCATTTCGCTGCGGGAGAACGATGCGCTCATCGGTGTCACGCTCGTGGAGCGCGGCGATGAGTTGATTCTCACCTCCGAAAGCGGCCGCGCCATCCGTTTCTCCGAAGAGAAGGTCCGCCCGATGGGCCGTGCCGCCGGCGGCGTCATCGGCATGCGCCTGACCGGTGCCGCCGCGGAAGCCGGAGAGGCCGAGGAAAGCGCGGCCGACGTCCCGGTCAATGACGAGGACGAGACGGACGCCGCGATGGCGGTCTGCCCCCTCCTGGCGGACGGCAAGCCCAATGCGGTCCGCTCGCTCGTCC
The DNA here is from genome assembly GCA_949295265.1 of uncultured Verrucomicrobiota bacterium. Classification (GTDB taxonomy): domain Bacteria; phylum Verrucomicrobiota; class Kiritimatiellia; order RFP12; family UBA3636; genus JAEDLN01. Next base: position 1,585 of record CASFKR010000139.1, on the reverse strand, counting down.
GCGTGGAGCATGATCCGCATGCGCGCATGCTGATGCTCACCGAATCCGGCAAGGGCTTCATCACCCCGTGCGCCGAATTCCCGCTCCGCAACCGCGGCGGCATGGGCGTGCTGGGCATCCGCACGGATATCGGCGAACCGGACGGCAACGGACGCCTCGTTTTCGCGGGCATTGTCCACCTCGCCGATCCGGAAGACCCCGCCTCCAAGTCGGACGCGCTTCTGGTGGTCACGAGCCACGGCCGCATTCTGCGCACCAGCATCGACGGCATCCGCGATGCCCACCGCAACTGCAAGGGCGTACGCATCATCACGCTGGATGCGGGTGTTGACGAAAAGCAGAACCGGTCCGCCAAAGCGGTTCCGGATGTGGTCTGCGATGCGGAAGTCGTTCCCCCCGGAGAATCGGACGATCATCCGTCCGATGCCACCCCGCCTGCAGAGAATCCGGCTGCGGCATCCGACGCGCCGACACCCGATGCTCCGTCTGAATCCTGATTGCCGCCTCTCTGCTGACTGCGCTCAGCTGAACCGGGCGGGGACGCGCTACGTCCCCGCCCGTCTTCTTTTCCGGCCCGCTGCCACCGCAACGAAGGTACGCGAACGAGCCGAAACACGACGTACACGACGGCTCGCCGGCGCACACGGCACTCCCGGCAGCCCCAGTAACCCCACTCCCAGCAGCCCCAGTGGCCCCAGATAGCGGCGGGACCACTGCACTGCCACGCCGCTGCCAGCGCACCCGGCGGTGCCCTCGCTCCGCTGGCACCACAGGCGGCGCCGCCGCCCCGGAGAGGCGATGGCGAAATCGGGACGGGTATATTTGCGGATGGAGGGCTGGAGAGGCGGAATTGACCGCTTTTGACCGTTTTTGAGGCTCTGAGATGGACCGGGCCGGACTGATGGAGGCGGATGGAACCGTGACTGGGAACCAGCCGGGAGGCGAGATCGGCACCGCCGCTGCCACCGGGAGAGGCGGAAATGCGCCCTGTAGAGGCGTTTGCGCCAAAGGGAAGCGGGTTTGCCCGTGCAAAACCCGCAAACGCCGCTATGAGTCGCTTTGCGCCTCTTTTCGGGCTGTTTCCGGCGGCAGCGCCGGTGCCGGGTCCGCCAGACGCCCCGGATGGTCCCCGAAGACCCGGCGCGGCATTTTTTCAGACGGTCCGGCACCCGGATTCTTCGACTCGCGAGATTTATTGATATCGCGCGCATAAAAGCTATAAATAATACTTCCATTTCGTTGCGCGTTTTGCTAGAATAGCGGCATAGAGGAAAACCCCACTGAAAACATGAAAAAATTAACCGAAAACAACCACGGAGAAACGATGGAAAACAACAACGGAAAAGCCCTTAAGGAAGCGCAGGGAGCCGGTCGCGTCACGCAGAACTACACCGGTGACGATATTCAGACGCTCGGCTTCCCCGAGGCCGTCCGGCTCCGCCCCGCCATGTATATCGGCGACACCTTTGTGCGCGGCTTCCACCATTGCGTCAACGAAGTGATCGACAACGCCATCGACGAAGCGATGGCGGGCTTCTGCAAGCACATTGAAGTGACGCTCACCCGCGACGGGCACTGCCGGGTG
>CASFKR010000138.1 GCA_949295265.1 uncultured Verrucomicrobiota bacterium | reverse complement strand
CCAGCCGCCCGCCCAGCCGTCGGCCGCGACCGCGCCGACCCCGCCGCCGCCCGCCGCCGAACCCATTTCCGAGGCGGAGCGCATACGCCAGGATATCTACCCGAAAATCGCGGGTGCCCTGCGCGGGCGCACGCTCACCGAAGCCCGGAAACTCGCGCGCGACCTCTTCTACGAGGCCGCCAAGTCGCACCCGGAGAACGCCGCCACGATTCAGCATGCGTTTGTGCCGTTCCGCGATGCCGTCCCGTGGGAGGATCTCGTCGGGATGTCCCTCACCGCCACCAGCGCCGAGCAGGAAATCGTCGTGGACGGCAAGAAGCACCTCATCCGGCCCGTCAGCTACATGTCGCCGAAACTGGGCTGCCAGCGCAAGGAGAACGGCCAGTGGGTGGCGCGCACGCTGATGCTCAACGTCATGGAGCCCGATGAAATGTGGGCCATCATCCGGTCGAAGCCGGAGTCGACCCTCTCCCGCAAGGAGCTGTATTCGCGCGCGCTGCTGATGTTCCGCGTGGCGCCCGGCGATGAGTTTAAATCGTTTGTGCGCCGCCACAAAATCAACGAGCTTCGCCCGCTGTTCGAATACGTGAACTGAGGCGCGGACGGACCCGCCCGGCACGAAGCATGCACGTTCCAACCCGGCAGAAGAGCGGCCCGTGGACGGGCTGGATGGCGGCCGCGCTCACGGTCGCCATCGTCTATTGGCTGACGAATGCGCTGTTCGGTCCGCTCAATCAGGATGAAGGCTGGTACCTGCTCGCCGCGCAAAACACGGCGCTTCACGGGATGCTCCCGTACCGGGATTATCTCTACACGCAGGGGCCGGTCCAGCCGTTCGTCTATGCGCTGCTCTACCCGCTGTGGGGATGGCTCGGCGTTCTGGGCGGTCGCCTCCTGACGGCGCTGCTGGGTGCGCTTGCCGTGCTGCTGGCGGCGGATACGGCGCGCATCTCCGCCGGGCGGCTCCAGCCGGGTGCCGGTGCGGCGGCTTTTTTCGTCACGTTTACGGTGACGGCGCTGCTGCCGGATTACAGCTATTTCACGGTGCTGCCGAAAACCTACGCGCTTTCGGCGCTGCTGCTCTGCGCCGGGTTCCGGCTGCTGGCGGTGGAGCGTCCCCGCGCCTTCTGGGCGGGCCTCTGCTTTGCGGCGGCTTTCGGGACGCGCGCCTCGCTCTGCGTGGCTGCCGCCGCCGCATGGGTTCCCTTTGCCGTCGCGGACGTGCGTGCATTGTGTGCGTCCGGCGGCGCGGTGCGCGGCTTTTTCTGCCTGCCGTCGGTGCGGTTTGCGCTGGGGTGTCTGGTGTTTCTGGTGCCCGTCTACGGGTGGCTTTTCGCAACCGAGGGGGCGCGCTTCTGGTTTTCGCAGACCTACCACACGGCACGGACGGGCGAAGGCTTTTTCGCGTGGCTTCTGCTCCGGGCGGGCTTCGTTTCGTACGCGCTGCAGGGCACGTTCCCGCTGTGGGTCGCCCTGCTCTCGTTGCCGTTCTGGCCGGGGCGCCCGCGTCTGCGCACGTTGCCCCCCGCCATTCTCGGCGCAGGGCTGGCGTTTCTCGCGTTGACGCTCACGCATCTGCTGGCGCCGTTCCCGTACAACGATTACAACACGCCCGCCTGGCCGCTGGCCGGCCTGGCGGCCGGGTGCATGCTGGGGGCGGCCTGGACCCGCGCCGGGCTCGCCGCGCGGCCGGCGCTGCCCGTATTGGCGCTTTCCTGCCTTTTCGCCGTCGCATCCCCGCTCTGCCTCCAGTGGGTGGGCGGCCGCCAGCACCTGTTCTGGTTTGAGACGGACGCCCGCCCGCAGATTCTCGCGCTGCGCGAGGCGGGGCGCTGGGTGCGCGAACATCTGCCCGAGGCGGAGCCGCTGGTGACGCAGGATGCCTATCTGGCGGTGGAGGCGCGCCGCCGCGTGCTGCCCGGTCTCGAGATGGGACCCTTCTCGCTCTTCCCGGAGCTTTCCGATGAAGAGGCGCGGTTTTACCGCGTCCACAACGTCGCCACGCTCGCGGAGGCGCTGGCCTCGGCGGAGAGCCGCGTGGCGGCCGTGAGCGGCTATACGTTCGCGATTGCATGCCCGTCCACCCGGCCGCTCGATGCGGCGGATGCGGCGCGGCTGCAGGCGGCGCTGGAGGCGCGTTTCGGTGCGGAGCCCGCACGCGTCATGGCGTCGTTCGGTCAGCAGCGCACGACGCTTCGCCTCTTTCTGCGATAAGCGCGCGGAAGAGCGTGTCGAAGAGCCCGGCGATGCGGCTCCAGCGGAGCACGGGGATGTCGCGCCGTGCGTTGGCGACGAGCGCCCCGGCGAGGCCGGGCTCGGTGCGCAGACGGCGGATGGCGGGCGCGTAGTCGCCGTCGCACAGCAGGGCGTTCTGCCCCTGCGTGAAGAAGAGATTGGCGCGCCCGTCGTAGCCGAGGCACGGTTTATCCCAGCGCAGATATTCCTGGAGTTTGGCGTTGCAGTCCTGATCCGCCGTGCAGACGAGCGCGTCGGCTTGCCGGAGGATGCGCAGCTGCTCGTCCTTGGAGACAAATCCGCGGAAGAGGCACCGTTCGGAGGCGTAGCGCTTCAGGTGCGGGTAGGTGCGCCCCGTGAGGATGAGGCGCACGTCTGCGGGCAGTTGCGCCATCGAGCGGCAGATGTCCGCCGTGCGCTTCCACGAGGCCTGGTCGCCCGTGTAGACCAGCGTAAAACCGTCTGCCGGATCCGCCGCGCCGGCGGCGGGCGGCGGCGCCACCGGGTCGGCGCCGTTGGGGATGTAGTACGCCTCGATGCCGCGGCGGCGCGCCCGTGCCTGCAGGAAGCGCGAGAGCGTCACCACGCCGTCGGACTGCGCGACGATGCGCCGTTCCAGGACCGCCATCGGCACGCGCCCGAACCAGCCCAGCTTGCTGCCCCAGATGTCGCCGTACGCGTCGTCCCAGCCGTGCACGATGACGGCCGTGCGCGCCGCTTCGCCCGCCGCGCCGCGTGCTCGCCGGAGCGCCAGCGGGCGCAACGCCGTCCATGCGCCGTATGTGTAAATGATGTCCGGACGGAAGGAGGCGACGAGTTGCCCGAGCCGTTTCGGGGAGCCGGAGGTGCGGCGGCCCGCCCACGCGATTTCCCAGCCGAGGTCATGGTGCAGATGCCGGGCGACGGCGCCCAGCGTGTACGGCTGGCGGCGGTAATGCTCGTCGACGTCCTGAATCTCATCGTACCACGGGGCGGCTTCGCTCGAGGAAATGAGGAGCCGCAGCGGGCGGGAATGGTCCGGCCCGGACGGTGCCGCTGCCACGTCCGCCGCATCATCGCGGCAGGGCGGTGTCAGGGGCGTGGCAAGGGCGTGGCACACGCCCGGCTTGAGTCCGTCCGCCCACGGACCCGCCGCGGCCAGAATCATCTCCGCCGAGACGCTGCGGATGGCGCGCGCCTGACGGAGGAGCGCCAGCGGCAGGAAGGACGGCAGATGCGGGGACAGCGGGCGGAGGGGACGCGCCATGCGGATGCGTCCATCCGGATAGGGCCAGAAGGCGTCCCGCCCGGCGTAGCCGTTGACGGCGCAGACCACGCGGGCGCCCGCAAGAGCCGCCAGGTGCATGGGCGCGGAGTCGTTGGCAATCACGAGTGCGGCCGTGCGGAAGCGCTCCGCCAGCTGCGGGAGCGTGAGCGTCCAGACGACCACGCGCGGATCGGCGGCACGGAAGCACAGTTGATGGCACAGATACGCCACATCGGAGCCGCCGACAATCGCGATTGTGGCAGGGGTGTGGCACAGGAACCAGCGGATGAGCCGCATCCAGGTGGAGAAGGGAAGGCGCTTCGTCCAGTGGCTGGCACCGGGGCACAGCACGACGACGGGCGCTTGCGGAGTGTCCGGCGGCGGCTGCGCGGCAGCGGGCAGACTGAGCGGCACCTCGCAGGGTTTGCGGGCGAGGGCGGCGGCAAAGGCGCGGTTGCGGTGGAAAACGAAGCGGCGCGCCGTCGGCGGGACGTCCCGCGGCTCGGCTTTGAGGAGCCGCGTGTAGCAGCGGTCCGTCGGCAGCGGCGTCTCCGCCGCCACGCCCGTGACACAGGGGGCGAGCCCCTCGAAAAAGACGTCGAGCATCGGCTCGCGGAAGAGCCGCAGCGAAATGACCTCATCGAAGCCCAGTGCGCGGAGTTCCGCGCGGAGCGGTGCCTGCCGCGCCCGGACGCGCCGTCGCCAGACGGCGCCGGGCAGGAGATTCTCGTGCGGGAGGCGCAGCAGCGCCTGCGCCTGCGCAAGCCACAGCCACTCATCGGCGCAATCCGCGTCGTACGCGAGCGCCAGATCCCGCCAGACCGGATTGCCCAGGAAGGTGATGTGCGCTTCGCGGTACGCCGGACTGTTCCGCAGGAAACGCAGCGTTTCCCGGAAGAGGAGGTAGTCGCCGATGGCGTCGAGCTTGACGAGCAGAATGCGCCGTGCCGCGCCGCCTGCCGTGCGGTGTGGTAGGGGCGTGGCACTTGTTTCGCGGATGAGGGTCGGCTGAACCATGGCGGGTTCTCAGCGGTCCCGCGCGTCCGCTAGAGGGAGAAGCCGAAAGCCGGTTTTTCCGGGAGAGCGGCGAGCACCTCGGCAATCAGCCGGGCGGTGGCTTCGAGGTCCTTCAGGGAGATGGTTTCAACCGCCGAGTGCATGTAGCGCAGGGCGATGCTGAGCTGGACGACCGGGACCCCGGCGCGGGTGTGGCGGATGGTGAAGGCGTTGGTGCCGTTGCCGCGGGCGCGGGCCTGCAGTTGCAGCGGAATGCCGCAACGCGCCGCCACGTCGCGGATGAAGGCGACGAAGGCGGGGTCGTAGTTCGGACCTACGCCGATGACCGGGCCCGCACCGAGACGCAGGTCACCGTTCGATTTGGGCGAGGACTGGGGGACGTCGCTCGCAAAGGTGACGTCGACCGAAATGCCGAGCATCGGGTCGATGCCGTAGGCGGCGACGCCGGCGCCGAGAAGGCCGAGCTCTTCCTGCGTGGAGGAGACGAAGTGCGCGGCGACGTTGAGAGGCCGCTCTTTGAGGAGGCGCAGCGCCTCCATGATGACGAAGACGCCGCAGCGGTCATCGAGCGCGCGGGCGCTGACGATGTCGCCGAGCAGCGGCCGCCATCCGGCGTCCACGATGCAGAACGTGCCGACGGGGGCCACGCGCGCGGCTTCTTCGCGGGAGGATGCGCCGATGTCAATCCACAGGTCGGTCAGTTCCGCAACGCCGGAATCCCGTTCCTTGGCGGACATCAGGTGAATGGGTTTGCGCCCGATGACGCCGTTGACGCTGCCGTCGGGGCCGTTGAGGCGGACGCGTTCGCCCGGCAGAATCTGGCGGTTGACGCCGCCGACGGCGGAGAAGTAAAGGAAGCCCTTCTCATCGATGTACTGCACGAGCAGACCGATTTCATCGCAGTGGGCGTCAATCATGACGCGGCAGGGCGCCGCAGGGTTGCGGACCGCATGCAGGTTGCCCAACGCGTCGAGGCGCACGGAATCCGCAAAGGGAGCGACATAATCGGCCACAAGGCGCTGCCCGGGCAGCTCGGCACCGGACGGCGTTTCGGCATGGCAGAGAGCCTTGAGAAATTCGATATTCATGGCGAGGTGGATCGAACGGTGAAACAAAGGCGGAACCGGAAATCAGTTCCGCGGAAGCAGGGTCAGGAAGCGGATGCGGGCGCGCAGGGAGCCGGGCGGCTGCGCGGCGGAGAATTCGAGCGCGGTGACGCGGTGCCCGTCCCCGGTGGCGGCGGTGAGGCCGCGCGAGAGCTGGTCGGGCTGGATGCTCAGGTAGGCGAGCTCGGTGGTGCGCGCCCGGATGCCGGGGCCGGTCAGGATGCGGTCAGACTCGGTGACGGCCGGTTGGCTTGTGGCGTAGGGGGCGAGCACTTCGGCCGGGGAAAAGCGCGGCGGGCGCGTTGCGAGGCGGTCGCGCGTGTTGAGGAGGCGGGCGCGATAGGCGCGCGCGGCTTCCAGGTCCGGCTGCAATGCGGCGATTTCGGCGCGCACGGTTTGTTCGCGCGCACGGAGGGTCTTTGCACTGCGGGCGGCGGAGAAGGCCACGAGGCAGAGCAGTACGGCGGCAGCAAAGCAGAGGACGGGGCGGAAGAGCGGGTGCTTCCGGAGGGCAGAGGCGGACATCACGGCAGTTTTCCTCCGGCATGAACGAAGAAGGACAGAGAGCCGTCCGCCTCGGTACGGGGCGCCTCATCGGGCGCCGCCGCGATTCCGGCGGCATGGACGGCGGCGAGGAAGCGGTCCAGCGCCTCGCGCGAGGGTGCCTGCCCGGAGGCGGCGAGGCCTTCGGGGTCGAGGCGCACATGGCTGAGGCGGATGCCGTTTTCGCGGGCGGCGCGCAGTACGACGGGGGTGCGGGCGGCGGCATCGGGCAGGAGCAGGGTGGGGTCCTGTTCGGCGGCGGCTGCAGCGCGCGCCATTTGCGCGGCGGCGGCACCGCGGGCGGAGATGG
>CASFKR010000137.1 GCA_949295265.1 uncultured Verrucomicrobiota bacterium | reverse complement strand
CGCAGGGCGCGGGCGATGCGCGCGGCATCTTCTTCTGCCATGGGCGATGCGCCGGTTTGCCGGACACGGGCCCAAAAGGCATCCGGGTCGCTGAGCCGCGGTTGCGGCGCGGCCTGCCGGAGGAGCGTTTTGAGGGAGTCGGTTTTCATGGCGGTTCAGGGCAGGAGGTCTTCGCGAAGGTCTGCGAGGAGGGCGGCGAGTTTTTTGCGTCCGTTGTGGAGGCGCGACATGATGGTGCCGATGGGGACGGAAAGGGCTTGCGCGGCTTCTGCGTACGAAAAATCGTGGAAATAGACGAGAACGAGTGCGGAGCGGGTTGCTTCGGGAAGCTGTTCGAGGGCTTCGCGCACGAGCCGGGCCGTCTGGGTGCGGGCGAGGGCCTCGTCGGGGGCGGGACTTTCCCCGGGCATGGGAATGGTGGGGTCGACTTCCGAGCGGAGAAGTTCCCGGGCGCGCCCGTTTTCGCCATCGGTGGAAAGCGGTGCGTCCAGCGAGGTGAACGTGTGGGCGGCATTGGCGCGCTTGAGGTCGAGCGCGCGGTTGCGGGCGATGGTAAAGAGCCAGGTCCGGAAGGACGAACCGCCGCGGAACGAGCGCAGCGCGGTGCGGGCACGCAGGAGCGCATCGCAGAAAATATCCTCGGCATTGTCCTCCGTCGCCAGATTGCTCTGGACGAGATAGACGCAGACCGGAGCGCGAAGCGGTTCGCAGAGTGTCGCGAAGGCTTCGAAATCGCCTTTTTGTGCCCGGGCGAGCAGAGAGGCTTCCGTGTCGGTTGAAGAACGGCGTCCGAACATGAACAGGGGAGGGGCGAAGCGGCGGCGACGGATGCGAACGGCCGCAGGGGTTTCTGTGGCGGGTGCGCAGGCGTAATCCGAAGGGTTGGACGAATCAGCCGCCGGATTTATTCACGGCCGCAGGGGGAGAAACGGATGGAAATTCGGCGAACGGGGGAAACCGGGGATTTCTTCACACCATTTTCAGCCCCACGATGGAGGCGATCAGGGTGAAGGTGAAGAACAGCTTGGGCAGGGTTGCGGGTTCGCGGAAGCAGACAATGCCGAGCACCACCGTCCCTACGGCTCCGATGCCGGTCCACACGGGGTAAGCGATGCTGATGGGCAGGGTTTGCACCGCTTTGGCGAGCAGGACCATGCTGAGCGTCAAGCAGAGAAGAAAGCCGATGCCCCAGAGCGTCCAGGCCGTGCCCGAGAGGCCTTTCATCTTTCCGAGACAGAAGGCAAAGCCGGATTCGAAGAACCCGGCAATGATCAGGATGATCCAGTTCATATGCGTTGTTCTGTTGCCGAACTGATGGTACCCGAAAAACAGAATCTTTTCATCCGGTTTTTGCCTGCGTCGGCGGATGGTCTGCCCGTCTTTCGCCCTCTTCCAGTTTTCCCGGGGGTTTGGAGCACATTTCCACTCCGCTCTGTCACACGGCTTTTTCCATCCGTACAACAGCCATCCTTTCAGTGCCGGAATACGCTCAAGGACATCCCGCCAATCCTCGGATTATACGGAAGCCTTCACTCACGATGCTCTTTCATCCTCGAGTTCCTGCCACTCGTAATACGCCTCTTGTTGTGTCATCACTCAATTCCTTTCAGATGCAAATGTTGAGCGGGTGGACAACTGATTGAAAGTTGGTGAATTGCGGCGCTTCTCAAAAAGAAAATCGAAGGTTTTCGGAGGCGCATAGAGGAGTCTTCCAGAGCCGTACAGACAGAAATCGTCAGCGCATGGAAAAGCGCAATCATTCTTACAGGAGCGCTTTATGACTGCGGGCTTTCAGCACCGGATGCTGACATTTTTGAGAGCATAAAGTCAAAGGCTTCGTCTTCGCTGACGCGTCTTTGCGGAAAAGATAATGCATCGATTTCCGCCGCCGACATGAGGGTCGTGAAATCCTTGGCAACTGGATTCCATTTAGCCAAACCGCCCTCTGTAGACTCTTATGCAAAACATCCCTTGTCATCAATCCAAAAAGACATGGAAAACTCCTTCCTGAACGCCGATGCATCCATTGCTTCGGCACAGGAATTTATAGCAAAATATGCAGAAGAAAGGAAAATAAAATTTCATTTGTTTATCCGGTTTTTTTTCTGCATTTTGCGCCGTGGGAACAGCGTTTCATCCAAAGAAGGAACGGCAAAATCGCCCTCAATCCTGTTTTCATCGTATCCGCTGCGCCGCTGCGGGAAAAAGAACGCCTCACGAAACGCCGCTACGCTGGCTATGCAGCGGGGGGGCCGCCGCCCACCGTGTGGCGCAAAAACCGGGATAAACCTGTTTCAGGGGCGAGGGGGAAGCCAAGTGTCGAGGAGGGCGGCGAGCGAGGGTGCGGTGCGCAGTCCATGCTCCTGCGCATAGGCGAGTGCATCGGGGCGGAATTGTCCGGTTTTTCCGCGGGCAACGAGTGCGGCAGGGACGCCTGCCGCCACGCCGCACGCCAAATCCGACTGCTTGTCGCCGATGACGAGGCAGGCCTCCGGGGTCAGTCCGTCCGCCTGGATGCGTTCCAGCACGTAGGCCGGGGAGGGTTTGCGGTAGCGCGAGGGCTCGTCGGGACGTTCTGGCGCAATGCAGATGCCGTCAAAGGCTCCTTCGTCAAAGAGAAGAACCTCGAGCGCGCGGTTGCAGGCGACGGCATCCTCCATCGAATAATAACCGCGCCCGATGCCGGATTGGTTGGTCAGCAGGTAGAGGCGGAACCCGGCAGCCCGCGCCTGTGCCAGCGCTTCGCGCACGCCGGGCAGGAGGCGCAGCTGTTCCGGACGGCTCATGTAGCCCTCATCGCAGACGAGGGTGTCATCGCGGTCGAGGAACAGGGCGGGACGCATGGCGAAGCAGGGGTGTAGCGGGGTGCGGAACCTCAGCGGGAAATGGAAGCGGCGTAGGCGCGGATTTCGTCGGGCGTGGCCGTGGCGGTGCCGAGTTTGCCGACGACGACCCCTGCCGCCGTGTTGGCGAAGCGCGCGGCATCCGGAAGCGGAATGCCGGCGGCCATGCAGAGGGTCAGGGCGGCGATGACGGTGTCGCCCGCGCCGGAGACGTCGAAGACTTCGCGGGCAAAGGTGGGAATGCGCTCCAGAGGCTTGCCGTCTTTGGCGAGGAGCATGCCGTCGGGACCGAGCGTGACGACAAGATGCGCGGGTGCGGATTTTTCCTGGAGGGCGCGGCAGACGGCCTCCGCCGGAAATTCGCCTGCGGTGTCCTCGAGCCCGGCGAGGCGGAGGGCTTCGGCGCGGTTGGGGGTCAGGAGGGAGAGTCCGCTGTAGTCGATACCGGGGCGCGGCTTGGGGTCGAGCGTAATGATTTCCGGCCGTCGTGGCAGGGCGCGAATGGCGCGGATGGATTCGGAAGTGAGAACGCCTTTGGCGTAATCGGACAGCAGAATGGCGTCGGCCTGTGCGGCGGCGGGGGCGATGCTGCCGAGAAGGGCTTCTTCGGTGAGGGCGTAGGTGGCGGGCTCCGCTTCGTAATCGAGGCGGCAGAGCTGCTGGCGGCGGCAGACAACGCGTGTTTTTGCGATGGTGTGGCGCGCAGGGCTGGCGGCTCCCTCGAGGATCTGCACGCCTGCGGCATGGAGCAGCCGGTGGAGCTGCTCGCCGTCGGCATCGCAACCGATCCAGCCGAAAATCTGCACCGAGGCCGCTCCCAGCGCCGCGAGGTTGATGGCCACATTGGCGGCGCCGCCGGCAACGGCCGTCTCCCGGTCGATGCGGACAACGGGGACCGGCGCCTCCGGCGACAGGCGCGAGGCATCCCCCCAGATATATTTATCGAGCATCAAATCGCCAATGACGAGCACGCGCTTGCCGGCAATAGCTTGAAAAATGGCGTCAAAGGAAGTCATGGGAAAGCGGAAAACCGGAAAGGGCGGCGGTAACGGAGTCGGGAACCGGCAGAAGAGCCGGGAACCGGCAGAAGAAAAGAAAACGGAAAGAGGAGAAGAGGGGAGGCGTCCGATGCGGACCGTCAGCGGGCGGAGCCGGTCGCGGGATGGAAGGGAGGCCGGTGTGCGGTTACGACCGGTTCCGATTGATTTTCCACAGACCGATCAGCGCCAGCGCCACGAGGACATCCACGAACTGCCAGAGGGGTCTGCCCAGCGAAACCTTGAGGAACGGCTGAAACAGCAGCGCCAAAACGCCCGGGGCAATCGCCAGCTCTTTTTTCCGGTGCAGAGACGCGAGTGCCAGGGCGGCGAAGAACACCATGGCGAGAAACCGCACCAGCTGGTAGTAGCCGTAGGGCATGGGCAGGAGGCACAGCAGCAACATCGCAGCCAGACCCAAACCGCAGTCAAGGAGTGTCTTCATCGTGCCCTTCGGACGGTTTTCTCCGCAACGTCCGGGATGTCGTTTCCGCACCATCGGCGGCAATAGCCGCTTGCGTGCGGAGCAGGGTGGGGGTGCCCCGCGCGCGGCGGGGTCCTGCGCCGGGTGGGGCGCAGGTCCGGGCGGCGGGAATTACGGCACGGGGAAGCGGGAAGCCAGTTCGGCGACTTCCTTGCGGACTTCCTCCTTGACGGCCGCGTCATCGATGTTGCTGAGGACGCGGGCGATGCGCGAGGCGATGAACTCCATTTCGGGCTCCTTCATGCCGCGCGTGGCCGCCGTGGCGGTGCCGATGCGGATGCCAGAGGTGACGAAGGGGGAATTCTTGTCGAACGGAATCGTGTTTTTGTTGACGATGATGCCCGTTTCATCGAGCGCCGCGGCGGCGGCCTTGCCGGTCAGCCCCGATGCGGCGACGTCGACGAGCAGCAGATGGTTGTCCGTGCCGCCGGAGACGAGGCGGAACCCGTGATGCTGCAGGTCGCGGGCGAGAACGGCGCAGTTGGCGACGATCTGGTGGGCGTATTCCTTGTAGGCGGGCTGCATCGCTTCGCGGAAGCAGACCGCCTTGGCGGCGATGACCTGCTCGAGGGGGCCGCCCTGCATCCCCGGAAAGACGGCGTGGTTCACCGCCTTGATGTACTTCTCCTTGCAGAGAATGAGACCGCCGCGCGGACCGCGCAGCGTCTTGTGCGTGGTCGTCGTCACGAAATCCGCATACGGCACGGGCGAAGGATGCGCGCCGCCTGCCACCAGGCCCGCGATGTGCGCCATGTCCACCAGCAGGTAGGCGCCGACCTTGTCCGCAATGGCGCGGAACCGCTCGAAATCCAGCGTGCGCGGATAGGCGGACGCACCGGCGAGAATCAGGCGGGGCTTCACGTCCAGCGCCTGCTGCTCGAGCGCATCGTAGTTGAGCATCTCCGTTGCCGGATCGACGCCGTAGGGCACGATGTTGTACAGGTGGCCGGAGAAATTGGCGGGCGAACCGTGCGAGAGGTGGCCGCCCTGGTCGAGCGACATGCTCATGATGGTGTCGCCGGGCTGCAGCACGGAGAAATAGACGGCCATGTTGGCCGCCGAGCCGCAGTGCGGTTGCACGTTGGCGGCCTCCGCACCGAAGAGCTCCTTGGCACGCTCGATGGCGAGCGTCTCCACCGCATCGACAAACCGGCAGCCCGAATACCAGCGCTTGCCGGGGTACCCTTCCGCGTATTTATTGGTAAGGATGGAGCCCTGCGCCTCGCGGACGGCGCGCGACGTGAGGTTTTCGGAGGCGATCAGGTTGATGCAGGAGCGCTCCTGCTCCTCGTGGGCGAGAATCTGCTGATAGACCTCGGGATCTTCATCGCGGAGATGCGAAACCTCGATGATGCGGTTGCCCATCCGGCTGAGCTCGTTCACGCGGCGGAGATGACGCTCCGATTCATCGCGTTTGGTCGTCAGGAACAGGTTGAGCAGCGTCGGCAGCTCCTCATCGACGGAAAATTTGGCGCCGAGCACGAGCACGTTGGCATCGTTGTGCTCGCGGGCGAGCATGAGCCGGTCGGAGGTCTGCGCCAGTGCGGCGCGCACATGCGGGAAGCGGTTGGCCGCGATGCTGATGCCGATGCCCGTGTAGCAGATCAGGATGCCGCGGTCCGCTTTGCCCGTTTCCACGGCGGTCGCTACCTTTTCCGCATACAGCGGATAATCGCAGGAAAACGCATCGAAGGGGCCGACGTCTACAACTTCAATATCCGGCTTTCCGGCGAGGAGTTTGCAGAGCTTTTGTTTGACGGCAAAACCGGCGTGGTCGGAACCAATGGCAAGAATCATGGCTAGGGGGATGAAGAAAGGATGAAAGAACGGGAAAATCTTGGGCCGTATCCGTTTCCAAGCATACCAGACGGCCCGGTGCCTGACAATCTGGAACCGCATTCGCGCCGGGGCGTGCCGCCGCCTTGTGCCGGAGGCGGCGCGCCGCCGCCGCAGTTTCCAGGCGGCCCCGGGCGAACGCGGCCCCCGAGTCCGGTACCGGGTGACACCTGCAGCCGCCTGCCGCGCGTCCGCCGGACGGAAATCCGGATTTCCGGGGCGGATCCGGCAAAAATCGCGGTTGCGGCAGGCGGAAAACCGGACGAAACGGTTATTTTCTTTTCACAATTTTCTGGACATTCCCCATTTTTTGACGGGGCGATGGCGTAAGGCTTTGTAAAATCAATATGTTACGCCATATTGGAAGTGAAATGTGGCTTTCCTCGTCCG
>CASFKR010000136.1 GCA_949295265.1 uncultured Verrucomicrobiota bacterium | reverse complement strand
ACCGCACCCAGGCGCACCCGGCGGCACGGGCGGCGGCGGCAGCACAGCCTGCCGCCACCACCGCCGCAACCGGCGAGGCGACGCTTAAGCTGTATGATGTCCGGACGGGCGCCCTCGCCTACACGGGCACGGTTGCCAACCTTCCTGCCACGCCCCTGCCACAACAGGGTGCGGCGCAGCCCGCACCAACAGCGGCACCGGCAGCGGGGGGCGGCGGCTCGCCCGCGCCCGCCATGGCACCGTCGCCCGTGCCTGCGCTCCCTGCGGGAACCACGGCGCTGAACCTGTTCGAAACACCGTGGCATTTCGCAAAAAACACCGGTGAAGGCTCCTTCACGCTTGAAAAAGATGCTGAAGGAAAGCCCTTCGGACGCCTGACCTACGATTTCTCCCGCTCGAAGGCACGCTCCACGCCCTACGTGATCGCCTCCGTGCCCATGGCCGTACCGGAAGCCACCGCCATCCTGTTCACGGTTCGCGGGGCGGTTGCCGGGCAGCGGCTCACCTTCCGCGTGGTGGACAGCACGGGCCAGACGCTGCAATGGAAAGGCAAAGTCCGCAATGCCGGTACATGGGAGACGCTGACGATGCCTCTGAACCGCAAACTCGAGCACTGGGACGGCGCCAACGACGGACGGACACACTTCCCGCTCAAGTCGCTGGTCATCAGCGTTCCGCAACCGGCAGGGGTTTCCTCCGGCACGGTCGAGTATGGTGCCGTCTCCATCCGGTGACACGCACCTGCCACAGAAAAAGGAATTTTCATGAAGCAACTTTTCTCTATTCCTTCCCGGCACACCATCGCGTTGCTCGCGGCTTCCGCCGCGCTGTGCGGCAGCACCGCCGCCGAAACCATCTATTGGACCGGCGGCGCGGGCACTGCCAATCTGTTGGATCCGGCCAACTGGTCGACAGGCGCCGCCTTTACGGGTGCAGATTCGCTCTCCATCGATGGCGCCCTGCTCAGCGCTCCCCTCGTTTACGCCGCCGATGCGGAGGTCGGGCGGCTCCAGTTCACCAACAAGACGGCGAGTGTGACCATCCTTCCGGAAAACGGCGCCGCCCTGCTCATGCCGGGCATTTGCGTGGACTCCACCAACAACGAGATTATCAGTTCCTCGCTGACCGGCGGAACCAATCACGTGGCTGCCAACATCATCCTGTCCGGTGCCACCATGAAACGGATCAATGCCAGCACGGGCATGCTGTGGCTCTCCGGCGTCATCTCCGAAGATACGCCGGGGACCTCCGTCACCCACTCGCGCAATGATCCCTCCAGTCAGCGCCTGATTACGGGTCTCAACACCTACTCCGGCGTGACGGTGCTCAATTCGGACTCGCTGCACGTCAACACGCTCGGCATGACCGGCGAGCCCTCCGCGCTGGGCACCAATCAGCGCGTGGAAATCGGCTATCGCGGAAGCCGCGCCAGCATCCTCAATTACATCGGTCCCGGCGAAACGACGGACAAAACCTTCCAGTGGGGTGGCGGCACCGGTTCCTCTTCCTTCCAGACCCGCGGTGCAACGGGGCCCGTCATCTTTACCGGTGCCTTTGTATTCCCGGATTACGGGCAGTTCAACCTTGCGGGCACCAACCCGGGCACCAATGTCGTCCTCTGTCCCATCACCAATCCGACGAACAGCGGCGAGAGCAATGCCATCTCCCTCTCCATCAACACCAGCACCACGGACACGGCGGTCTGGCTGCTGGCGGGCGACAATTCGCACTCGGGTACGACCAAGGTCACAGCCGGTACGCTGCTGCTCAGCGGCGACAACCGTGCCGCCACGGGACTCTTCGACATTGAGCAGCGCGGACGCCTGGGCGGCACGACCACAATCGGCGGATCCGTTGAGGTGATGGGTACGCTTGCCGCAGGTCTTCCGACGGGTGAACTGGCCATTCTCGGCGACCTCACCATCGGAGAAAAAGACTACGGCACGATTGAAGTGAATCCCGGCACACGCCTTTCGGCGGCCGGAACCTTTACCACGTCCGGCAAGTGGACGGTGCGCGTCGGCGAAGGCTTTGCAGCCGGCGGCGAAACGGTTCTGCTGGAGTATGGCGCGCTGAATACCGACACGTACCGCGACCCCGCCATCACGGGCGTCCTGCCGCTGCGCAAAGACGGCACAGAAGCGGAAGTGACCATCGTCAACGATGGCACGCGGCTCCTCCTGCGCGGCATCCGTACAGCGACCAGAGGCACGGTCATTCTCCTGCACTGAAAACCGAAGCGTTCCTGCGCCGATGCGCAGGAACGCCAACAGACACATCCCGACAACATCGTGCGCCGACTCAGTAGAGGCGCTCGATGTTGTTGCTTTGGAGCGTAATGAGTGCAGGTCCGTGGCGGAGCACGACCCGCACGGTGGGATTGGTGGGATTGCTCAGGTCGAGAGACCCCGGCACGATTCCGGACGGCCACACGAGCGGTTCTTTTTTGGCTTCGGCGATAATCTCCTCAATCTCCTCAAGCGTTGCGGGCTCTGCCACGCTGGCTTCCTCGCGCCCCATCCGCACGGCCGTCGCACAGCGGTCGAGGGCACGCGCCGCCAAATCGACGCGCACGCTGTCGCGGACCGCCCAGTACGTCGGAACAATCGCGACATAGCCCATCACGAGAATGCCGAGAAGGAGCAGAATCGTCAGCGGGGAAATGACGCCATCGCGGGAAGCGGAACGCTTTTCCGCAGGAAAGGTTGAACGGACGGAACGGATCATCGGACTACACCTCTGCCGTCAGAAAGCGGCACGCGCGGTCGACCGGCTCCAGCGTGTACGCGCCGAGCGCCGCCGGAATCAGGCAGCTGCGCCCGAACGGCACGACCGTTTCGCCGCCGGCATCGCGGATACGGACGGCTCCCTCCAACACGAAAATGACGCGGAAGCACGCACCGGACGCCGTTGCAGGCTCCGGCGCCTGCAACGTGTAGCGCTCCATCGTGAAGAAATCGCTGCGCACAACGCGCTCGCGCACATTCCCGGGCGCGGCCGCCGGCATCGGATAGGGCGTCAGCGCCTCCGAAGCCGGCAGTTTCCACTGAATGGCTTTTTCCGCCTGATTGAGATGGAGTTCACGCGGCTTTCCGTCCGCTCCGACGCGGTCCCAATCGTAGACGCGATACGTCGTGTTGGAGTTCTGCTGCACCTCGAGAACGAAACAACCCTCGCAGATGGCATGCACGAGCCCGCCGGGGATGAAAATCGCCTTTCCGGTGGAAACGGGAACGGCTTCGAGAAGGGAGGGAACGCGCTTTTCGCGGATGGCATCGCGAAAGATGCGCGGCCCGACACCGGGCTTGAGCCCCGCGCACACAAATGCATCTTCCCGCGCATCCAGAAAGTACCACATTTCCGTCTTCGGCTCTCCGCCGCACTGGGAAGCCGTTTCTTCGCTCGGATGCACCTGCACGCTCAGACGTTTGCTGGCGTCGATGACCTTGATGAGCAGCGGAAACTGTCTGCCGACGACGCGGCCGCCAAGAAGACCCTTGCCGTACTTTTCACACAGATCAGCCAGACTCATGCCCGCTTCGGGTCCGTCTTCCACGATGGAAAGGCCGTCCGGATGCGCGCTCACCTCCCAGGATTCCGCGCACGGCTCGGGCGTATCGGCGCGGCCGAGCGCAGAAGCGATGCGGGAACCGCCCCACAGATAATCCTTGTAGACGGGGCGAAACAGATAGGGACGAAGCGCAGTAGACATCGGTAAAAATATAATCGGACCAGGGCCGGACAATCGGCAAAGAGGAAAACGAAACCCGGTGCGGAATCCGCCGGAGGCGGGTGCCGCGCCGGGGGTGATGGCGCCACCTTCCCGAAGGAAGGGATAACGGCGCCTTACAGGTCGAACCCGGAGAGGAAATCCACGTCTGCGGGCTGCGAAGCGGGCGCCGCGGCGGCAGGCGCTGCAGGAGCAGGTGCCGCAGGAGCAGGTGCCGCAGGTGCGGCGGGGGTCGGGGGCGCAGCGGGGGCCCGCACCGGAGCGGTCAGGGTCGCAGCCGGAGTCGGAGGCGTGGCGGGCGTGGAGGCAGCAGCCGCCGCGGAACCGGACTGCGGAATGTAGAGCTGCTGACCGACGCGGAGTTTATCGGGGTTCGCAAGGCTGTTGGCCTGAATGATCGCCTTCTGGGTCGTCTTGTTGGCAATGGCGATGCGGCCGAGGATATCCCCGTTTTTGACCGTGTAAATCGAGTATCCGGCGCGCGGAGCGAGCTTCTTGACCGAAGCGGCCCCCTTCGAAGCCTTGGCCGCGGGTTTGGCTGAAGCCGAAGGCGCGGGAATGGCCAGCTTCTGCCCAACCCGGATTTTGTTCGGATTCTTCAGGTCGTTGGCGCGCACAATCGCAGAGACGGTCACGCCGTGGGCGCGGGCAATCCGCCCCAGGATATCGCCGTTTTTAACCGTGTAGACGGTACCGCCGGCGGGTGCGACGACCTTCTTTGCGGGCTTAGCCACCTCGGGATCGCGAACGGGCGGCGGCAGCGAAACGTGGCTGCCGGAGGACCCCTGCAGACCTTCCGTTTCGACGGCAAACGACGTAGCCGTGGGCTTGCCCGAAGGCGGCAGGACGAATTCCGGATACGTCCCCGGCGTCCCCACCTGATCGATAGTCAGAACGACGTTGGACGGGGAAATCGTCGTATCCGTTCCCGACGGCGAAGCGGGTTCAGCATTCCGGTTGGTAAACAGGGTACGGCAACCGGTCGAAGCCACAGCAATCAGGCACAGCACCGGCAGGAACGGCAGAAAATTCTTTTTCATGGATTGGCTTTCCGTTTTCACAAACCCGGATACACAGGTTTGTTTCATGGTTTTATGATACACAATCGATGCGGATGCGTCACGCAGGAAATCGACTTTTTACACACTTTTTCCAAAAAGGTTTCCGCTCCTTTTCCGGCGGCATGGTTGCTGGCGCGCAACCGGCTGACCTTGCAACCGATTGTGCAGAGCAAAAAAACACGCCTCCGGAGCAGATTCTGCAGCCGGAGGCGCGTTCTTTTCAGGCAAAAGAGCCGGATTGCTTACGGAAGCTTCTGGAAGGAAGCCTCGAGATCTGCATCCGTGGGGACATAGTCGGACATTTCCCCATCGTTGTAGCGCTGATAGGCGACCATGTCGAAGTAACCGGTACCGGTGAGACCGAAGACGATATTCTCCGTCTTGCCCTCCCTGGTGCAGCGGTTCGCCTCATCGATGGCGGCGCGGATGGCGTGGCTCGACTCCGGCGCGGGGAGGATACCCTCCACGCGGGCGAAGTATTCCGCAGCCTCGAAGACCTCCGTCTGGGTAACGGAGCGCGCCTCCATCAGATGATCATCGTAGAGCTGCGACAGGATGGAGCTCATGCCGTGGTAGCGAAGACCGCCGGCGTGGTTCGGGGACGGGATGAAATCGGCGCCCAGCGTATACATCTTGGCGAGCGGGCACACGCGGCCCGTGTCGCAATAATCGTAGGCATAGCGGCCGCGCGTCAACGACGGGCAGGAAGCGGGTTCCACAGCGATGAAACGGTAATCCGCTTCGCCGCGGAGCTTTTCGCCCATGAACGGAGAGATGAGACCGCCCAGGTTCGAACCGCCGCCCGCGCAACCGATGATGACATCCGCCTTGACGCCGAGATTGCGCAGTGCGGTCTGCGTTTCCAGACCGACCACCGACTGGTGCAGAAGCACCTGCGAAAGCACCGAGCCGAGCACGTAGCGGTATCCCTCCTGGGAAACCGCCGCTTCCACGGCTTCGGAAATCGCGCAACCGAGCGAACCGGTGGTGCCCGGATGCTCCGCGAGAATCTGGCGGCCGACCTTCGTCGTATCCGACGGCGAAGGCGTCACATTCGCGCCATACGTCCGCATCACTTCGCGGCGGAACGGCTTCTGCTCGTAGGAGCACTTCACCATGTAGACCTGGCAGTCCAGCCCGAAGAAGGCGCACGCCATGGCGAGCGCGGTGCCCCACTGGCCGGCGCCGGTCTCCGTCGTCACGCCCTTAAGTCCCTGCGCCTTCGCATAATAAGCCTGTGCGATGGCGGAGTTGAGTTTGTGGGAGCCGGAGGTGTTGTTCCCTTCGAACTTGTAGTAAATGTGCGCCGGTGTGCCGAGTGCCTTCTCCAGATAGTAGGCGCGGACGAGCGGACTCGGACGGTACATGTAGTAGAAGTCGCGGATGGCCTTGGGAATTTCAATCCACGGATTCTCGTTGTCGAGTTCCTGCTTGACGAGCTCATCGCAGAAAACGTGTCCCAGTTCCTCGGGCGTGCAAGGCTGGCGGGTTTGCGGGTTGAGCAGGGGTGCGGGCTTGTTCTTCATGTCCGCACGGACATTATACCAGGCCGTCGGAAGCTGATCCTCCGGGAGATACGTTTTGTAGGGAATACCGGGCTTGGCCATCATGGAAAAATGAACTCCTTTATTGAATCGGAAGTACTTCGGGAACCCGGTTTGGGTCCGCCTGAGAAGCGCTTCTCTGCATAGTATCGCAGTGGCGGCTATCATAGTCGTGAGACCATATCCCTGTCAAGGCTCCCCCGGGCCAGGTTTATCCCGGATTTTTGAGCCCCTTGATTGCCGAAGTAAACGCACCTGATTCGATGCGTTTACTTTTGCAATCCTGGACGGGTCGGGGTTCGGGTGCTGCAATCGAGGCGGGGAAGG
>CASFKR010000135.1 GCA_949295265.1 uncultured Verrucomicrobiota bacterium | reverse complement strand
ACCTGAAAACAACAAACAGAAACCCCGAACGCGGACAGCTGCCGAAAACACCTTCCGGGAACGGGGCAAGGGGGCTTTATACTCCGCTGGTCTCTCCAGTGAGACCAAACGAAAGTCTTGAAAAGGGTTGAGAAGGCTTGAGAATGGCGTAAATGCCTGTATTTATGGGGTTTTATGAGAGAACGACCCCTCTCAGGGCAAAAATCCTGAAAAGGGTCGTGCGAAAGTTTTGAAAAGGGTGGAAAGCCTATTGTATTTTGCCGAGTAGCGCGCGCTCCGCATAGGAGTCCATAGCCTCGGAAAGAATGAGAGCCTCGTCATCTAGATTTCGTGCTGAAAGGAACTCCTGCAACTTCGAGAGGCAATCCTCTCGAGAAATAGAAGACTTTATAATTTCTTCAATCGCTGCATTAACGTCGGCAAAGGCGGCGGAAAGCCTGCCGGAAGCGCTTGCGGGAGAAGGCGGTATAGAATCGGCAGAAAGGGGTCGAACAGATAACGGGAAAGGCGAATCTTGAGAAATCGTCTTGCGCCGAATGCCATACCCGATGCGCTCGGAAATAGACGCAACTGCATCATCGTCGGGTTCAAACCCTGCGGCGCCGAGAGCCTGCACCGTCTGGATGACTGAACGCACTTCGGCCGAAGAATCAGAGCCGAAGCAGATAATCGGAGGCCGACCTGAGAGGCCGTTAATGCGACAGAACTGCTTCAGAAGCTGATCCCGAAGCGTCGTTGCAAGAGCCTTGCAATCCGCCTTCCGGATATCATCTCGGACTTCACCCTGAAGGGGCGTTGCTCCGGCTCCGATACCAGTCGGCTCTGCGTTTGATGAAAGTGTTTGACCTGCAATAAGTTTAGAGATCTCCTTCGAGCAGAGATCGATGAACTGCGCGTGGCTGCCAGAGGAGTCAGCCGCCGCGGCCTGACAGATTTCGACCTCGGTGTTTTTATGAATTACGATTCCACCGAGTTTTTGAGCTAACCGAAACGCGCGCTCGAGGACGTTCTTTCCTTTTTCGTCTGAATACTTGCCCTTTAGGAAAGGGTTCCCGTATCGCTCAAGGAGGTCTGCCCACCACTGCCGAGACATCGTGCGCAAGAGTATCCAGAACAGGATGGATCGCATCGGGCCGCCCCACTGATCCGGGATTGGCAGGTTATTCACCCGGTGGACTATGTAACGATCTGAATCTGGTTCATGAGAGCTCTGAAGAGGCGTCCCGTTTTCGTCTGTGTCAAAGATGCGAAGAGATCCAGACGAGTAGTCTAGTAATTGATACGGGACCGGAATCACATCTTTGAGTTGGTACCCGGTTTCGGACGGTTCATAAACTTTCTCGGCTACCGCAACCGGATAAAGGGCAACGTTCAGAAGCCAGCTTGTTGCACGAGTCCACGGAGCCGAATCCAAGAGTGCCCAACACCGCTCTTTTGCCTCGATATCCGCGGGGACAGTCTTATCAACCGGTATAATTGTAGCCGTATCGCCGAGCACGGCCCGCTTCCGATTTTCGAACTCCATCTGGACTTGATTGTCGGCGGCAATCAGGTCCCGGTAAATGGCGAAAAGCTCGCGCGTATCACCATGCTCTGCGAGATCAATCTTCGCGAGAAGGGAAGCCGCCGACAGGCTCCGGAGGTCGCTCTCGAGTTCGTTCCGGATGTTATAAACAGTAATGGGAGAAGAGTCTGTAGAGAACATGGTTTTTATCCGAAGAAGGTGGTTGAAGGAGCCGCAGAAGAATCTCCTTCAGGAGACATCGGCATCCTGTTTCGGTGGACGGGGACCGCATCTGCGCCGACACGCGCGGCAGAGGCTTCACATAGGCCAGGCGGAGACAGAAGAGCGTAGACTGCATTCTTGAAGGCGTCGAACGTATCACCATGGTGCCCGGCGTTATCCTGCAGGTTATCGAAGCCTCCGCGGAACCGTCGAACAAGGCGGAAGTCATCACGCACTTCCCGTGCTGGCGGCAGAGCGGCTGTACGGTCTTCTATTGCTGCAACGCCGATGTTCCCGAGGTAAGTCTTAAGCGTCATACTCTCGCCATTATGGATGATTCGCTCGGAGTTGACGATGAGTAATACGTCCGTTACCGGCTCCAGTTCTTCCTTGAGCTCCGCCGCCCAGTAACGTTCCGAAGTCGCGTCGATGGCCACGGTTCGAGGTTTCGCACGGGAGCATATTTCCCGGATGAGAGCGCGGCTTTTCTGCGGGTCAGCCGTCCGGTACCGGAATATAAGACGAGCCACGTGCTTGCCATCCACCAACTGGAGGACGGCCACGCCAGTGGGGTTCGACTTTTCCTTCTCAGTCGTTGCCGGGTCAATGCCGATGGCAGTTTCGAACTGCGGGTCGATTCGTGCGTCCCAGTCTGGCGGCAATTCATCTTCGGCGAAGATGCAGCCCATTTGCGCGCCAAGAGTCTGCGCCTGTTCCAGCACCAGCAGCGGCACCGCGGAAATACCGCCCTGCGTAAAGATAAGACCGTAATTCCGGTCCCACGCCGTCTTATCCAGCGCTCTCTGGCGGTGTTCTTCCGGCGGGATTGGCTGCCGGGTCCGTGAATCGTACAGATGGACGCCAGCCAGCTCGGCATCTGCCGCTGAGACCCGATGAATCCTCAGGCCGGAATCGTTCTGATACCAGCACCCAGTAGCGCTCGGCTCAAAGATGGTTCCCGGCGGGTAAGCGCAGAGCTCGTACGAGAAATGCGCATCATCTTCCGGAGGCGTTGTGGCCATCCAGAGGCGGTACTCCGGGTTACGGGAGAAGACTGGTTCAATCGCCTCGTAGAAGGATTTGAAGTCTCGGATAAAGCCGATTTCATCGAGCAGGACGTAGCCGGAATAGCCGCGAGCTGTCGCGTACGAGGCTGCGATGATCTTCGTACGCGAGCGCGTTGTGCGGTCGTGCCACAGCGAGACTTCGAGTCGGTTCCGCTGATAGAGTTCGGCGAGATCGTACCAGTCCAGCCCATCGGCGTTGGAGCGCACCTGCCCCGGCTCTGCGGCGTTCCGGATATCGGCGATGATGGCGGAGAGCAACGCCGCTTCCCGCTCCGTCATCTCGGCGCCGAGCGCGAGTGAACACGTCGCGAATGTCACGAGCGAGCCGGGCGATTCGAGCATCCAGCGGAGCGCGCGCCAGGCGAAAGTCGTCGATTTCCCGCCCTGTCGCCGCCACAGCAACATCATCATCCCAAGGTCTCTGCCGCCGCGCAGCGCCTCCCGCTGATACGGAGCAAGCGCGATTTTCACGGAACATCCTCCTGTTCGTCCATGTAGGCCAGCAGAGCGGAAATCTTCTCGGCGTTCGCCCCGGGTCCGTCTGCTATTGCAGTGGCACGCTGATCTTCGTGCCACTTAAGGAACATCTCGCACGTCTGCCTCCGGAAGCGCTCGCGCTCCAGCTCGAGTGCCTGGCGTTGCAATTCGGCGCGCGAGCGATCGAGTTCGAGTCGCTGCGCGTCGTTCTCGCCCCGGCGCAGCGCCGCCAGTGCGCGAGCCAGTTCCGGAGCCTGCTGGTCGTCCAATGATTCCAAGAGTTCCGTAAGTCGCCCGGCGAGGATGCGCGAGCCCACTGCGGCAGGATCGCCACCGGTTGCCGCCGCGATGTGACACGCCGACTCGGCCACAGCGCGCAGGTGCTGCACCTTCGCGCGCTCAGCCTGCCAATCGACGAAACCTCCGGAGCGCCAGTCGGACACGTTCTGCTCCGAGATGTCCGACCCGTACCCGTACTTCGCCCGCGCCTCCTTCCAGGCGGGCAGCGCATTTACCCAGGCGCACACTTCCCGCGCGGGGATACCATCGGAGAGCTTCTCGCAGAGCTGGTCGCGCACCGCGAAGGGGAGGCGTGCAATCTTGCCTTGCCTCGCCATAGCTCAGCCTCCAACGGCGGGCGAGCCGTCGACCGTCCACGCCGAGACGCCGGCTGGCGTTGCGCTCCACGCCTGCGCGCCGTCGACGTCCGTCAAGAGTTCTGCATGGCCGTGCCGCTGCGCGAGCGTCAGCAGAGCCTTGTGCAAGTCCTCTGCAGTGCAAGGGCTGTCGAGCATCCCTGAGCGATTAATACGGCCAAGAATGGCCGCCTCCGGATACGCTGCCGGGTAGCGCGCCGCCAGAAACGCGCGAATAAGCTTAATAAGTCTCATGGCTGTTTGCTGATTGTGTGGATTGCCTCTTCGATTCGCCCGAGTTGCCGCTCGAGCCCGAGTTGCCAGGTCTTGAAGTCATTGTCCCGCCTGGTTACAACGGCGTGACAGTTCGAGGTCTGGTTCCGCAGCAGGTCGTAGAGCTCCCGGTCGTTTGCCCGAAGCGCGTCCGTCTCGCGCTCGAAGTCATCCTTGCGTACGTACTCGGAGAGGGTCTGCTCAATTGGCGGCGAGCGCCGCACCTTGCTCCAGATATTGATTGCCAGCGAGCCGATCTGGAGCAGGATGAGGATTGAGCCGAACGTGATGACCGTGTCGGAAGTCAGGATGCCGTCCATAATTGGTTGTCTCCGGCAAGCTGATCCGGCTCCGCCCGGACGAGTACCGGCTGCGGCGGGGTGAAGGTGTTCCAGTCGATGATGTCGGGCGGCTCGGCGCACCCGCCGCCCGCTCCGACGCCGATAAGCGCCGCCGCCAGGAGCGCCTTCGAGGCTCCGGCGCCGAACCATCCGGTGAAGATGCCGCCGAAGAGCCGCACGGCGCTATAATAGAGCCGCTGGATAAAGCCAGCCGCGCCGCTCTTGCGCATCGCGTCGCCGAAGATGGCGTCGAAGAGGAGCCGCACGTCGGCGTGTGTCCAGAATGCGGAGCCCCGCGCTGCGCGCCGGGCAATCCGGTCGCGCTTCAGGTGCGGCCCCGGGTCGAAGAGCTCCGCGCGCCACGCCTGGGCGATGGCGTCCAACTCGAGGTAGCCCGGATCGTGCATCGCCGCGCCGGCCATTACGCCCTTGGGCGTGTCCGGAGCCAGCGTCGCGCCATCGCAGACGACCGTCTTGCCGTCGGAGGCGCGTTCTCCGTACGCCTTGAGCGTTGCCCGGGTGCAGGGCGACCCGTCGAGCGCCTCGGGCAACGGCTCGAAGCGCCAGAACTCGCCATCGTAGGCGGGCGTACGCACGCGGAGCGTAAAAGAGCAATCCGCCGGGTTCTTGTATACGTTCGCGCGGTCCCGCCGGATCGCCTCCAGTACCAGTGCCACAATCTCACTGTTGGTCATCTCTCTTTATCCTGTGTTTCACCCGGTCCCGCTCCTCGGCCCTCTTTGCATTGTTAAAACGGTCCAGCGTTCCGACGAGGTATCCGGTTATTCTGCGGATCCGCTCGAAGTTCCGCACCGGGAAGTGCAGTTCCAGCTCAATCTCGTCCTCGCCCGCAAGCCGCGCGATGCAGCTCGAGGCTCCTGCGGCGGCGGCGCGCTCGCAGATCATCCGGTACTCATCGCCCGTTGCCACGAATCCGGAGATGGAAATCTTTGGCCATGCCCGCCCGCTCATAGCTTAAATCCCGCTGCATCCAGCGCCTTGCGCCGGAACTCCGCCCAGTCCGGCCGCGCACCGGCTGGTATCGCCTGCTGCGGCGCGCGCGCCTCGTCGGCTTTCGTCGCCGTCTGCGCAGGCCTCTCCTGCATCGGCGCGCGCGCCTGCCCGACTGGCTGCGGCGGCTCACATACGCCTGGCGCTGACCCCGGCTCGATGCTACCCGCCGTACAGGTTGTATAGTAGCTCCCGGCTCCGGTGCGGCGGCTGCGCACGTGCACATCCGCGCGGAGCCGCACCCCGGGCTGCACCCAGGGCGGGAGAGCGCCGCCGTTGTCCCAGCAGTTGATGCAGAGCTCCTCGCCGCCCTCGGAGAGGATAATCTGCGACCACGTGTGCCCGCTGCGCAGCGGCAAATCCCGGCGCACGTCGAGAACCGGCGCTTCGACCGTCAGCCACGCATTCATGCCGCGCCCCCGTCCTGCGCGATTACGTTGGTGCGCCGCTTCCCGTCAGCGGAGAGGATGCAGAAGGCGAACGCCCGCGCCGACTCGATGGCGTCCGCCGGCCAGCCGTTGTAGCTGGTACGGATGTTCTTAAAGTCGCGGCTGAGCCGATCGGTGGAAATCCAGTCGAACTTTCCGCCGCGCCACTTTCCATCCGAGCCGAGAATAAACAACGCCGAGATGCAGTTCGCGTTCTCGTGTGAATTTGCCGCGTCAAGCGCCTCGCAGCCTCCGGCCTTCCATTCGTAGGTAAGCCCGGCCTTTGCGACGCGCAGATTCCCGATTTTTGCCACCGTGACGATTTGAGCGTCTCGC
This sequence comes from uncultured Verrucomicrobiota bacterium, assembly GCA_949295265.1. GTDB lineage: Bacteria > Verrucomicrobiota > Kiritimatiellia > RFP12 > UBA3636 > JAEDLN01. The sequence continues at coordinate 393 of CASFKR010000135.1, read as the reverse complement.
CCGTTAAAGCCGCCGTAATCCCAGCCCAGCGAGAGAAAGTTCGCCTCATCGGCGGTATCGGGCTCCTGGCTGTGTTCGCCGCCCGGGGTTTCATCTTCCGGTTCCGGCTCCGCCGGTGCCGGATCCGGTGCCTTCGCGGCCTTGAGTGCTTCGTAAATTGTTTTTGCCGCCAATGCCAGGCGGCGAATCCAAGATAAAATCATGAAGGTTCCTTTCGTTCCCTTCATGATGGCAATTCAGTGTTGTTTTCGCGCGCCCGCGCGCGCGCGTTGCTTGCCGTCTATTCTGGAGGCCGCAGAGCGCGCCGCCGGGAACCCGCACGATTTAATGTTGTCACGTGACAACATTAACCGCCGCAACTTCTCCGGCGCGGCAGGGGCGTGGCAGAGCGCG
>CASFKR010000134.1 GCA_949295265.1 uncultured Verrucomicrobiota bacterium | reverse complement strand
CCTTCGCCTTTCCCGACCGCATCGCGCGCCGCCGCAACCTCGCACGCGATGAAGGCCGCTACCGGATGCGGGGCGGGCGCGGCGCCAAGCTGCCGCCCAACGAGGGGCTCGCACAGGCGCCGTGGCTCGTCATCGCGGAAATCGACGATGCCGACGCCGACGGCACCATCCGCCTGGCCGCCGCCGTGGACGGCGCGGACATCGAGCGCGATTTTGCGGCGGATTTTCACACCGAGGAAATCTTCGACTGGAATCCGCGCCTCGAACGCGTCGATGTGCTCGAGCGCGAATGCCTCGGCGCCATCCCCGTCCGCGAACGCCCCCTGCGCAACCCCGACCCCGAGCGCAAACTCGCTTGCCTCTGCAAAGGCATCCGCGCGGCCGGACTCGAGCGGCTCAACTGGTCGGCCGCCGCCACAGCGCTTCGCGACCGCGCCTGTTTCCTCCGCCGCCTCCTGCCCGAGGAAGCCATCCCCGACTGCTCGCCGGATGCGCTGGCGGCCGCGCTGGAAAACTGGCTCGGCCCCTATCTCTACGGGCTCACTTCGCTGGCGCAAGCCGCGGAGGTGGACCTCACACCGGCGCTCGAAGAATACCTCGGAAGCGCCTTCGGACACTTCGCGGAATGGGCGCCCACGCACCTGACGGTGCCCAGCGGATCGCGCATCCGCATCGATTACAGCGGCGAACAGCCCGTCGCCTCCGTGCGCATCCAGGAAACCTTCGGCATGCGCGAAACGCCGCGCGTCGCCAAAGGCAAGGCGCCCGTCCTGCTGCAGCTGCTTTCCCCCGCCATGCGCCCCGTACAGATTACCGCCGACCTCGCCTCCTTCTGGCGCACCGGCTACCAGACCGTCCGCAAAGAACTGCGGGGACGCTATCCGCGCCACGAGTGGCCCGAAGACCCCACCCTCGCCCAGGCGACCCGCCGCGCCAAACCCCGCAAGTAGCGCCCGCGCAAAAGAAAAAGACGGCGCAGCCCCGTGAGGAGCCGCGCCGCCATGCAGAGCCGGAGATCCGGAATTACTTCAGGGTAATCGGGCTGAGCACGCAGTCGAGCGCCTTGCCGGAATTCCAGGGGCCGGGGAAGAATTTCAGTTCCATGCTGATGCCGCCGGAAGAAGCGGCTTTCCAGACGGCTTCCGTGGGCGGGATAGGCACTTCCACGTGCCGGACGGGATTGTCCGGGGTCGCCGCCAGGCATCCGGGCTTGCCCCAGTCCGCGCCGAAGGGAATGGTGTCTTTGATGCCGGGAATCCGGAAGAAGCCCTGCACAAAGGCGGTGGAGCCGTTGCGCGCCGTCAGCGTGAAGCAGAGTTTGCGCCCGGCCAGCGGCGTGTCGCCGTGCGTCACCACATACGCCTTGTACGTGCGGCGGGCCGTCACGCTCTGGTCCGCCCAGAACTGCTGGTGGAGCATGTTGCCGCCCTGCCCCTTCGTGTTGACAATCAGATTGCCCTTGTCGTCCGAAGAAAGGTAGCGCATGCACACGCCGCCGCCGTTGAGGTTGCCGAAGCCCATGGTCTGCCCCCACACGCGGGCATAGGAATCGGAAGCGATTTTCCAGCGCAGCACTTCATCGGTCTTTTCGTAGATGGACGAAAGCGAGACCTTCGCCTTCTTCGCCAGCTCGATGGCGCCGGCTTCATCCATGGTTCCGCGCGTGGCGCCGAGGAAGGCGTCCACGAACGCCTCGTTGGCCCACTTGATCTTGAAGCGGTCGATGAGACCCATGCCCTTGGAGCCGCCGCTTTCCCAGAGAATGATGGGGAAGCCGTATTTGCGCGCCTCGTTCGTGTAGTGCCAGATCCAGCGGATGCGGGCATCCTCGTTGGGCTGGAGATGCTCGGCGTCGTAGTAGCGGATGTCGGCATTGAGTTCGCCGAGAATCAGCGGAATGCCGTTGTCGGTGAAGTGCGCCTTCATCTTCGGGAAGAGCTGATCGAGGCGGTTCTGCGTGTGCTTGGCGTCGTACGCCTTGCGGTTGCCCCAGATGCAGAAATCGCCGGGCTCGTAGCAGTGCAGCGTCGCGATGATATGGTTGTCCGCGGGGTTGGGGCTCTTCCACGCCTTGATGGTGTTGTCCTGATAGCCCGCCGCATAGGTGGGCACCATCAGATAGCGCTTTGCATTGTTGCCGCCGGTGGCGCGCACGGCATCGTAGAAGGTCTTCGCATAGCGGTCGATGACGGCGAAATACTCCGGCTTGCCGGCCCAGTCCTCCTGACCCTTTTCCTTGCCGGAGGGGCCCGCATACTGCTTGGCTTTGCGCACTTCGTTGAAGCCTTCGAAAATCAGGCGCTCATCGTAGTTGCGGAAGGTCATGGCAATCTGCGTCCAGAGATTGCGGAGAATGGCGTCCGCCTGATCCTCGTGCTTTCCGTCGATGGTGAGCCAGGCGCCCGGCCAGCCGTCGTCGCCGCCGTCGTGGTGGATGTTGATGATGGTGATGAGGTCTTCGGCAAGGCACCAGTCGACCACCTGTTTGATGCGCGCCAGAAACGCCGGGTTGATGATGTTCTTCGGGTCGTTCCGGTCGAATTGTCTGCGCCAGGAAATGGGCACGCGCACGACCTCGAAGCCCTTGTCCTTGTAGAGCTTGATGAGTTCGTGCGAAATTTTCGCATTTCCCCACTCGACTTCATCGCCCTTCGGCACGTCGAGGGTATTGCCGATATTGATACCGGGTCCCATGTCCTGCACATATTCCATGGCGGAACGGCTGAACTGCGCCGCGGCGGCGCCGCCGGCCAGGAACGTACAGACGGCACAGGCGGTCGCAAGCATTCGCATTTTCATGTTGGATTCGTCTACGTTATTCTATTGTGAACAACCCATTTCTCCGAAAAGAAACGAAGGGTCGATTTGCATGCTAATGTACCACATCTCCCCGCCCGTCGGCAACCCGCCCCGCGCGTTTCGCGGATGCCGCCGCCCCGGAAACAGAAACCGCCGGGCGCAGGACGTCCGGCGGTTCAGGCGGCACCGCGCTGCGGGTGCCGCGCGGTCAGGGACAGTTGGGGAGGAAGGCGCCTGCCTCCTTCAGGCCCGCCTGCAGAGCGGTCGTATCGACCTCGCGGATGCTCTTGAGCCCGCGCCGGATGTACTGCGCGGCGGCGGCGCCCACGGCCTGACCGGTGATGTAGCAGCAGGGCATCACGCGGACGGACGCCTGCATGGGGCGGTCCACGCCGATGCAGCGCCCTGCGACCCAGACGTTGTCGAGCCCGCGCGGCAGGAGCGACCGGTACGGGATGCCGTAGCTCTCGCCCTTGCCCAGCGCCGTGTGCAGGTTCTTCTTGAACTCCACGAAGCTCGCCTTGTCCGGCTTGGCGATATGGATGTCGATCGGGTACGAATAGCGCCCGATTTCATCCGGGAAAACGGCGCGCGCCTTGAAATCCTCGAAATTGAGCGTGTAATCGCAGGTGATGCGGCGCGACTCGCGGATGCCCATCAGCGGCGCGGACATGACGAACTCCATCTCCTCGTAGCCGCGCATGTACTTCTTGTAGAACGTCTCGTATTCCCGGATGGTGCGGCGGGCCCAGTTGTAGGCCTTCGTGAGCGAAACCTCATCCGTCCCGTTCACGCCGAAGGTGTGCCCGACGTTGCCGCCGCCGATGGTTTCGCCCACGCGCCAGATGCCGGGCAGATGCCGGTCCTCCAGCGTAAAGACGCCGTCCCGGATCGCCTCCTCGATGTGCGCCTCCGCGGAGCCGCGCCCCTCGGGACCGAACACCGTATTCCAGTCGATGCCGCCCCAGAGCGTGCACAGCGTGCCGGGCATCGCATTGCCCTCCGCGTCACCGTACTCATAGGCGGCGCCGGAAAGCACGCACAGATCGCCGTCGCCTGTGCCGTCCACAAACACCTTGGCCCGGATGCCGTACATGCCGGATTTTGCGGCGACAATCGCCACCGACACGTGCGACTCGTCTTCCTTGAAGACATCCACGAGCTGCGTGTGGTACGTGTACTCGACGCCCGCCTCCTCGAACATCTGCTCGTAGAGCCGCTTGAGCCACTCCACGCGAATGCCGCCGCCGCGCCCGGAGCCGTCCTTCGGCATGAAAATGCCGCCGTTTTCGAGCATCCGCTCGCGCAGCTCCCTGCCGAAGCCGCCCGCCAGAAAATTCACGCCGTCCGTGAACGTCATGAACGCCGGGACAAGCCCCGACGTCCCCTGCCCGCCGAGACAGGACCCCGCCTCGATGACGCGCACGCGCAGTCCGCGGCGCGCCGCAAACACGGCTGCCGCAACACCGGCCGGGCCCGCGCCCGCCACCAGCAGATCCGTCTCGTAGCGCACATCAAGCGTTTTTCTGAACTCCAGTTGTTCCTGCTTCATCGCTGCAGCTCCCTGTAACCGAAAGATGGAAAGAATACCAATGAAAAACCGATATCGGTAGGTGTGTTTACGCCGCCCGCGCCGCCGTTGCGCGCCCCGGACGGGTGCCCGCCGGAGGGCACCGCAGAGAATCTAGCATACGCGCTCCGGTTTCCGCAATTCCGGTTCCGGCAGACGGAAAACAGGCGCCGCCGCGCGAAATTTCCGCACCGCGTTCCCGCTTTTGCTACAATTGCGTCCACCTTGCGACCCCCGCCATGCTCGAAACGCTCTCCGCCGCGCTCACGCCGCCCCACCTGCAACAGACGCTCTCTGTCTTCCGATGGATGTTCTGCATCCTGTCGGTCGTGGCGGTTTTTGCGCTGTGCTTCCACTTTGCGCCGTACCGGGTCGGGCACCGCACGAAGATGATGCTCTTTCCCGTCCTGTTCGGCGCGGGGTGCCTCGCCATTCTCGCGTATCAGGCGACGTGGCAGCTGGCGGGCTATACGCGCACCGAGTTCGTGCGCTTCATGGAGCGCTACAATCCGCGGCCCGACAACGCCGCGCACCACCTCATCCGCGGCACCATCAACGACTGCCACGGCGTCGCGCTCGCCTACACGGAACGCGACGGCTCCGGGCGGCGCGTCTACCCGTACGACTTTTCGACGGCGCATATCGTCGGCTTCCGGCATCCCTCCGAAGGGCTGACCGGCATGGAAAACGCCGCCGACCCGATTCTCTCCGGCTACCACCGCATCACCTCCGGCAAGGAATGGCGCGAGGCGTCGCTCAAAGCGCTCGGCAAGCAGGACATGCAGGTCGGCACCAACGTCACGCTCACCGTCGACGCGCGGCTGCAGCTGCGCGCCTATTCGCTGTTGCGCGGGCGCAAAGGCGCCGCCGTCGCCATCGAGCCCGCCACGGGCGCCATCCGCCTGCTCTGCTCCTCGCCTGCGTTCAACCCGAATGCATACGACCGCCGCCTCAACATCGACCCCGATTCGCCGCTCCTGAACCGCGCCCTGCACGGACGCTACCCGGCCGGCTCCACCTTCAAGACGCTCATTGCCGCGCTCATGGTCGAATGCGGCATCCCGCAGACGCTCCCCTGCCCCGCGGAGGGCTACTACGCGCCCGGCGCGCGGCGCCCCATCCGCGACCACGAATACTATGCCTACGAGCGGCGCGGGCTCCAGTGGCCCGGGTTCGGTCAGCTCGATCTGGATACCGCGCTGGCCAAATCCTCCAACACCTACTTTGCGCGCGCCGGCGTGCTCTGCGGCGTGGATGCCTTCAATGCCTTTGCGGCGCGGCTCCACGTCAATGAGCGCCTGCCCCTCTACACCAACGGCACGCAGATGGTCTCCTGCCAGCGCGGCAACATCCCGAAGCTGGGGCGCGGCGAGCGGCGCGAACTCTCGCAGCTCTCCATCGGGCAGGGACGCCTGCTCGTGACGCCGCTGCACATGGCGATGGTCACCGCCGCCATCGCCAACGACGGCATGATGATGCGCCCGCGCATCCTCGAAAACCAGCCCGTCGAGCAGTTCTCGGAAATGGTCTCCCCTTCGGCGGCGCGGCGCGTGGCGCGCGCGATGCGCCACGTGACGCGCACGGGCACGGCGCGCAAGGCCGATCTGCCGGGTCTCTCCGTTTGCGCCAAGACGGGCACGGCGCAGAATCCCGGCGGGGACGATCATGCGTGGTTTATCTGTTTTGCACCCGCCGAAAAGCCGCGCATCGCCATCGCCGTGGTCGTGGAAAACGCCGGTTTCGGTTCGGCTGCGGCATTGCCGGTGGCCGTCGGCGTGCTCGAAGAATTCTTTTCCGCTGAAGAAGCTTTGATTCCATGAAAATCGCTCTTGTCCTCATCATGATGGCGCTCGCCAACACGTTCATGCTCACCGCCTGGTACTGGCATCTGCGCCCGGGCTCCGCAGAGGGGCGTCCGCTCATCCTCATCATCCTCTCGTCGTGGCTGATTGCGCTGCTGGAGTACAGCATCATGGTCCCCGCCAACCGGCTGGGGGCCTCGGCGCATATGAGCGTCGCGCAGCTGCGCGTGGCGGCGGAAGCCGTGTCGCTGCTCGTCTTTATCCCCTTTTCCGTCTACTTCATGCACGAACGGTTCCGGCTCGACACGCTCTGGGCGTTTCTGTGCATTCTCGGCGCCGTTTACTTCGTCAACCGCTCCAGCTTTTAGCAGGCTTATCCCGGTATTTTCGGGATCATTGATCCAGATTTCTTGATAGATGGCTCCTGTAGCCTCTTTTCAAGACTAGATACTCGTGAATAGTCCGCACATACTTTTTCACCCGAAAGTTCAGTAAAATAACTTTGCCGTCGCTCCAATGGTTGCGCTGACTTCGTTCAGGCGGCTCTGCCGCCGAGAAAAAGTCCT
>CASFKR010000133.1 GCA_949295265.1 uncultured Verrucomicrobiota bacterium | reverse complement strand
CGGAAGGAACAGGGCGCAAAAACGGGTGCGCGTTCAATAGCGCCAGCCTACTAAAATCAGGGGATTTTGACAAACGCCGCATTGCGCGCGCGTCGGCAACTGTAGTAGAATCGCCGTGCAACCGGACGGCGGGGGCGCCGCACCGGCGGAAGAACCGCCGTGCGCAGAGTCGCGCCCCTGCCGGGCGGCCTTTCCGGAATCATGAGCGAGAACAGTTCCATTATCCGATTTTCAAAAGGGCAGAGCCGCCTGGTGACGTGCGCGCTGGCGGTCCTCGCCTTCACCATTGTCTTTCTGTTCGTGTGGGCGGTCCTGCGCGTCCTTTCGGCCTTCATTTCCGCGCATTCCGCGGTGCTGGTGCCGCCGATTGCCGCGCTCTTTCTCGCGATGATTCTGCGGCCGGCGCATCTGTGGCTCCAGCAGAGGATCTGGCCGAGCCCGGCGGGGTCTCTCTGCCTGCTGCTGGCGCTGCTGTTCCTGCCGATTGCCGCCTTCTGCTACTTCTTCGGCAACTGGCTGGTCAGCCAGGTGATTCTGCTGGCGCATGCGCTGCCGAACATCAGGGGCTGGCTCTCGGAGACGGCGTCGGACTCGTTCCCCGCGCTGATGGAGTTTCTGCGCGAATACGGCTGGCTCGACCACTTTTCTTCGATGGATCCGGGGCGGCTCATCAATGCGGATACCGTGCTGCAGCTCTTCGGCGCCGCCACCTCGGGCGTCGGCGGCGCCACGGTGGCCATCGGCTCGTGGATCTCCGGGTTCATGGGGTCGCTGCTCGGCTGGGCTTCGCTCCCGATTTATACGGCGCTGCTCCTGCTGATGCGCCCGTTCAGCGGGCGCGATCTGGATGCCGTCCTGATTTTCTTCAGTCCGCGGACGCAGCGCAATGTGGTGTTCCTCGTGGACCAGTTTCTGGACATCGTCTACTCGTTCTTTCGCGGGCAGGTGCTCGTCGCGCTGCTGCAGGGCGTCTTCTTCGCCGTCGGCTTTCTGCTGGTGGGGCTCCCGTACGGTTTCCTGATCGGGCTGGTGCTGGGGCTGCTGAACATCGTCCCCTATCTGGGCAACATTCTGGGGCTCTCGGTAGCCTTGCCGCTGGCGTATTTCACGCCGGGCGGGGGGCTGAAGCTGCTGGCGCTGGTGGTGCTGGTCTTCTGCGCGGTGCAGACGCTCGACAGCTATTTCATCACGCCACGCGTGATGGGCAAGCGCACGGGCCTCAACGCCTTCGCGGTCATCTTTTCGCTCTTTTTCTGGAATTCGGTGCTGGGCGGCGTGCTGGGCATGTTGCTGGCCATTCCGCTCTCCGCCTTTTTCGTGGTGTTTTTCCGGCTGTTGCGCCGGGAGTATTTCCCGGATCCGGAGGGCGGTGCGGACGCGCCGGGTCCGGCTTCGGACGCGCCTGCGCCGCCCCGGCTTCCGCCGGACGGACCGCCCGCCGCCTGACCGTCCCCGCGCGCCCGCAGACGAATTTCCCCCGCACCGTTTTTTCCGGTTGCATTTCCATCTCTTCCGTTTTATAATCGCTACCGTTCATCGCATTTTGCCTCTCCCTCCCGGAGTACAACCATGTCTCACACATTTGCCCGCTTTCTTCCTGTCGCTGCAGCCGTCTGCCTCGTCGCCGGCTGTGAATGGTCCTCTTCGTCCTCCGGTGACTCCTGGAGCGACGCCTACAATGATATGAATTTCGCGGGCACGTATCGCTCCGCCTCGGTCCAAACTTCGACGGATGGAACGACGACGACGACGACCCGTACGGTGAACAATGAACGGGTCGGAACGACTACTGCTTCTGCCACCTGCGCGTTTCAACTCGGAAACTCCCCAGTGGTGGCAGGCTCCGTTGTGATTGTGGCGGGTGATTTGACGTTCCAGGACAACGGTGATGGCACCCTTTCTTGTACGGCTTTTCCTGACAGTCCGGGGGGCACGATTTCATATGACTCGGGTGCCGGTGTTATTGATCGTGGGTATCATAATGAAGCTGGTAAGCACATCATGGCTTCCTACTCCTTCACGGCGACCTCCACGGGCGGCTCCAACTCTTCTTCGGCCCGTTCCATCACCTCCGTCACCGTTTCCCAGAGCGGTCAGCACCTGACGCTGCACTGCAACAACGGCTACGTCCTGAGCGGCCGCTTCAACCACGTCAACACGCTGTCGCAGGAGACGACGACCTCCTCCGGCCGTTACAACGCCCAGTTCGAGGTCTCCAACGACGCGGGTGTCAAGATGGTCGGCACGCTCCAGCACGTGGACTCCTACCGCCAGCTCGACGGTACGCTGACGGACAGCACCGGCACTTACGATATTACCGGTACGGCTTCCGGCACGGGTTCTTCCGACAGCAACTGATTCTGAACCCGAATCTCTGCAATCTTGCGGGCGGCGCATCTCGGTGCGCCGCCCGTTTTTTGCGCCGCGCCGGGGCCGCGGGTGTGGCTTTTGCTGGCTGTGCCGCGCCCGGCCCGCCTGTTTCCATCTGCCCTGTTTGTCCATCTGCCGGGCGTCATCCGGCGGCGGTCCGGGTCCTTCGCGCCCGTTCTTCCGGCGGCGGCAATCGGGCGCCTGAACCCCTGCAGTTGCTCGGCAGGCTTATCCCGGTTTTTCCGGGACAATTGATCCAGATTTCTTGAAAGGTGGCTCCTGCAGCCTCTTTTCAAGCTAGACACTCGTTAATAGTCCGCCAATACTTTTTCACCCGAAAGTACAGTAAAATAACTTTGCCGTCGCTCCAATGGTTGCGCTGGCTTCGCCCAGGCGGCCGCCGAGAAAAAGTCCTTATTTGACACCTTGGTCGGAACGTTCGTGGAGACTTCAGAAGGGGGCTCCGCCCCTCCGTGTGGCTCAAAAATCCGGGATAAACCTGCTCGGCTGCCTGGTTGCCCGAGCCCCTCGCTTATGATAGCATTGCCCGTCTATGAGCGCATCTTATCAGTGGATTCACGGGGGCGGTGTCACGTCTCCGAAAGGCTATCGGGCCAGCGGCGTCGCCGCAGGTCTGAAGGTCGGCCGCACGGATTTGGCGCTGCTCCTTTCGGACAAGCCTGCGCGCTGCGCGGCTCTGTTCACGAGCAACAATGTCCCTGCCGCGCCGGTTTTGTACGATAAACCTCTGGCTGCGAAGGGGCGTTGCCGCGCCGCGGTCATCAATGTGGGTTGCGCGAATGCGTGCACGGGCGATCCCGGGCGCGCGGACGCGCAACGCATGGGCGAAGCGGCGGCTGCGGCGGTCGGCATCCCGGTCGATCAGATGTTCGTCTGCTCCACCGGCACAATCGGCCGTCGGCTGCCGATGGACCGCATTCTCGAAGGCATTCCGCGGGCTGCCGCAGCGCTTTCGCGGGGCGGCGGCGCCGATGCGGCGTGGGCGATTCTCACGACGGATACCGTGCCGAAGCAGGCGGCCGTCCGCTTTACGGTGGACGGGCGCACCTACCGGGTGGGCGGCATGTGCAAGGGCGCGGGCATGATCTGCCCGAACCTCGCGACGACGCTGATCTTCCTGACGACGGACGCGCCGGTGAGCGCCGCCAACCTGCGCAAGGCCATCCGCGCCGGCGTGGAGCACAGCTTCAACCGCATCACGGTGGACGGCGACCAGAGCACCAACGACACGCTGCTGCTGCTCGCCAACGGCGCCGCGGGCGGTCCCGCGCTCAAGCCGGGCGCCCCGGGCTGGGAGGCGTTCCTGGAAGCTGTGGCGGCGGTGCAACTCTCGCTCGCGCAGCAGATTGTGCGCGACGGCGAGGGGGCGACGCGCTTCGTGACGGTTGCCGTCGAAAAGGCGGCAACGCCCAAGGATGCGCTGGCCGCCTGCCGCGCCATCGCCAATTCGCCGCTCTTCAAAACCGCCTGTTTCGGCGGCGACCCCAACTGGGGCCGCGTCATCTCGGCCGTCGGCAATTCCGGTGCGAAATGCGCCGAGCTGGAGACGGAAATCTATTTCGACGACGTGTGCGTCTTCAACAAGGGGACCATCGCCGACGCCCGCGCAAACGAAGCACTCTCGGCGGTCATGGCGCAGCGCGCCTTTACGGTTCGCGTCGTCCTCAACCAGGGGACGTTTGCGGATGCCGTGTACACGACGGATTTCTCCTACGAATACGTCAAAATCAACGGCGAGTACACGACCTGATTTCTCTTCCTTTCCGGGAGATTTTCGCGGACCGGGCGCCCGCCCGTAGCGCGATTCCCGGGTTTCTCTTTCGAATTTTACGTTTTCCGGTCATGGAACTGAGCGATTACATCCACAAAGCGGACGTGCTGATTGAGGCGCTCCCGTACATCGCCGATTTCAAGGACGAGATGATTGTCGTCAAATTGGGCGGCTCCGTTCAGGAGGATCCCAAGATGCTGGCCTCCACGATGATGGACATTGCGTTCATGAGCGTCGTGGGGATGTTGCCCATCGTGGTGCACGGAGGCGGCAAAGCCATCTCGCGCGCCCTGAAGGAGTCGGGGTTGGAGTCCCGCTTCGTGCAGGGCTTCCGCGTGACGGATGAAGCTTCGATGAAGATTGTCGAAGACGTCATCAAAAATCAGGTCAGCCCGTTTGTCGCCTCGCTGCTCCCCGGAAAACTCGTGGAATCGGCGCTGCTGCCGGGCGACCGGATTTTTTTCACCGTCAAGAAGACGGGGATTGACCCCGAGACGGGCGAAACGCTCGACTGGGGATATGTCGGCACGCCCATGTCGGTGGATACCGGTCCGGTGCGCGAAATTCTCCGCACCCGGCACATCCCCGTGATCTGTCCGCTCGGGCGCGGTGCGGACGGCCATGTCTACAACATCAATGCGGACACGGCCGCGGCGGCGCTCGCCAAGGCGCTGCCTTCGCGCAAACTCGCATACGTCTCCGACGTGCCGGGCCTGCTGCGCGATCCGGCGGACCCCGCGTCCCTCATCCCGACGCTTCCCGTCGCCGACGTCCCCGGCCTCATTGAGGACGGCACGATTTCCGGCGGCATGATTCCGAAAATTGAATCGAGCCTCGAAGCATTGCGCGCCGGTGTCCGCAAGGTTCACATGGTGGATGGACGCATGCATCACTCTCTTCTGCTTGAAATGTTTACGACCCAGGGTGTTGGAACCCAGATAGTCAAACAATTATGACAACCGAAAAAACCATCGATACCGCGGCCCTTTGCGAGCAATATCAGATGAACACCTATTCGCGCACGGCGACGCTCGTGCGCGGCCGGGGTTCCCGTGTGTTCGGGCCGCAGGGCAACCAATACCTCGATTTCACCTCGGGCATCTCCGTTCTCGCGCTCGGTCATGCGCACCCGGCGGTCGTCGAGGCCATCAAGAACCAGGCGGAGACGCTGGTTCACGCTTCGAACCTCTTCTACACGCCGCCCGTCGGACTCCTCGCCGAAAAGCTCTCCAAAATCGGGCTGGGCGGCAAGGTCTTCCTGTGCAACTCCGGCGCGGAAGCCAATGAGGCGATGATCAAGCTGGCGCGTCTCTGGGGCTCCCAGCATGGCGGCAAGTACGAGATTGTCTGCATGCGCCAGAGCTTCCACGGCCGCACGATCGCCACGCTTTCGGCGACGGGCCAGAGCAAGGTGCAGAAGGGCTTCGACCCCCTGATGCCCGGCTTCGTCTTTGCCGAGTTCAACAATCTCGATTCCGTGCGCGCAGCCATCACCGACAAGACGGTCGGCATTCTGTTTGAATGCGTGCAGGCGGAAGGCGGTGTCATCCCGGCGACTCAGGAATTCATGGACGGCGTGCGCGCCCTCTGCGATGAAAAGGGGCTGCTGATGATGCTCGACGAAATCCAGTGCGGCATGGGCCGCACGGGCACGCTCTTCGGCTTTGAGCACTACAACGTGAAGCCGGACCTCTGCTCGCTGGCCAAGGCCATCGGCGGCGGGCTTCCGCTCGGCGCGCTGCTGGCGACGCCTGAACTCAGCGAAGTCTTCACGCCCGGTTCCCACGGCAGCACCTTCGGCGGCAACCCCGTGGCTTGCGCGGCGGGGCTCGCCGTCCTCCGCGTGATGGAGGAGGAGCACATTGTGGAGCACGCCGCCAAGTACGGCGAGCTCTTCCGCAAAGGGCTCGAGCAGTTCGTCGAGCAGTACGACGACGTGCTGGCGGTCCGCGGCATGGGCCTGCTGCTCGGGCTCGTACTCAAGGAGCCGCGCGCCAAGGACGTGCAGGATGAACTGCGCGCCGGCGGTCTGCTCGCCTGCGTGGCGGGGCCCAACGTGGTCCGCTTCCTGCCGCCGCTCAACCTCACGGACGGCGACCTCGAGGAGGCGCTCGAAATGATTGGCGACGCGCTGGACATCGTTTTCGGCGGAGAGGAAGAGAACGCCTGAGGCACCCCCGATTCCCCGCAAGATTTTTTCCACTGATTATCAGAACAGAAAAGGCAAGGATTATCCATGGCACTCAAAGTCCAGGATTTGAAAGGCCGCAAGCTCGGCATCTGCGTTTCCGGCGGCCTTGATTCCAAAACAATTTCGATGCGGTTGCGCGAGGCGGGCGCGGATGTGCTCTGCTTTACGGCCGACCTCGGTCAGCCCGACGAGAAGGACATCAACGACGTCGTCAAGAAGATGGCGCCCTGCGGCGTGGAAACCGTCGTGGTCGACGTCCGCAAGCCCATGGCGGAGGCGTGCTTCAAGACCGTGATGGCGGAAGCCACCTACGACGGCGGCTACTGGAACTCCACCGGCATCGGCCGTGCGGTGACCACCGTCGAAATCATCAAGGCCATGAAGGCACGAGGCATCGACACGCTCGTGCATGGTGCAACGGGCCGCGGCAATGACCAGATGCGCTTCGAGCGCTACACGAATCAGTTCGCCCCCGAGATGGAGGTCTACGCGCCGTGGCGCGACGCCACCCTCCTTCAGGAATTCCCCGGCCGTACCCAGATGTGCGAATACCTCGCCAAGCACGGCATCGTCGCATTCCCCGGCGGCAAGAAGCGCTACTCGACCGACGGCAACATCGCCGGTCTCTCCCACGAGGCGGAAGACCTCGAGTCCATGCAGACCGCCATGACCATCGTTGAAACGACGATGGGCGTGTGGCCGATGACGGCTCCGGACGCCATCGAGAGCGTCTCCTTCACGTTCGAAAAGGGGCGCGCCGTTGCCGTCAACGGCAAGGCAATGGAACCGTTTGACCTGCTCGTCGAAGCCAACCGCATCGGCGGCCGCAACGGCATCGGGCTCTCCCACGCGCTGGAAAACCGCATCATCGGCACCAAGTCCCGCGGCGTCTACGAAGCCCCGGGCATGGAGCTGCTGGGCCGCTGCCTCCGCTACATCTATCAGGCGATTCTCGACCGCCGGGCGACCGGGCTCTTCGAAGAGATGAGCCGCTTCATCGCCAACCAGATTTACGACGGGCGCTACTACGACCTGGCCACGCAGGCGGCTTTCGCCGCCGTCGAGACCTTCGCGCAGCACGCCTCGGGCACCGTCCAGGTCGGCCTCTACAAGGGCAACATCTTCTTCCAGAGCCTCACCGACGTGAAGGCTTCGCTCTACTTCGAAGAAAACGCCTCCATGGAGGACGCCCAGAAGGGACTCAACCCGGTCTCCAGCCAGGGGTTTGCCGAAATTCAGTCGGTCGAAGCCCGCTCGATGGCCAAGGCCGGTCAGATCCGCTGAGCACAGCGGCTGAAAGACCTGCGCCGGGAGTCCGCTTCCGGCGCAGGTTGTGCGTCTTTTCCAGACCCCTCATTTTTCACTGGATTTTCCGTGCGGAATTTGAGAGAATTCGTCCTTCAAATCCGCGCGGTTGTTCCGCGAAGTACCTTTTTTCAGAAAAAGCACACGTTTCATCCGACAGAGGATATCCATGTCCGTTAAAGTCCGCCTCACCCGCGTCGGCGCGAACCGCGACCTCACCTTCCGCGTCGTGGCAGCCGACACCCGTTTCCCCCGCGACGGCCGTTTCATTGAAAATCTCGGCTGGTACGACCCGCAGATGCCGGGCAAGAATTTCGAACTCAAGCTCGAGCGTATTGCCTACTGGCAAGGCGTCGGCGCGCAGCTCAGCCCCGTGGTCGCCTCCCTCCTCAAGCGCCAGAAGCGCGTTGAGAACGGTCAGGCCGACCGCACGCACCAGAAGATTTCCAAGGGCAAGAAGGCCAAGCTCGCGAAGGCCGCCAAGGCCGCCGCTGCCGCCCAGTAATCCGCTTCGGGGGCGCCCGCAGTTGTGCCCCGCGCCTGATCTGCCGCCGTGAATACCGGGGAAGAACCGCTTCGGATTGACATTATCACGGAGTTTCCGGAGATGATCCGCGGTTATCTCGGGGAAAGCATGATCGGGCGCGCTGCCAGAATGGGCGCGTTTTCCTGGGGGATTGTCAATCCCCGGGACTTTGCGGAGGGCAAGCACCGTTCCACGGATGACCGCCCGTACGGCGGCGGTCCCGGAATGGTGATGATGCCGGACCCGCTGGTCCGCGCGGCGGAATCCATCCTGCGGCCGGAAAGCCGGTTGCTGATGATGACCCCGTCCGGAAAACCGTTCGTACAGGCGGACGCTCGCCGGTTGGCCTGCGAGAAGCATCTCGTGTTTCTCTGCGGGCACTACGAAGGAATCGACGACCGCGTCCGCCAGCTGCTGCAGCCGGAGGAATTTTCCATCGGCGATTATGTTCTGACGAACGGCGTCCTGCCCGCAGCGGTCATTCTCGATGCAACCGTCCGACTTCTGCCGGGTGTTCTGGGTGGCGACGGCGCCACGCAGGATGAATCCTTCGAAACCGGGCTGCTCGATTTTCCGCAGTACACACGCCCCCCGGAATACCGGGGCCTCCGGGTCCCCGAGGTCCTGCAAAGCGGAAACCACGCGGCCGTCGCCGCCTGGCGCAGGGAACAGGCTGAGCGCATCACGCTCGAACGCCGCCCCGACCTCGCCGCCAAAATGGGGCTTCCCCGCCCCCCGCCTCCGCCGCGCCGGAAGAAGCGCCGCACACGAATTTCATCATCAACCTTAGAATCATCCAACCCCTCGGCCGCGCCCCGCGACCGGTCAGACCCCGCCCCGGCGGGAGACGCAGCACAGGAGTAGAAACCCATGAGCAACATTCTCGACACCATTACGGCTGAAGGCCTGAAGAAGGACGTGCCCTCCTTCGAGATCGGCGACACCGTCCGCGTTTACGTGAAGATCAAGGAAGGCGACAAGACGCGCACGCAGGCGTTCGACGGCATCGTCATCGCCCGCAAGGGCGCCGGTGCCAATGAGACGTTTACCGTCCGCCACGTGGCGTTCGGCGTCGGCGTCGAAAAGGTCTTCCCGGTCCATTCCCCGCACATCGAGAAGGTCGTCGTCGAGAGCCACGCGCACGTCCGTCGCGCGAAGCTCTACTTCCTGCGGAATCTCCGCGGCAAGTCGGCCCGCCTTCGCACGCGTTCCGTCGAAGCCGCGAAGTAAGCGCGCTTTTCCGGCCCCTGTTTATCGGTGGCCCGCTGGCGGCGTCCCTCCCGCAGGGCGCCGCTTTCTTTGTGTGCGCCGCTCCGGTCCGTTCGCCGGAGCAGGCTTATCCCGGATTTTTGAGCCACACGGAGGAGGGTTGTGAAACTCAGCCTCGCGAAGAGTTAAGATAATTGAGCCACACGGACTCTGTCTCCACTAACGTTCCGACCAAGGTGTCAAATAAGGACTTTTTCTCGGCGGCAGAGCCGCCTGAACGA
>CASFKR010000132.1 GCA_949295265.1 uncultured Verrucomicrobiota bacterium | reverse complement strand
ACCAATTTTCGGAACAAGTAAATGCGACCAGTCGCTTTTACCTCCTTCGGAACAAGTAAATGCGACTAGGGTAGTCGCATTTACGATGAGAAGTTACATTCAGCGAAAAATATGAATTTTTCTCTTGTTTGAAAGCGGGTTTTCCGTTACTATGAATTCAAAAGAAAGTCGAAAAAGTTTGAATTCCGCTGCGCGGGGTTCGGCTGCCCGCAATCTTCGGCTTTTTCTGTTTCGTTTTCCGCTCGCGTACGCGCGTGTGCGTTCGGAACAGGATCGCGTTGCGGGAGAGACTTTCACGTCGGAACGGCTTATTCCAACAACCTTTTTACGCAACGGCAGGGGCCATGACCTTCGGCCTGAATCTCTTAACGGTAATCCAGTACGTCTGCCAGATCATTTTTCTAGCAGTACCGCTGTATTTCCTGATGGTTTTCCTGCAGCGGACCCGCGGATACCACATCCTGTACGGGGTTTTCGGTATCTTCATCGTCATGCTGCTGGTTGCCCGAATTTTGCGTCTGGAGGAAACGAGCTGGCTGCTCGAGCATGCCGTCACCTATCTGCCGTTCATCCTGATTGTGATATTCCAGCCGGAACTGCGGCGGATTTTTGCGGAAATCGGGAGCCGCACGGGCATCCGCGGCGAAACGCCCGGAGAAACGGCGGCGGACAGCGCCTCGCAACTGGCGCGCGCCATTGATTCGCTCTCCTCGCAGCGCATCGGCGCCATCATCGCCATCGAGCGCAAGGAAAGCCTCGATGTCTACACCACCAGCGGCCGCAAACTGGGTGTGCCCATTATCGCCGACCTCATCGAATGCATTTTCTACCCCGGCACAACGCTGCATGACGGCGGCATGATCATCCGCGACGCCACCATCGCCTTTGCCGGATGCATCTTCCCGCTCCCCGAAGTGGAGGATGTCCGCCGCCCCTACGGTACGCGCCACCGCGCCGCCATCGGCCTCACCGAAAAGAGCGACGCCATCGTTATCGTCGTCTCCGAGGAAACGGGGCTCATCTCCATCGCCTATCACGGGCACATCGAGCGCGGGCTGAGCGCGGACACCGTCAAGCGCATCGCGCAGGTGTGCTTCGGGCAGGAGGAGGACGCCGAAACCGCCCTCGACCCGGATGCCGCCAACGAAACCATCGACCCCGTCACGCAGGTCATTTCCGACATTCGCCAGGGGAACTGATATGTTACGGAACGCCTTTCATCTGCCCAAAATCCTCACCGGGAAAAAGAGCCCCTCGCGCTCCGCGAAGGAAAAACGCCTCAACGAGGTGCTATGCCGCTTTTTGGGTCCCAACGGCAATCTGAAGGCGGGCGCCCTCCTCCTTTCCACCGTCACGATTCTCTTGATCCGGTACGGCATCGGGCACGAAGTTTCCTTCGAAGTGCCCGTCCGCATCATCAACCGCAATCCCAATACCGTCATCGTCGACGTCAATCCGTCCACGATTCAGGTCACCCTCCGCGGCACCCGCGAATCGGTCGACAAGTTCAACAGCGCGCCGCTCGAAGCCGTGCAGGAATTTGCGCACGCCCTCGACTGCAACCGCGAAACCGATATCCACATCGACTCCATTCAACTCACGCCGCGCTCCATCCGCGGCATGGGCAATCTGCGCTTCGTCTCCGCCAATCCGCGGCAGATTTCCGTCACCTTCGAGCATACCGCCCGGCTCGTCACCACCAACATGGTCGCCAAGCCCGTGCTCGTCGGCACCCCGCTGCAGGGTACCGCCAGCGTCTCGCTCCCCGACCCGCTTGAAATCACCTTCTTCGGCTCCTACAGCCAGCTCATCACCTTCCGCGCGAAGGGTCTCCTGATTCCCACGACCCCCATCGATGTCGACGGCAAGACGGAAAGCTTCAAGGTGCCCGTCTCGCTACGGCTGCCGTCCGATTCCGGCATCATCTCCTACGCCCCGTCCAACATCGTCGCCTCCGTGGAAATCCGGACCGTCAAATCCACGAAGCCCATCGACATCTCCCTGCCCGAGTATCTGCCCAGCGACACCCCGGCGCCGCCCAAAGCCGCCACCGGAACCCCCGCCGCCGCGACGGGCGCCGCCATCGGCACGCCCGGTTCCACCAACGCCACTGCCACGCCCCTGCCACCGGGCCAGCCCCGCCGCACCCTCTTTCCACGCTAAG
Source organism: uncultured Verrucomicrobiota bacterium (assembly GCA_949295265.1). Classification (GTDB taxonomy): domain Bacteria; phylum Verrucomicrobiota; class Kiritimatiellia; order RFP12; family UBA3636; genus JAEDLN01. The sequence goes on along the minus strand of CASFKR010000132.1, from coordinate 4,995 downwards.
GTCAAGGGAGCTCCGCCATGCCTGCGAACGATTACAATCCCGATATCGCCCGGCGCGATCTCAAGTATTACATCTTCGACTGGGATGACAACATTCTGCACATGCCGACGTATATCCACCTGGACCGTCGGCTGGCAGACGGCACGTGGGTGCCGCACCTCGTTTCCACGGCCCTCTTCTCCGTCATTCGCAAGGACACCGTCAATTACCGGCCCCCGAACGGCAACTGGGATGCGGCGTTCGTCGAATTCCGCGACATCGAGGGCTCCGAATCCAAGTTCCTGCTCGATGCCAAAAATGCCATCGACCGGCTGCTGGCCGGGCAGGACCGCGAGCCGCCCTCCTTCAATACCTTCCGCAAAACCCTCCGCGAAGGGCGCCTCTTTGCCATCGTGACCGCCCGCGGGCACAATCCCCAGTCGCTGCGCAAAGGCGTGGAAATGTTCATCGAGCGCATTCTCACGCCCGAAGAGAAAAAGGAGATGATCCGCAACCTGCGCGGCTACGTCATCTGCTTCGATGAGCCGGGCCTCAACGAGCGCCTTTCGGACGGGGAGATTCTCAAGAACTACCTCGACCAGAACCGCTACCATGCGGTCACCAACCCGAAATTCATCCGACAGGTCAAGGAAAACTCCAACTTCGACCCCGAAAACTCGGAATCACGCAAGCAGTTTGCGATTCTCGATTTTCTCGAGCACCTCTTCCGCATGGTGGAGCGCATGGGCTCCAACCGCCCGGTCTCCGTCGGTTTTTCCGATGACGACCCGGGCAATGTGGCCGCCGTGGCGGATTTCATCCGGACCACGCTCCGCAAGCGCTTCCCCGGCGTGAAATTCGTGGTTTACGACACGTCGGACCCGGATGTCGACAAGGGCCATAAGCTCGTTGTTTCCGGTCAGCTCGGTCTCTTTTCCTGAACGGGCCGCACCTGCGCGCCCAAATCCGCCGTCTGCCGCATGCACGCGCGGTGTCGCGGTCCAACCTCCTCTCTGCTTTCATGAAAGAAAATCTGCCGCCTGACAAACCGCTACCGGGGCTCCTGTGGCTGGGCACCGCCGGTGTGGCGCTACTGATTGTGGGCCTCTCCGCGATTCTGGCCGCCAACTGGCATTGGGTGCCGCTCCCGGTTCAGATTGGCATTGCGCTGCTGCCGCTGGTGGCGGCGTGGAGCCTCTATCTGTGGATGACGCTGCACCGCCGGGCGCGGCAGGTGGCACTGGAGGAGGTGCTGGGCATCCTCTGGGCGGGCGGAGTTCTGTGCAGCATCGCGCTGCTGGGGCGCGTCCTGCAGCTGAGTTCCTCCAGCTTTGCCTTTTGCGCCACGATGGCGGGGCTTCTGCTGCCCGTCACGGTGGCGGTGCGTTCCACCGCCGCCTGGCTCGGCTGCCTGATTTTCGGCATCGCCGCCGCGCTCACCTTTCCGGATCTGAGACTTTGGGAATACCCGAGGTACCGGTATCTCGTTTCTGCAGCCATTCTCGGGCTGACCGCGCTTCTGGTCTGGGTACCCGCCATGATCCGCGTCTGGCATGCGCCGGGACTCTACGCCCGCGGGCAGCGGTGGTTCGGCGCCGGCAGCGCGCTGGCGCTCTCCGCCACCCTTGCGTACTCGCTTCAGCGCTGCGTCAATGGGACTACGGACCCGGACACGTATCTCTGGAGTGCTCTCACCATTCCGCTGGCGCTTCCCCTGATGGCCGGAAGCCGGCTCGAACGGGAACGCGACCCGCTCCTGGACCGCCCGCTGTCGCTGCTGGGCGGTCTCGTACTGGGCGGATTTTTCCTCATCGACCTCGGCGCCGGAATCTCCTTCAAGGTATCCATCTCGCCCTGGGAATGCGGTGCGCTGTTCCTGATCATCGCCGCTCTCCGGCGCCTCCTGTACCGCGAGGGGCTCCTGCTGGCGTTCCTTCCGCTGGCGGTACTCGCGAGCGTGCTCAAACTGCCCCTTCTCGCCACCGCCTCCGCGCTCGCGATCGGCGGTCTGATGCTCCTGAGCGGCATCCGGAACCATCAGCGCATGACCGCCAATGAGGGGCTCCTCTTTACCCTGTTTTCTGCGTGGATCGGCTTCGCCGCCCACTCGGACAACCTGACGCTCCACGGCGTTCTGTTTGTGTGCTGCGGAGTGATACTGCTTGCGTTCAACCTGTGCGGATTCGTACGCAGCCGAAAGGAGGCCGCATGAAACGCTGGCTCCGGCTCCTGATTCTTGCGGGCATCCTGGCGCAAGCGGCCGTTCCCGCATGGATGCTCTGGAAACGCCATTGCATCCTCACCCGCGGAGACGTCTACCGCATCGCCGTCACCATCTACGATCCGCGCGACCTCTTCATGGGCTGCTACGTGCAACTTTCGCCGCTGATGCAGCTCCCGCAACCGCTCCAGGAGATTCGCAGACGCCCATTCCTGCGCTTTTACTGCGACCATCGCTATGCCGCACGCATCGAACAGACAGTGGCGACCCTTCCGGCCGAACTCGTGGTCCGGCACTGGCGCGGGTCCGCCCTCGCCGAGCAGCTTCTCATCAACGGAAAACCCGCCTACGAAGCCGTGAACGAACAGGCGCCCCTCCGGCAGGAATCCATCTGGTGGCGTATTGAAATTCCGACCGGAGTACTGCCCGCCCAAGCGGCTCAAACGCTGTATTCGTTCCGGAATTGGCAGTCCGGTGACAGGCTCTTGTTTTCTCCCCGCACCAATCTGCTCTGGGCGGCCATCGCCCATACGTTGCATGGGGCCCAAGAGCCCCTGCCTGTTCCCCGCGCCGCCGCAGACGCTTATTTCGACAAGTTGGAACAGTACCGATATTCCTTTTCCGGCACGCTCGTCCTGCCCATTTTCACGGGGCTTCCTTTCCCCTGCTCTGGCTCGTTTGAAGAGCAGGCGGCGGCCTGTTACGCCATTTTGCGCAAACTGATCCACTGGCGCGCCACCCCGATGTTCTACGGAGACCCGGGAGAGATGCCAGCGGAAACCGTTCTGGCCGCCGCGCGAAAGGCCTTCCCGGATTGCATCTGGTTTGTCGATACGATTCCGGATGCGCTTCGCGGAGATGACGGCGTGCGCCTCCGGCCCGAAACGGTGCACACCGTCAGCCTCTTCCGGTCCGCGCCCGAAGAAAACGCCGCCGCATATGTTGCGCGTCTGAAGGCATCTCCGGATCTCGCGCAGAAACAGACATTTCTGACGGCGCTCGTCGATGCCGCCGTGCGCGAGGCCGGTCCCGATGCGGATGCTGAAGCACTGGACATGCTCCTGCAATGCGCGGATGAACGAAGCGCACGCACATGGTTCGACCGTTGCACGAGCCTGGAGGAATACCGTGCCCTGATGCACGCACTCTCCGAAGCGGGCATCCGCCTCGGCGGTGCCCGCGGCGACGACGTACCCGTACGCACCGTTTCCCGCCCCGTCACGGACGCTTTCCTGCTTGAATGCCTCGACCGCCTCGGGTTGACGGCGGCGGATGCGGCGGCACCGCTGTAAAAGCGTGAAATGAACCTCTTTATTTCCTGCAGAGGCGCAGAGCCAAACAGCGCGAAGAAAGGTGCGTTTATTTTCGCAGTGGCCGTGAGATCGAATCTTGGAGAGCCCCGACAAGCCGCCGGGCTGAGCAGGCGGCGGCCCCATTCTGCACCGATGCGGGCACTGCGCCCGCACTTCAGCAACTGAGCCCGTGCGGTTTCGGGCGTTGCGCCCGTTGTCGAGACGGCGCGCATTGGTGGCGGAGCCGAGTTGTGTTATACTCGCGGCATGAACGGAAAGCGCTTATTGCCCATCGGCATCCAGGACTTCGAAACAATCCGCACAGGGGGATACCTCTATGCGGACAAAACGGCGGATTTGTATCGGCTCGTCACAGAGGGGCGGCAATACTTCCTGTCGCGGCCGCGGCGCTTCGGCAAGAGTCTGCTCATCAGCACGCTCAAGGCTTATTTTGAGGGACAGAAAGACCTCTTCCAGGACTTGGCCATCGGGAAGCTGGAGACGGAGTGGAAGACATTCCCTGTCCTTCATTTCACCTTTACGAGCGTGACCTATTCCAAGCCTGATGCGATGTTGCTGAGGCTCCACCAGTCCCTCGAGCGAATGGAAAATCAAGTGGGGATGCCGTGCACGGAACCTGACGACCCGGGCTTGCGTTTTGAACGCATCCTTCTGCACATCCGCAACGTCCTTCACACACAGGCCGTGGTGCTGGTAGATGAGTACGATGAAGGGCTCCTTTCAACAGAGGGAGAGGAGCGCGAGCGCAACCGCACCCTGCTCAAAGGGGTCTTCTCCAACCTCAAAGACCATGGTGACTGCGTACGTTTCGCTTTCATTACGGGCATCACGCGCTTCACAGGCACGACCATCTTCAGCGGCCTCAACCAACTCAACGACATTACGCTCGATCCTGCTTACGCCACAATTTGCGGCATCACACAGGGCGATCTGGAGGCCACGTTCGCGCCGGAGATTGATGCGTTCGCTCAATCGGAGGGGTGCTCCCGCGAGGAAATGCTCGTTCGTCTCAAGAGTGCCTACGACGGATATCTCTTCGCTGCCAAAGGCGAGCGCGTCTACAACCCCTTCAGCCTCATCCGCGCTTTTCAGCGCAAGGAAATCCTGAACTACTGGTTCACCAGCGGTACGCCCGCCTTTCTCCTCAAACGTCTGGGCGAGCGCCGCTTTGATCCCCGCCGCGTCACCCACCACGAAATTCGTGTCTCCGAGAATCTTCTCCAGAGCTATCGCGATCAGGATCATGAGGACGTCATCCCACTCCTCTACCAGACGGGTTACCTGACCATTGCCGAAAGTCGGGCAGGCGGCTCGCTTACCCTTGATTTTCCCAATGACGAGGTGCGCATCAGCTTCGTCGAAACCATCGCCACCGAGCTTTCTTCTCTCACCGGCACCATCCGTCCCGAGAACGGCGGCTTCAATGTCGCAGACCTTCAGGACGCTATTCGTGCGGACGACCTCGAGGGTATGCGCAATTTC